>JAUHZG010000095.1 GCA_030425845.1 Gammaproteobacteria bacterium
TTAGGACTGATAAACCCGCACGAGTCGCCCTGGCTCAATGCTTTTTCGCGCTTTGTGGAGTCTGCGTTAGGAGCTGGGATTGCCATTGTGCTCTCGAGTGTTTTTTATCCGCTGCTCAAGTGGTTGGATTTGCTTGAAAATCGCTAGAGACGTGGGCCACCTGTGTTACTTCGAGCGTAACAAATACCACAGATTCGAAAAAGGATAGGCGATTAAGGTCCAGGCTATCCACTTGCCTTTTTGCTTTTGTGAGAGGGCAGGGTTGCGATTGATCAAGACAACATAAATACATTGCAAGAAGCTAGTAAAGATAAACCAGATCACCAGCAACGCGAGAAAATGAATGCAAGCGGGCTGCTTCCAATTGAATTGAGTGATTTCGCTAGCCAGTACTAGTTTGATAATACGATAGCCGTATACAAATACTGTCATAAAAAGCCCTAAGCCAGCGAGTGTAGCGATCAGCAAAAAGAAGTAGCCTACGCGAGCAGCTAGGGAGTGGTTCTTTCTTACGTAGCGTCGCTGAGAGTCATGTCCTGTGTCCATGAAATAACTGTAGCGTATTTGCTGGCTATCGGCTAGTGACGTTCCGCTAACGGTATATGTTTCAGAGCTCTTATACCCAGTTTATCTGAAATTATGCCTAGACTGCGCAATACGGCCAATCAACATATCATCGGTGGCTTTAGTCATCGGCAATGCTTGCAATTCTGGGCTCAATGGACGCAAGTAAGTATCGCCACCATTGACTAAGATCTGACGACAAACTGCCTCACTTGCGCCCTCTAACTTGGCAAGTACGAAATCGCGATCGTTGGGTTTGGACTCGCAATCGATCACGAGTAAAGAGCCTTCAGGGAAGTAAGGTTCCATGGAGGCATCATTGACGGTTGTGGCAAACGACGCTTGAGCGACCTTGGCATCTGTGTAGGTGGAAAGTTGCAGTAGCATTTTGTGGCGCTCCTCTTCGGATTCTGGGGGCCAGTGGTAAGCTTGTGCCAAGGTGATCACGGGCAATTGACGCCAGCCAGTGACTCGCTGCATTGGACTGCCGATGTTGTCGAAATTAGGGATAGGGTGCAATCCGCGCAGTTGCTCGACGGTGAGATTGAAAAACTCAGCAATCGGTACTAACGATCCCATGTGAGGATTAGGGCTGACACCCGTTACGATTCGATGGACGGTAGGCTGAGGCAGATTCACTTGGCGCGCAAGCTCGGCAGTACGGAGTTCTTTCTCCGCCATTAGGCGTTTCAATATTTCGCTGATTTTAGACATAATATCCTCTCACAATGAATACAAGTTGAAAGTAATGTGAGTTATTATGTCCTAAGCGTCATTAAAATGCAAACATTACACAACTTCAGTGGTGGAACATTTCTTTTTTACTAATACTTTCTTCAACTTAACGTAATAAGGCAATCCATCACGATACGGCGGATGGGCTTCACCCTGGATAAGAGGGATAAGATAATCACGACATTTCGTGGTGATCCCCATACCGTCCTCTGAAATGTAGTCACGAGGCATTTTCTTCTCAAAGTTGGCAATCTCGGTGAGTGGTGCTGTTCCGATTTCCCAGCCATAGTCGCCATCGTTGTTTTGGCGCTCTATAGTGAGCATTACTTTATGTTTGCCCTCTAGTGCCATGTTAATCGCGGCTTTCCCTAGTGCTTCGGCTTGGGCGACATCTACCTCGGCTGCCAGGTGTCTTGCCGAACGTTGCAGATAATCAGAAACCGCCCAGTGATATTTGTAGCCAAGTTCTTTCTTTATGATATGCGCCAGCACGGGAGCGACACCGCCCAATTGTGTATGGCCAAAGGCATCAACATAGCCGGCATCCGATAAGAAGCGGCCGTGTTCGTCTTTGACGCCTTCTGAGACGACCATGGCACAATAGCCGTGTGTCTCGACGTGATGTTTGACTTTGTTTAAGAAGTCTTGCTGACTAAAGGGTATTTCAGGCAGTAAAATAATATGAGGTGCGGCACCTTCGGCATCCGCAGCGAGGCCGCCCGCGGCGGCAATCCACCCAGCATGACGTCCCATGACCTCTAGGATAAATACTTGAGTTGAGGTCGCTGACATTGATAGGACATCTAGCCCTGCTTCGCGAATGGAGGTGGCAACGTACTTGGCAACCGAGCCAAAACCAGGGCAGTTATCAGTGTGAGCTAAATCATTATCGATAGTTTTTGGAAGCCCAATACATTGGATGGGGTAGTCAATCTCGTCAGCATATTCGGCTATCTTCAAGGTGGTATCTTGAGAGTCACCGCCACCGTTATAGAAGAAATAACCGATATTATGGGCTTCAAAAATTTCAAACAAGCGTTTGAATTGTTCTGGGTTGGTCGAGGGTGTCTTGAGTTTGTAGCGGCAGCTACCGAAAGCACCTCCAGGGGTATGTGATAGGGCGAGGATATCTTCGTCTGACTCTAGGGACGTATCAAACAGCTCTTCTTTTAGGGTACCTAAGATGCCATTTTGCGAGGCGTAGACCTTTCCGACTTTGTCACTGTTCGCGCGCGCGGCTTGAATAACACCTGAAGCAGTTGCGTTGATGACAGCGGTGACCCCACCTGATTGAGCATATAAGATATTCTTCTTGGTTGACATATTTTCCTCCTACCCGGCAGATAAAGCTGAGTCTAGCGTAAAAATCTGAGACTTACGAACCAAAGTGGATACATGAGGAGCAAAGTGGGCTACGCGTTGCCGATGAGGGCGCTACCGGAACATGGTGATTATTCGAAGAGGCAGAGGACACACTTATGAGGGTGTGTGGTTGGATTACATGTAACCATATGATTTATATATGATTATTTGCTCATGATTTAAGGGGGGTGAAATAAAATGCCAAATTCGCAAAAATTTGACTTTTTTACAAAAAACCATGAACTCGCTACAATCGCAATTAGTGGTAAATAACTACTTTAGAACAAATCAACAGCCCGAAGGTCAGAGGGTAAATAAGGAGAGAAATTTCGATGGAACACGATCAAATAGTTTATGTTATTGATGACGATAAGGATGTTACTGAGGCGATTTATTGGCTTATTCAGTCGGTAGGCTATCAAGTAAAAACCTATCATACAACAGATGCATTTTTTGCTGAATATGATGAGCTGACGCCCAGTTGTATGATCCTCGATGTCCGCATGCCGGGTATGAGCGGGCTAGAATTACAAGAAAAATTACTCAAACAAGGGATCAAGATCCCGATTATTTTTATCACGGCTCATGCCGATGTCACGACAGCTGTGCGTGCGATGAAGTCAGGCGCTGAAGACTTCTTAACCAAACCTCTCAACAGTCATTTACTGCTTGAGTCCGTCTACCGTGCTCTTCGCAATGATAATTCACGCATTGAGCGTCAGAAACGAAATGCTGACATTTATTTGCGAGCAGGGTTGTTAACGCCTCGTGAGCGCGAAGTCATGAAGTTGATGGTGGCAGGTAAGCTTAGCAAGACGATTGCCTCAACGCTCAATATCTCAGTCAACACGGTTGAAACCCATCGTGCGAAAGTCATGAAAAAAATGCAGGCCAAATCGCTCGCCGAGTTGGTCGCATTGACTCTCTCTTCAGGGTTGGTGGAAGACGCCTGTATCGCGTAATTTTTGCGATGTCATCCTGCGGCTTGACCGGAGGATCTAATATATATTGGATTCTTCGGTCAAGCCGAAGAATTGCATGTTGGGTCAAGCCGAAGCATGACATGGAGAGTAACTGTGTCCGAAAGAAGTAACCTTCCATGCACTAAGCTGAGTTAAGACGAGCCGCTAGTCTTTACCCTGCTATAATTGTCAATTACGAACAAATCCCCTACAATCTCTGCTCACATCAATCTGGGCAGCGTAAATGTTAGAAATTAATCCAATTCTTAGCCAAATCGACGATCTTACCTCGCGTTTGAATGAACTGCGGAGGTATCTTTGACTATCCTGTCTTGTGTGAACGATTTGAGGAAGTTTCCCGAGAGTTAGAGCAGCCTGATGTGTGGTCCGATCAAGAACGCGCGCAAAAGCTAGGGCGTGAACGCGCTGAACTAGAAGAGCTGATCAAAGTCTTCGATAGCGTCAGCAGTGGTCTTGAGGACGGCAAAGAGCTTGTACAACTCGCCGCAGAAGAAAACGATACCGCGTCTGTCACGGCCATCGAAGAGGAAGTCGCGACTTACGAAGAGCAGATCAAACAACTCGAATTTCGCCGTATGTTCAGTGGCGAGCAAGATGCCAACAATGCGTACATCGACATTCAATCAGGTTCGGGCGGTACCGAAGCGCAAGACTGGGCTGACATGTTGTTGCGTATGTATATGCGCTGGGCGGAAGATAAGGGCTTTGCTGTAGAGATCATGGATGCACAAGCTGGCGAGGTGGCCGGTATCAAAAGTGCGACCATCAAGTTAACCGGTTCTTATGCTTTTGGATGGGCGCGTACAGAGAGCGGCGTGCACCGTTTGGTGCGAAAGTCTCCCTTTGACTCGGGTAATCGTCGTCATACCTCGTTTGCCTCGGTTTTTGTTTCGCCTGAGATTGATGATGATGTGGATATTGATATCAATCCAGCGGACTTGCGCGTAGATACTTATCGTGCGAGTGGCGCGGGCGGGCAGCACGTTAACCGTACCGACTCGGCAGTGCGCATTACACATGAACCGACAGGCATTGTGGTCCAATGCCAAAACGACCGTTCACAACACAAAAACAAAGCACAAGCAATGAAGCAGCTACGTGCCAAACTCTACGAGTTAGAGATGCAAAAGCGTAATGAAGAGCAGCAACAAGCCGAAGCGAATAAAGCCGACATCGGTTGGGGCAGCCAAATTCGCTCGTACGTACTCGATGATGCACGGATTAAGGATCTGCGCACAGGGGTAGAGACGGGCAATACCGGTGCTGTATTAGATGGCGCGCTTGATCAATTTATCGAAGCAAGCTTAAAGCAACAAGTAGGACAATAAAGGGTAGAAACACATGAGCGAGAAACAAGAAGACACCGTGGTCGATGAAAATGAAATTATTGCGACTCGTCGTGAAAAGTTAGCGAAACTGCGCGAGCGTGGCAATGCCTTCCCGAATCAATTTCGTCCGGATTCTTTCGCCGGTGCATTGCATAGTGAGTTTGACGAGAAAGAAGGCGATTGGCTCAAAGCACAAGCCATAGAAGTCGCTATCGCTGGTCGCATTATGTTGAAGCGTTTAATGGGTAAAGCAAGCTTCATTCAGATCCAAGACATGAGTGGTCGCATGCAGGCGTACGTTCGCAAGAGTGATATTGCCGAAGGCCTTTATGATGAATTTAAACAATGGGACTTAGGCGATATTGTCGGGATCAAAGGGACCTTGTTTAAAACTAAAACCGGCGAGTTATCCGTGCATGCTACCGAGATCGAATTACTCACCAAATCCATTCGCCCATTGCCTGATAAGTTTCACGGGCTTTCTGATCAAGAGACGCGCTATCGCCAACGTTATTTGGATTTGATGGTCAATCAAGAAAGCAAAGATCGCTTTTTCATGCGTAGTCAGATAGTGCATGCCATACGCGGGTTTTTACTGGCACGTGAGTATTGTGAAGTTGAAACGCCGATGATGCATGTGATCCCAGGTGGGGCGACGGCAAGACCGTTTGTCACCCATCACAATGCGCTGGATATGCCATTGTATTTACGCGTGGCACCTGAGCTTTATTTGAAGCGTTTAGTCGTGGGTGGCATTGATAGGGTGTTTGAGATCAACCGTAACTTCCGTAACGAGGGCTTATCCACTCGGCACAATCCTGAGTTTACTATGTTAGAGTTTTACCAAGCATATGCCGACTATAAAGATCTGATGACGCTGACAGAAGCGATGTTGCGTGAAGTGGCGCAAACATTATTCGGTAAGCCTAGTTTCGTCTCTAGTGGTCATGACTATGACTTTGGTAAACCCTTCACGCGTTTGACTATGAGAGAAGCCATTGTGAAGTACGATGACAGTGTGAGTGTCGAGGACTTAAATGATATAGCAAAAGTCAAAGCACTCGCGGCTAAACACAAAGTCGAACTCAAAGACGACTATGGTCTGGGTAAGTGCCAGACTGAACTGTTTGAGGCGATTGCTGAACATCGCCTTATCGATCCTACCTTTATTACAGAGTATCCCGCGGAAGTGTCACCACTCGCACGTCGTAATGATGACAATCCGTTTATTACCGACCGGTTTGAATTATTCATTGGCGGACGTGAAGTGGCGAATGGCTTTTCAGAGTTAAATGATGCCGAAGATCAAGCAGAGCGTTTTTCCGCACAAGTTGCTGCGAAAGATGCCGGTGATGACGAAGCCATGCATTATGATGCTGACTATGTCACCGCCCTTGAGTATGGGCTACCCCCAACTGCCGGTGAGGGCATAGGCATCGACAGGCTAGTTATGCTATTTGCTGATAGCCCATCGATTCGGGACGTGATTTTATTCCCTCATATGCGCCACAAAGAGTCGTAAAGCGCCCTTGTTTCCCAAGAGCGCTCTTTGTTATGTCAGGGCTAACGCTTGCGCTTGCATAGTTTGTGTGCTCTCTTGAACATGGCGATCAGCTTGCTTTACCTTTTCGTGAGAAGAGTAAATTTGGTAGGCGCTATATAAAGCGAGCGCGATGCCTGTACGAAATACCCAGCGTGCTAGTTGTTCGAACTGGTTCGGCACCTGGGTGTTATAAGCAGCGATACCGGCAATTACCAGAGCACCGTCTACTAGCGCAAAGGCGGCAATTGAAGGATACTGGCGTACTTTAAACCAAAGGCTGGCAGCGAACTGGTTTGGGTTAGCGCAACACACTTGGCAAAAGGGCGTTGTATAACTAGTCAGTAAACGACCAAAAGGCGCAGTTCTAGCATCATGTGCTTCTTTCCCTTGGATGGGTTGCAATAGTTGTGCGAGGTGCGTAATGACCGTATTGCAGTCGTCGTTAAAGGCATGTGCTATCTGCATAATGGATGGACGCAGAACGGCGTTTGACAGACGGCTCATGAAGAAAAAGCTAGGGTGAGATTTCTGCGAGCATAAGTACAGTAGCTCTTGATAGATTCCTGGAACTTGCCCTAAGAGTCTTGCGAACAATAAGATTGCACGCTGCTGTTCCTGTGTTTCTTGACTATCATAAGAAGCAGCATAGGCGTGTAATTTTGCGCTAACTGACAACGGTAAGTGGGGGGAACTTAGATCTAGTGTCCCGATAGGGCGGGAGTCTGTGAGCGATCGAAGGTAGTCATTCAGTGAAAAACTCAGATCATCGATATCGTCGAGACTCGGCGCCTGCACAGGTCCGCGAGCAGGTGTGACATTGAGTCGAACTTCTGCTGAGGATCCCTCCAGAGATGCGGGTTCGAATAGTTCTTGTGGTGCTGGAAGGGTACCTGTGAGTTTTGAGAGTTTTGCACTTCCCATGATGTGTTGTAGCACTCGGGCGGGAATGAGTTTAACCACGGCTGGGTGAAAAATCTTATGAATGTTTTTAATTCCCTGGCTACCAGGATTACCACATTCTCTAACTGCTATAGCATTACCTCCTAACAAAATGTCTGCACATGCCTGTGCATAGTGAGACATTTGTTCAGGATTGTCTCTATAGAGCGGTACTCGGGAACGACGGACAGTGGTTGCCAAAAGGGCAGACGTGCTAATGCGCTCCAAGCCTTTACGATCGGCACCGCTTTTACACCAACCTGTGGAGGCGCCACTACTAAAGGCAATAAGCGCTTGCTCTAAGCTGGCTGTAAATAAAGCTTTGTTGAGACCATTCTCTTTGCCATTATCGGTAATAGTGAGTACGTAACTAGTAAGTGTTGATTGAAGCAGTAGTAGCCGACAACTGGGATCGGTATCGGTTAAACCACTTGTGAATTTGGTTGATAATAGACTGTCAAGTGATTGCTTATAGCCTAATAGTTTGTCTCTAGATTTTTTCGCTAGCGAGAGTGTTGAGCCGTCACCTTGAAAACTATAAAGGAAATTCTCTAATTCGCGTATGAGGCCTTTAAGAATGACAGAGGCTGTGTCGTGGCGTGAGGTTTGGGTAACGAAGTTGATATGCGAAAGCATACTTCCTAGCAGCTGTAATTGCTCGCTTTGTAGAGTTGCAATGTCGTCATCGAGGAGGATGTCTCTAAAGTGGAATTTTTTTCGGGTGGAGAGTGACTTATCTTGTCTAAATTCATTGACTGCACAGTTAGTATTATGAATATTGACTTTAATCAT
>JAUHZG010000005.1 GCA_030425845.1 Gammaproteobacteria bacterium
GTATGGGGGGACTGATTGCTTGTACCATCTTGAGTGGTCGTTGTCTGGCGCCACTGGGTCAAATTGCCAACATGATCACGCGTTACCAACAGTCAAAGCTTGGCTTAAACGGTCTCAATGAGATTATGAACTTACCGGTTGAGCGCCCACAAAATAAAAACTTTGTTCATCGTCCGGTGATGAAAGGTAAAATTGAATTTTTAAATGTGAAGTTTGCCTATCCAGGCCAAGAAGTCGCCGCTTTAGATGGCGTATCCTTTTCGATAGAACCTGGTGAGCATGTTGGCGTGATTGGCCGCATAGGTTCTGGTAAAAGTAGCTTAATCAAGCTCATCATGTCATTGTACGGCGCTAATGAAGGAAGCATCCGCATCGATGGTACTGATATAGGTCAACTCGATCCGGCTGATCTAAGACGCAACATTGGCTATGTTGGCCAAGATTGCATGTTATTTTATGGTTCCGTCCGTGACAACATCACTGCCGGAGCGCCCTGGGCAGATGACAGCGCGCTACTGAAAGCTGCCGAGCTCTCAGGCGTGCATCATTTTGTCAACCGTCATCCCATGGGTTTTGATATGCCGGTCGGTGAACGAGGCGATCAACTTTCAGGGGGTCAACGTCAGGCTATTACCATCGCACGAGCCGTCTTACCGGATCCTCAAATTCTAGTATTTGACGAACCCACAAGCTCAACCGATAACACCTCCGAGCGCGAGTTCATCAATAAAATGCAGCACTACATCCTTAATAAGACCTTACTGCTCGTTACCCACAAGCGTACCATGCTTGATTTAGTGGATAGAATTATTGTTGTCGATAACGGTAAGATTGTTGCTGACGGCCCTAAAGAGCAAGTGTTCCAAGCACTCGCGCAAAATAAAATCAAAGCAACCAAAAATTAAGGACGCCTGGTGATGAATGATAAGAACAAAGTCTCTGTGGATGAAATGGATTTCGTCAGCGACATTAAGTCTGCTATCTTATTCAAAAAAACCCGTTTCGCGGGTGCACTTGTCGTTCTAATTTTATGTTTGTTTGGTTCTTTCCTTTTCTGGGCACACAATGCAAAAGTCGATGAAATGACCACTGGCGAAGCAAAAGTGATCCCCTCTTCCCACATCAAGCGTATCCAGAGTCTAGAAGGTGGAATCGTAGCAGAAGTTCTGGTCTCGCAAGGTGAACATGTTAAAAAAGGCCAAGTACTCTTAAAGCTCGATCCCACTCGCTTTGCCTCCTCGTTTCGTGAGCAAAACCAAAAGTACTTCAGCTTGCAAGCGCAAATTGCAAGACTCAAAGCGGAAGTGGCCGGCAATGATCAGATTGATTTCCCACAAGAGCTGTTACAAACTCGCCCCGATCTTGCCAAAAGAGAGATGAAGTTGTTTAACTCTCGTAAGCAAAACTTAGGGCATGCTATCAAAACGTTACAACAAAATTATGATCTCACCCTAAAAGAAGTCAATATCACCAAACCACTAGTCAAAGATGGCGTTATTTCCAAAATTGAACTCATCCGTTTAGAGCGACAGTTAAACGATATCAAGGGTGAGCGCGATGAGAAAGCCGAGGTCTTCAAAGAAGAGTCTCAAGCAGAGCTCAACAAATTTAGTGCCGAACTCTCTAGCCTAGCCGAAGCATTAGTTAACGAAAAAGATAGAATGAATCGCACCACGATTACGTCGCCGGTGAATGGTGAAATTAAAGACGTGTTTGTTAACACCATTGGTCAGGTAGTTAAACCGGGCCAAGATATTATGGAGATCCTACCAACTGAAGATACTTTGCTTATCGAAGCGAAGATTCGCCCAAGTGATATCGGTTTTATCCATAAAAACCAAAAAGCTGTTGTCAAAATCACCGCTTATGACTTTTCAATCTATGGTGGCTTGACCGGTAAGGTGGTGTACATCGCCCCTGATACTGTGGTGGATGAAAAAGACAAAGGCCAAAGCTTTTATAAGATCCGTATTCGCACAGACAGTAACACACTCTCAAAAGCCAAAAACATAAACCGCAAGCTTGAGATCATCCCTGGCATGACCGCAACAGTTCACATTTTGGCCAACAAAAAATCGATTTTGACCTATCTCCTTAAGCCATTGATAAAAGCAAAGCAGAATGCGTTTACTGAACGCTAAGCGTTAGCCCACTCAACAATGTTGCGGCAATCCCAAAGCATAAGTTGCAAAAGTAAGACTCGCAACATAAACTTGCGTGATTGCATCACACAGGTTAAAGAAATGTACACTAATTGGCGGAACATGTTATTCTCTACCGCCGAGTATTTACTAGTCGTTTTGGCTGCCCTGATTCCAACGACCACCGCCGGTACTAATATTGGGTTCATCTTGATTCCTATCTTAGTACTCGTTTCAGGCCGAGGAACCAGGATACTCGAGCTCTTTGGTCAATCTACCTTTACAATGCTCTGCGTGCTTTTCTGTTTTATGTGGCTCGGCGCAACAGTTTACTCTCATGCAAGCTGTCATATGGCCTTTCATTATGCACTTAAATATAATAAATTTTTGCTGGGGATCTTTTTTCTGCCATTAGTAAAAGAGCGTAAATGGGTTTTACGCTGTTTGGATGTTTTTGGTTTAACAATGGCAGCAGTCGCACTAATTAGCATAGTTTACTGCATACTCCACCCAAACTTTTCCCCGGTCCAATCTAGCCACCTTTTTCGCAACTACATTGCAACGGGCCTCTGTATGGCACTAGCAAGTTTTTGGCTATTGTGTCGACCAAATGCGTCTCAGGGACGTTCACAACAACTCTCTAAACATTTACTTTTATTGATGATGCTAGGCTTCCTGTTCTTTATCAATCCTGGCCGATCCGGGGTAATTGTCTTTGTACTGTTAACTCTTTATTGGGTAGTAACCCGCCAGCAACTGAAGTCTGCCATTTATGGTACCTGCTTACTTGGCATCTTAATCGGACTAACGATCACTTTCCACGCGCCTGTCGTAAGTCGGCTAGCTAACTTGAACTATTTAGAAAAAATTACAACTTTTTGGGGCTTCCCCTCCAAGAATCCTCCTGAAAAAAGAAAGCATAATGCCTCTGTTAGAGAACGCTTCGACTTTGCGATAAATACAGGGAAATTGGTACTATCACACCCACTAATGGGTTATGGTCCCGGTAGTCTACCCCTTGTTTACAAGGCACAGTTTGCGAATAAACCTAACCAACATGTCATTGTGACAACCAATCCACATAACGAATACCTCAATACTTCTGTCGCATTGGGACTACCGGGATTGTTTATCATGCTTTTACTTTTCTTATCTGGCTGGCAAACGACTCAGAACCTACCCGCAGGCATCAAAGTCTTCGCTAGAGGTCTTTATGTTGCTTACGGCTTTGGTTGCGCCATCAACTCTTGGTTTATGGACACCACTCCTGGCCATTTATTTGTCTACTTTGCGATGGTATTTGCCGGGTTGCATCTCGCCATCAAAGAGCAGACTGTCAATGAGAAAGAGTGTATACAAGAACCCGAGCTCACTTTGCTAGACTCTTAGCAAAACATACGATAGCCTGGGAAATAATCATCATTAAATTAAGGGGACCTTTGTGACTATGATTAAAAAACTTGGTTTAACCGCGCTTTGCCTAGCAACGCTCACATGCTTTGCCACACCATTTTCTGCTTCACAGACGAAAGCCATCGAAAAAATCACCCATGATTACTTGATGAAAAATCCACAGATATTGATCCAAATGTCTAAAAAATTACAGGAAGACCAAGTACAAAATGCTGTGGGCAGTAACGCGAAACAAATTTTTGATGCTCCGGAGACACCTGTTGTAGGCAACAAATCCGCTAAAATTAACGTCGTTGAGTTCTTTGACTACCAGTGCCCTCACTGTAAACGCATGGGTCCCATCATCGATAAACTGTTAGCCAAACACAAAAATGTGCGCTTTGTGTTCAAAGAGTTTCCTATCTTTGGCAAAGTCTCCATGCTGGCCTCTTCTGCCGCTTTAGCGTCACAGCGCCAAGATAAATACATGAAGTTTCATGATGCGTTGATGGAATCCACAGGCCGCTTAAATGAGAAGCGCATTATGTCAATTGCCAAAGGGGTGGGACTAGATATCACGCGTCTTAAGAAAGACATGAAATCGCCAGCGATTGCACAAGAGCTAAGAGCCAACATGATGCTAGCCCAGGGCCTAGGTGTGAATGGTACACCCGCCTTTGTCATTGGCGTGTATCCTAATAGCAAAAAGCAAGCTTATCAGTTGATCCCAGGCGCAACTAACTATGATGCGCTTAACAAAGCGGTGGCGAAGTATTAAGTGATGTAGAGTGGGTTAGTGCGCAGCGCGCGAGCCCACCATCAAATGGTAGGTGACGGCCTTCGGCCTAACCTGCCCTTTACAAGCTTCGTTCAACAGCAAGACCTCGGCCAATCCATTCCCCCCTACTCTGATCTACGTTATAATCGCGCCTTTATTGTATATATTGGACTCGCATGGCCATTACATTCCAAGAACTCATTTTCAAACTGCAGCAATACTGGGCGTCCCAAGGTTGCGTGATCTTACAACCTCTGGATATGGAAGTCGGTGCTGGGACATTTCACCCTGCCACCTTCCTCAAAGCGATTGGACCGGAGCCATGGCGCTGTGCTTATGTTCAACCCTGTCGCCGCCCGACGGATGGCCGCTACGGTGAAAACCCCAACCGCGTGCAGCACTACTATCAGTTTCAAGTCCTATTAAAGCCAGCCGATCGAAATATCCAAGAACTCTACTTAGACTCACTGCGTGAACTTGGGATCGATCCCTTGGTCGACGATATCCGTTTTGTTGAAGATAACTGGGAGTCTCCCACGCTAGGCGCCTGGGGCTTAGGTTGGGAAGTCCAGCGTGATGGGATGGAAATCACTCAGTTTACCTACTTCCAACAAGTCGGTGGCTTAGAGTGCAAGCCTGTCAGCGGCGAGATCACCTATGGCTTAGAACGTATTGCCATGGCCTTGCAAAACGTGGATGACATTCTCGATATCGTCTGGACACGTGGTCCACAAGGTACTGTTACCTATGGTGATGTCTTCAAACAAAACGAAGTCGAAATGTCGACTTACAATTTTGAGCAAGCCGATACCGACAGTTTGTTCGCCCAGTTTGCGACCTACGAAAAAGAAAGTATGCGTCTGATTGAAGTTGGCCTTGCGTTGCCGGCGTATGAGATGACGATGAAAGCTTCACACTGCTTTAACTTACTCGATGCCAGACATGCGCTGTCTGTCACCGAACGGCAAAAAACCATCCTACGTATTCGCACCCTAGCACGTGCAGTGGCAACAGCTTATTACGAAGCGCGCGAACAACTTGGTTTCCCTTTATTGGCAGAATCACATGACTAAATCAACACTACTTATCGAACTCGGCACAGAAGAGTTACCTCCCGAATCTTTGTTAAGCTTAATGCAAGCCTGGCAACGTCTGTGGCAAGAGGCACTTGGCAAGAACCAGCTTGGCTTTGGTGACTGTAAGGCATTTGCTAGTCCACGCCGTCTCGCTATTGTGGTAACCGAGTGTGATAACGCGCAACCTGCACAACACATTGAGCGTTTTGGACCTTTTGTCAAAGCGGCTTATGACGACAAAGGTGAGCCCACCAAAGCCGCGCTTGGGTTTGCTAAATCCTGTGGCATAGAACTCAGTCAAGCAGAAACCAAATCTACCGACAAGGGCGATAAGTTGTATTATCAAAAAACCGCCCCCGGTGAATCACTCGCCGCGCTTGTTTCCCCGATGCTTGCGAGTATTGTCAAAGCACTCCCGGTGAAAAAAGCCATGCGCTGGCAAAGTTATGATTTTAGCTTTGTACGTCCTGTGCATTGGATAGTCGCCATGAGCGATACTGATGTCTTACCAGTAAAACTTTTTGATCTCAGCGCATCAAACCAAACCTATGGCCACCGTTATCATGCACCGGAAGCAATTACCCTCACTCATGCCAATCAATACGAAGAGTCGCTGACCACGACGGGTTATGTTTTGCCTGACTTTATGCAACGTCGTGAACTTATCCGTAACCAAATCGACAAACTGTGTAGTAGCATGAACGCCCGTGCGGTTATCGATGAAGCGCTTCTTGATAAAGTCACCGCGATGGTAGAGTGGCCAACAGCGTTGATGGCGGGCTTTGATGAAAAATATCTTGAGGTACCCGCTTGTGCACTCATTGCTGCTATCAAAGATCACCAATCGTGTTTTCACTGCTTAGATAAAAACGACAGACTATTACCAAAATTTATTACCGTCAGTAACATTGAAAGCAAGTCACCGCAAGCCGTAATAGCCGGTAATGAGCGCGTGATGCATGCACGTCTTGCTGATGCCGCCTTCTTCTTTAACACCGACAAGAAGGTTTCTCTTGATAAGTGGGGAGAACAGCTAGGCAACGTTGTCTTTGAAAAAACACTGGGATCACTAGGTGAAAAAGTCAGTCGTATTACGCAGTTGGCCGAACACCTTGCCAGCACGCTAGGCGCAGATGCCAAAGCATGTACCGAAACAGCACGTTACTGTAAAGCGGATTTGATGTCCGACATGGTCGGAGAGTTTCCAGAGCTGCAAGGCGAAATGGGCCGTGAATATGCACGAGCCGCTGGCATGGACAATGCTGTCGCAGATGCCATTGCCGAACATTACCAACCCGCAAATGCCAGTGACAATATTGCGCCTTCTCTTATCGGACGAATCGTAGGACTAGCCGACAGACTAGATACGTTGGTTGGGATCTTTGCGATTGGTAAAGCGCCCACTGGAGATAAAGATCCTTATGCGTTACGCCGCGCTTGTATTGGGGTATTACGCACGGTGATCGAAGGCCAGTTAACGTTAGAGCTCCCTGCGCTATTACCGGTTGCAGCAAAAGCACTTGCCGGTAAAGCGACAGTATCAGAGGACACCCTCACAACTTTACGACAATTTATCGAAACACGTTTTAATCACCTCATGCAAGAGAGTGGATATGCGCTGCCAACTATTAAGTCTATCTTGTCGGTTGGCATTAGCGATTACTACGATGCTAGTTTGAGATTAACTGCATTACATCAATTTTTAGACAACCCAGCATTAGAAAATCTAAGCGCAGCTAACAAGCGAGTGAACAATATTCTTAGCAAAAATCCTATTACGGCGACCTGTGATAAAGATCTTTTAGCCGAAGA
Organism: Gammaproteobacteria bacterium; assembly: GCA_030425845.1. GTDB lineage: Bacteria > Pseudomonadota > Gammaproteobacteria > JAUHZG01 > JAUHZG01 > JAUHZG01. Next base: position 7,200 of record JAUHZG010000005.1, read on the forward strand.
CGTGGAAAAAACCTTGTTTAATGCCATAGAAACGCTAGCACCTGACGTCGAAAAAGCGGCAAACAGTAAACAATATGATCACGCACTGGCTAAATTAGCAACACTGCGCGAACCGATCGATAGTTTTTTTGAGTCTGTTATGGTCATGGCTGACGATGAGAGTCTTCGTAATAACCGATTAGCTTTACTAACAAAATTGCAAAAACTTTTCATAAAGGTAGCCGATATTTCATGCCTGTCATAAATTAAACTTTCTTTTTTACAATAACCCTTTGTATCTTTTAAGTTTTGCTATATTATGAAGGCCGTTGGAAACAACAAGATAGTTGCAGGCACATGAGGCACGCGTAAGCTAAGCCGACAAATACAACTTTGTAACTATTCCCACTGTCAAAGCATGAAAAAGAGTATCGCGGTGATCTCAGCTACAAACCCGCTTCTGATAAGAGCTTGGCTCTTGGCAGGACGCATTAAGCAGTACGCTTAACAGATGAGGTTACAAAGCGAATAAAAACAATAACTGTGTTCGACGCGCATTCGTTGAAATGCATGCGAAACACAGCATGACTGTGCTACTGGTGTTAAATGAGGGTGATTTACGGCTTGGGATGGTGATCTCTTGCTGTATTGAGTTATGCATTAGACATAGTGGAATAAATACAATGAACACAAGCACAGGACAAACGCTAGATCTCCAGCACCATAGCATTTTGGCGAGCATCCCGGCAGTCACTGAAATCTGCCATCCTTTACTCAACTATTACAAGATCAACTACTTTAACCATATTCGTCAGTTCAATGATAAAACACGAATTTGCTTAACCAACAATGGCGACTGGGTGCAGTACTTCTGTAAGAATCGTCTCTATTTAGACGCCCCCTTTGAAGAAGACAAACTAGAAACCTACCCCAAAGGTTACATTTTGTGGGAGCTACTCAAAGACACGTCTGTGTTTGCCCAAGCCCACCAGTTGTTTAATATCGATCATGGGATCACCGTGATTGAGCCCTCGGATGAGTTTACTGACTTTTACCACTTCGGTATGCCAAGCTCACAAAAGAAAAGCTACGAGTTTTACTTGAGTGCGCTACCCTCACTACAGACCTTCATCCTATATTACAAAGAGAAAGCTGCCAAAGTGATCGCCAATGCCGATTTGCTGCATTTTCCAGAGTTTGATGGACCTGAGCCTAAGATTAAAGTACCTGAAACCGAGCCGTTGTTATCGAAGCAGCAAGAACAAGCCTTCTTAAACTCGCTGAACATTAAGCGTTTCCCGCTAGGTGGCAAATATAACAACCAATACTTAACCTCGCGCGAACTGCATATCGCACGCTGGTTGGTCGAAGGCAAATCTGCCAGTGAGATCGCGATGATTTTAGGTATTTCACAACATACTACCAACACGCATGTGAACCACATCAAAGAAAAATTAGGCTGTGTTAAATTAACACAAGTTGCCTATAAATTAGCAGGCCTTAATATCTCTAAAGTACTGGAACAAGTGCGCGATTAGTGAACAACCCTAGGCTTTACCGTTAGATCAGTAATGGAAAATTGGTTTGGGCGTGACCAATTTCGTATGTTAACATGCAGCATCTTTAACCCACGAGCAGGTGGCCCACATGGCTCAAAATAAGATCCTTATCATCGGTGCTGCAGAATTCTCTGATGCCTTGATGCTGCTCAAATCCTGGAAAAGGGTCTACGGTCTTGAGAAAACCCAAGAGCTTGCCAAGCGTTTAGTGATCACCGAGTTGCGTGATTATACTACCCTTCAGCAAGATTACCCTGACTTACTAGACTCTCAGCTTGAGGAATTACAAGGCTACGGTGTGGTGACAGCGGGTCCAGATTCACAAATCAAATACGGCATTAATGCGCTTGATGAGCGTCCACAAGAAAACCGCTTCCCGGGTGAACGCACACTCGCGGCAGAAGACTTACATGACGTAGGATTTGTCATGTGGGCGAGTCCTTACTTTGCTCCTGCCCCACAAGCTGCCTTTCCCGCTATTTTGCGCAGCTTCTTTAAAAAAATGTCCTCTCTGTCGGAACAAGCAGGAAATCCTGTACCACCCAAAATAGGAATAGCGCTTGACTGCTTGAGTTCGGATTCGCTCAATAATCTCAATACACGCTTTGACGTTGGCAACGTCCCAGGGTGGAACATTGATCATATCGTTAAGTTAAGAGGGCATTATTACTTTAGCCCTACGCATACGCGCCATACAGTGGGGCACGAAGCCGGCAGAACGGCTATGCCAGAGGTACATTCGCCCTTTGTACAAATGCTTTTATATGAGCCAAATGACGCAGCTCCAGCACAGCCCCCCCCTGAAGCCCTTCCTCAACCACCAGAGACCGAAAACCTCTCTCAGGGATCTGAACAATTAGAAGAAAAGCTGGGAAGGCATGCTCGACCTAGCCCAGAATCGATATGGTATTTTGCGCGAAGGAGACATCTAAGGAAACTGGCTATAGCAAGGGCAATGGAAGTCGCAGGGGAGACTGCTCCTCAGCACCAAGAACAATTGAAACTAGCTAGTAGACGAATCAGCACCCTTAATCTATCCACAAGTGGCTTACCACTTGCAACAGAATTCTGTACGACTTTTTATGACAATAAGAAGCATGGTCTCGGTTGTGACTGCAGGGGAGTCAAATTTTTTAGAAAAGCAAGAGGAAGTGATAGTGACCTACCTCTTTCACCTGAAGAACTCACTCTTACCATCCGTCAAGAACGATGCTTGGCTGCTATTAAAAGCTTACTCCTGCCGGAACTTGTTGAAGAAAAACTGGATGCGCTCGGCATGAGTGAGGTAGGCAATATTGAGGCGCTTCGGGCCCAGTTAGCACAAATGGAAGCACAGCAGCTCACTTTAGACATGCTAGAGCGCATCGAAGGCTTACTAAGACTTTACTCGGAAGACGACGTGATCGCTCTTGATTTACAATGGCAACGTTTTCACAACGAAACAGGCGAAGAACTACCGCTAACAGATACTGAAACACCTTATTTTAGCCACACACAAAAGCCTTATGCTTCACTCTATGACACGCCTGTCGGTAGGCTCGATGACTTCATGACACAACTAGCATTTGCAACGCCTGAGCAAGAACAACTTTTTCACCGCAGTGGATTGTGCTTTCGATATGACGCGCTTGACTCCTTTGGTAATGCGTTTTCCAAAGAGGTCAATCCGTTTTTGCTCGATAGATATGAGCGCACGCTCCAGCGCAAAAGTGACTGGGCGAACCGCCAAAAAGCGCTATTAGAGCAAGAACAAATGGAGTTAGTCACCCAAAAGTCAGACCAGTTATCAGAGCAGTTACATGAGGAAACACGTAACTTGCCCACGCCGAATTCCAAATTGGCAAATGCCATTTATGCAGCCTTTAGACGTGTCCCCGAAGCAGAGGAGAGAACAGATAGCTTCACCGAGGCATTGACTCGTTGTTTAGCGACACCTAGAGCTGTTATCGAATTGGCATGTCTGCTATTAACCAACCCCTACTCAGATGAAGAGCTCATAGAGTTAGTGAATGCTCACTTAGTAACGACAGAGAATGTTCATGCTATCAGAAAAAAAATAATCCGAAAGCTTCATTATTCGAGTGCAGAGCAGGCAGAAAATGAAAGAGTGGTTTCTGAGGATGGTGGCAAGATTCACATAGACTTAAGCCTCCTAGAGCCACTTCACGAAATGTCGGCAGGGTATAATTTTGATATAAGAATGCTTATTAAATCGCATAGTGTAGAAGCTCAGACAAAGGCCTATCACGATCAACTCGTTCGCGCAGAGTACCGCAGAAAAATCGTGCGCAGCAGAAAAGTACCTAACAGTGAAATCATGCTTTCAGGCCTCCCTGAATTCGATGCAGAAAAGCTTTTATCCCCTAAGGTAGTCAAACAACTTAAATCCATCGAAACTATTCTGTATGAGAAACGTCCGCAACTAAAAGAACAACTAAGAGATCTGGATATCCAGCTTAAACACAGCCAGGAAACCCTGACCTCTGCTGAGTTAAAAAGTGAGCCAATGGATGCGCTACTCGTGAGCCAGCAACAACTACAACAGCAAAGACAAAAAGTGATAAGAAAGCTAAGTTACAACCAGCTTAAGCGACACGAGCGTCGTGCCATTCTTGCCTATATAGAAAAAGGCTCCGCCCCCACCGTTTCCGATCTGGTAGCCACTTATACAGCAAAGAGTAACGATGTCGACGCGCTCGCCCAACTAGCAGCAAAGAGCACTATTTACGACAACGTCATAGAGCTTGACGATGCTATCAAGGAGAAATGTGCAAAAGTAGGAAGAGAACTCACGCGTGAACAGCTGCAGCACTTAAGGCAATATCTAATAAAAAAATACCTGCTCAAACAATATCGTACAGAACTACTAGACACCATCATGGGCTTTAGCACTACTTTCCTTTTTGAGTATGCTGATTTGACAGACGATCAAGATCTCAAAGACTACCTAGAACTTACCCCAGATAGAAAGTATCTTACCCCTCACTCTCGTCTAGAAGTCATAAGAGAAGCTTTTTATAACCATCAAGATGAACTAATCGCTGCAATGACAGTATGCCAAGAAGAGCTACGCCAACTAGGCTCAAATGATGGCGAACACGATAAGAAGCGGCGGTTGCTAAGAGAAAGACTCTGGCAGCAAACCCAACCACTCACCCACCTGCGCGCTTGTGAGCGGGGAGCTTATTCACTTGCAAGCTACCGAGAGCGACTCGGTCACACAAACCTTCTCCGAAGAATGGTTGCCACAGGTGAACAAGGCACACCAGGCAGAAGTATTAATCGGGAGCGCAGTAAACGCCGCCTTGGGCAAACACCCGCAAAAACAGGGCAAAGCCGAGTAGGTCCCCCCTCCGAACCACGAAGAAGCAACAGCTCAGTAAGAAATGCACTGAACTTTGATGAGGTAGGCAACCCACAAACTACCCGAACAATAGTACCTCCACAGACGCCTCCAACAGCTGCGGCCGAAGCTGAGCCACCACCTCCAAGTTCTCTTGATGTGCACCCTTCGTGCTTGAGTTTCTCCTCTGCTACGCCCCTAAGAGCAGCCGCCCCAACAACTGCTACACCTGGAGGTGATGCTGCTATAGGTTCAATGACACCCGGCCCTCATGTAACATTTTGTACTCCGCCCCATACACCTCGTGACCGAGTCGACGCCGCTATGTTTGAGTTTACCTTACCCCCATCGGCTGGCGCAGAGCCAGCGCCTGGCTATCGTAATGGAGAGTTAATTGAAAGATTATGTGGCTTGGTCACGCGACAACGACAAGAGGCCGGAGCTGGCTCTTCAACACCCGCTTTAGCTTAAGCGCTTAGGCTTGAACCAACTCGACAATCTTTAGAAAGTCATCTGATTGCAACAAGCCACCTTCAATGTCATCAAGCACGGCGAGATTGTTAAAGCGCACATCAGCATATTGAGAAGTCGGCTGTACATAGCGGGTAAAGCCTTCGTACATCTCTTGCTTTTTACCTAGGGTGAACTCAGCAAAATCGACACCGCCTAACACTTTAACCCCGCGAGAACGCTCAAGCCGTCTGGCAAACGCTGTTTCGAAGTCTACATCCATATACACGCCTGCATCGAGTGTGTCTCGCAGCAACTCCGACAAAACGAACATACCTTCAAGGATGAGGTATTTTTTGTCTTTAGCCTCAATCACCCGCTCTGCGGGCTCACTCTTAGCCGTCTCGAAGGAATAACGCATCGGGCGAAAGGACTTACCCGCTTTGAAGCATTTGACATGTTCTTGCAGCAACTCTAACTGCACTAAATTAGGTGAATCATAGTTAAGCTCTACCAGCTCTTCAGAGCTTTTACCCTTGCTGTTATCTTGGTAATAATCATCCATGTGCAACACTTCAACACCGGCTTGTTGCAAGCGGTTCTTAAGCGCGTAGGCCAATGTGGTCTTACCCGCACCTGAGGCACCGGTAACAGCAATGACTACTTGAGATGCGTGTGCACTAGGCATATTATCCTCGTAGACTTCCAGTTTCCTTTAAGGTTCTCTATCCTATGACAAGTGATCGTAACAATCTATTAGTAAAAAGCAGGATATACCAATCACTGGCAAATTACCAAACGTTTTACCAATACGATATTACGTGTTTAACCAGTACGCCTTCTACCATTAGCGCAATAAAGCCATTGCTCACGACTCACCATGACCCCATCACCGTCTGCCTTGCGAATGAGCAGACCCAGGGCTTAGGACGCCAAGGGAAGCACTGGCACTCCCCGGCTGGGAAAAACATTTATTGCACTGTCGCTATGCCTTTTACTCAAGCAGTAACTACCTTGTCGGGATTAAGTCTTGTCGTTGGCGTCGCCCTGCTGCGCACACTACAGAATACCTATCCCGAGCAACCTTTTGCGTTAAAGTGGCCTAACGACTTATACGCTGACAATAAAAAGCTAGCAGGGATTTTGGTTGAGCTTATCACCCAACCGCACGTGACGGTTGCACTGATTAGCTTAGGCATTAATGTCAACGCAACAGCTGACGATGGACTCGATCCCAATTGGCATTCACTCGCCACACTCACGGGTAACAAGGTGACACGCGAACCCTTGATTGCAAACTTGCTGTATCAACTCGACAAAGCTTGTCAAACCTTCACCGAAGTAGGCCTATCCCCTCTTCTCACTGAATGGAGTAGGCACGATTATCTACAAGGAAAGTCTATTCGTGTCCAAGTAGGTGATCACGTACAGCAAGGCTGTTATGCTGGCATCAACGAGCAAGGCTTCTTGTTACTGCAAGAGACTGAGGGAAACAAACAGACTATCCACGCAGGATCGATACATGTCATCTAAACAACGCCTCATACTATTAGGGGCTTCGGGCCATGCTAAAGTGATCATAGAAATCATTGAATCACTTGCCGACAAAACGGTTGTAGGGCTACTCGACAAACACAAACCCGCAGGCGAGTTCTTTGCTGGCACCAGTATTGTCGGCGATGAAACCCTATTACCCGAACTGATCGCTAGTGATCAAGTCGATGCCGCGGTGATCGCTATTGGTGATAATGCCACCCGCGCACAACTCGCCGCCACACTTGAAGAGCTCTGCCCTGGCTTTCCTTTTGCAACGTTAGTACATGCCAACGCAACAGTGAGCAAAAGCGCGACGCTAGGAGCAGGGACTGTCGTCATGGCCGGCGCTATCGTCAATGCCGATACAGTTATTGGAGATCATTGCATTGTGAACACCAATAGCTCGGTCGATCATGACTGTAAGATTGCTGATTTTTGCAGTATTGCCCCTGGTGCCTGCTTAGGTGGAAATGTCACACTCGGCAGCGCGAGTGCTGTTGGTCTAGGCGCCAATATTATCCAGTCAACCACCGTCGGTGAGAAAAGCCTTATTGCGGCTGGTGCGACCGTCGTCACGCCGATTGGCTCAAATGTCTTAGCGGTCGGCACACCCGCGCGTGAGATAAGAACCCGTGGTCCCAATGAGAAATCATTATAACAAGCCCACATATCAACCCAACCTAACCAAGGGTAGTCTACACCTGTTGTGCTAACCTACATGTAACTTGCCCGACTAACGCTCCCTTAAACGACCATATTGTCCGCCACAGTTCCCAATGCTCCTGTAGAATACGCACGAACATTGTCTGCTGTTGTCTGATAAATACGCGTCATCGCTTCCGCTGTGAAAAAAGCTTGATGCCCAGTTAACATGACGTTAGGAAAAGTTTGTAAGCGTAGATAAACATCATCATGGATCACGGTATTGGACAGATCGCGAAAAAACAAATGCTCTTCCTCTTCGTAAACATCCAGCCCTAAGTAACCAATTTTTCCTGACTTTAATCCATCAATCAGAGCCGCCGTATGAATCAACCCACCACGGCTTGTGTTAATTAACATCACGCCGTCTTTCATACTCGCTATCGCTTTTTTATTGATGAGGTGTTTAGTTTTGTCATAGAGCGGACAGTGTAATGAAATAATGTCCGCATGTTGATAAAGTGACTCTAGCGTGACATAGCTCACTCCTAATTTCACCAATTCAGGATCGTGTTCAATATCCGTTGCCAACACATGGCAACCAAAGCCCAGCATAATACGTGCAAATGCGCGGCCAATTTTACCGGTGCCAACAACCCCCACGGTTTTACCATGCAGATCAAATCCCATTAGCCCGTTGAGAGAAAAATTGTGTTCCTGTACGTGCGCATAGGCACGGTGGTATTTGCGATTAAGCGCAAGAATTAATCCCACCGCAAATTCAGCAACTGCATACGGCGAATAAGCCGGTACACGCATCACGGTGATCCCCGCTTTTTTTGCCGCCTCAATATCGACATGATTAAACCCCGCTGAACGCAAAGCGATAAGCTTAACCCCAGCTTTAGCTAACCCCTCTATCACCGTTTGTGATAAGTCATCGCTAACAAAACAACAACATGCCTCACATCCATGAGCTAGTGCGATTGTCTGCGCATTCAAGGCGGCACTCTGTGTCACTACTTTTATCCCTTTTAGCTTATCAAATGCTAACTTCAGGAAAGGTTCTTCGTACTCTCTAAAACTAAATATCCCAATTTTCACTGTTTATTGCCTCATAACCACTTGATTCATAGTTCCAATTAAATCATTGGGTTGCATTTAAAACGAAAGCTATTGCGCATCGCACACATCTGCGTTACTATTGTGCAGCTTGTCAAGAAAAGGAGGTCTACAAGTCATGAAACCATCTATCCCCAGCAAAAAGCTACCCGGAACTATTAACGCCGACAACAGTCGCTATTACCAACAATGTAAAGCTTCTAGCATCATAACATTTGCCAAAAGCGCAGGACTAGAGTCTGGCGCTGATCTCGATCAACTTGAACCCTACCTCAAACACAGCAAAACGATTCTTGAAGTCGGCGGCTCATACGGACGTGTCATAGAGCACGCCCACCGAATCAACCCAACATTAAAAATTAGCGCGATAGAGCAAGTGGCACATCTTGCTGATCGACTCAAACAAAAGTATCCATTTGCGAAAATTATTCAAGGTAACATTCTAACGCATACTAGTCATGAGCAGTATGATCTTGTCACGCTACTTTGGTCAATCATCGGCGAGTTTTCTGACTTTGAGAAAGTTCTTTTAATCAAAAAATTAGCACAGCTTGTTACCGTACAAGGTCGTGTGGTTATCGACATTCTTGATCTTAACTCTTACCATCCCTACGGTAAAACCTCTAATAGCTATGATTATGAAATCGAAACCGAGCACGGCTCCGTAATTTATATGTTGCCCACTAAAGAGCGATTATTTGAGATAGCTCAACGTTGTGGACTCACCTGTGATGAAGTGATCACCTATGATCTAAATGGCATCACTCGGCAAATGTTACTTTTCAGAAAACTCTATAGCAAACTACCGTCTTCGGATTCTAAAGCATCCTTTTAAAAAAGAGCTGTGACTCGCAAGAGCTTGATTGTCTGTGGGATGCAGTGAGTGCCTAAAACGCGCATCTTCCTCTACCAGCAAAGCCGAATCACTCACGCGTGAATAACTTTCCGCTTTAGGATGAAACACATCTAGCTCAGCTAAGCTGGGAATATCATAAAGCGGTGTTTCACTAATATTAAAGTCTGCATGTATAATGTCGTCTAAGACTTTTTCGAGTAAACCTGCCGTCTCAAATGCCTCAGTTAGCAAGCTAGTATTGTCTTTCTTGCGAGGAGCATCCTCTAAGAGACTCGGATGAGCAAGCGAGTAATACACCGGCTGACTATCTTCACGATATAAATCAAAATAAGCAGGGCCGATGATTGTTGGTACATACTCTTGTAATTGATACTCTTCTAGAATGAAGCGTTGTATCGCTTCAATAGGCCCCAAACGACTATCTGTCACGGGAGCCAGCCCAGGCAACATACCTACGGCCAACATCAACAAATGTTTGATTGTATTCTTGACCAACAAGGAAGGGCGTATATCACGTCGACGTAATATCAATGCAATGATCATATCCCACATAAAAATGTTACCCAGCGCATCAAATTTCGAACGAAACTGCTCTAAGAAAAAACATTTCAGCTCAATCAAGGCAGGATCGTCTAATCGTTCAAACCACTCTTTGCCAAAAAAAAGAAGCTTAGTACGCCATCGCCCCACACTGTCATGATTACCCATCTGGCGAAACAACTCACTGTGATCTAGGTGCGAAGTAGGCATATCCGTATTGAAACCTAGCTTGCGCTGCATACGTGTAAAACGCCGGCTTTGTGAGATTTTCGGCAACATGAAAAGAGAGTGGGCGCCGGCACTCTGATTCCACAGAAACGACGGGTGATAAGGCTTCGACTTCGAATTTATACGAGAAGTACTCGTTATCGCCCCTGTCGTCGCCGTGGCAAGTGTAATGGGGACTCCCGTCACCTCGTGTGTCATGTAAATTTCGATACTGTTCTTTAGCACCAACCCAACCGGTTCAGCCTGAATATTGTAAGAAAGCGCTTCTCTCCACTGCTTTGGGCAATCTGGTGAGTCTATGCTCACACTCTCGCCATTTTCTAGAGGGAGCATGAAGCGACCTCGTTGAACCATGGTATGTCCAAAAGGATAATCCCCCAGATAAAGACTCAGGCGCCCATCTGGAGATAACCTGTTGATTATATTGTGTAAAATAGGGTTGGCAGCCTCAACTTGCTCTTTGATCTGTGTCCACTCTACTTGCTGAAAACTCGCTTTTTGCCCCATAACACCCTACAAAAAATGCCAATTGTCCTGGTAATTTAATCGGGTAAATTAACCAATTAATTACAATATAACAAAGTGGGGCAAGTTGTGGAAGAATAAACGCGTAGATTAACTTGCTTAAAAAACAAGTTTCTCTCTGACCTTCTATTTTGAAATAAGCGAAGAATTAACTTTCTTCGCTTTTTTTTTAGTTTTTCGATAGCTAGCGATTTACACTCTACGCGGCAACACTATTCGTTACACACGAAGCAGAGGTACAAAAAATCAAAGCAGGTACCGCACTCTTCTCACCTTGCTCTGAGTTACCTAACGCCAGCGCTCCCAACTGGGCAAACAAATTCCTCTGCTGACACAGTTCAATCAAAGCCTGCTTACTTTCACAGCCAAGCTTTTCGCGAATATTGTTAAAATGATCTTGTACCGTAGTCGTAGAACACCCTAGCTTGTTGGCTATCACTTTGTAGCGCGAGTCAGACTCTAATAGACTTAAGCATTTGGCTTCTTGCACGGTTAGATAGACACCATCAAAGCGCCCGCCCAGATAGAAACGTTGACAATCAAGCAAGCTTGCTTGCAACCTTTCACGTTGGAAGTCACTAAAACTCACTTCCAATGGGGAGCGCTCACTTTCAAGTAATTTATAGTAGTTATAAGCATTGTCCGATGCAGCTCGAATCAAGTGACAAGCTTTCTCTTTAATAAAAAACAATAACTGCGTTAAGACACTGGGATCCCCTGCGACAGCCAGTGATAACATGGGGTGTTCTTTAGGCGTACCAAGCAAAAGATACTCCATGTAATCCTCATATTGCTGAACAATCACTACGGGGTGGCACACATCATGCTCTTCATAAAAGTCCAGCATATTGGCATACGAAAAAGGATGCTCAACTCGTACTAACGCATCTAAGAAATAAACGCCCGAATCCAATAATTTCGGCATAAACTGATTATGACAATACATCTTGCGCTGATAATATTGGCTATCAATATCGCCCCGATTACTAAATCGTACCATGCGCCAGTCTGCATAGATGCGTCCATAGCACACATAATTAGCCCCATAAAATTCTTGTACTGGTTTGGTCAATGCATCCATTTCCTCACAGGCATAGAAAGCCGGATTAAGGGTTGGGCGAAGAAGCGGGTTTACCTCTGTCATGCTGTTCTCCAAATCAAAAGGACAAGCTACTATAACTCATTTTGCGCAAAAATAGAGCTATTTAATATTGCAGTTTTTGAATAGGTTTATTCGTTTATCAAGGAGTTAGTGTAATAACGCATGGCCTTACCCTCACTCTCACGCTACAATCAAATGATTCTTCGTGGAGTTAAGGGAACCTTGTGCCAAAACACACTTCAAATCGCTTCATCTTATTGATTTTAGTCCTGATATCCCCGCTTGGTGGCATAGGAGTCGACCTCTATGTCCCTTCATTACCCAGCATCGCCCGCTTTTATCACACACAACAACACATGGTGGGTATGACGATCAGTTATTATCTGCTGGGCTATGCCTGTGGCCAGCCATTCTTTGGACCGCTGTCCGAGAGCTATGGCCGCAAAAAACTATTAGCCTTTGGCCTTTCTCTCTATACACTCTCGAGTCTACTCGCCGCCTTTGTTCCTACTGTTCATGGCTTGATCGCACTTCGCTTGGTCCAGGGAATTAGTGTCACCGCGATTGTGGTGAATCTGCGCGCCATGGTAACTGATATATTCACTGACAAACTCGCACTGGCTAAGGCCTTCACCGCGATTGTAATGGCTTGGTCAGTTGGCCCCATCATCGCACCAGCCATAGGAGGATACCTACAGGCTTTTTGGGGATGGCAAAGCTGCTTTATTTTCCTGGCTGGGTTTAGCATGCTTTTGTTGCTTCTCACGTTAGCAGGCCTACCTGAAACAAATCGTGAGCCCACTCCGCTGTCTCTTAGTCACACGCTCACCAGTTACAAACAGATCATACGTAATCCTTCTTTTCTTGCTATAGCCAGTTGCCTTGGGATCGCCTACTCACTCATTATCATATTTAATGTCACTAGCCCCTTCATCATTCAAGTATTATTACATTTCAGTGCCATTGATTATGGTCATATTGCTTTAGTGATGGGGCTTGGTAATTTATTGGGGAGTATGTGTAACCGCTACCTGATCACACGTTGTAGTACTTATCAAATCTGTCTCGTCGCAACCTTTGTCATCTTCCTTGCAGCACTTTGTATGCTGGTTAGCTATTTCACTTTTGAGACAACCCTAATGGGATTGCTCGTTCCTGTTTTTGTGATGTTAATGTGTGTAGGAGCAATCTATTCTAATTGTTCTGCCGACTGCATGGGGATGTTCCCAGGCAAAGCAGGCTTTGCTAGCGCCATCATGGGAACCGTCACACTCACTATCACAGCCATAAGTTCAGCCTTCGCCGCTTACTTAAAAACAAGCTCCCTGTTGGCTATCAGTGTGATGTACTTGATAGTGAGCCTATTGCTGCTCTTGTTATACCCATGCTACTTGAGAAAACAAACCGCCTAATTGTCATGGATACACAAGATACCAGGCTGAAATCTACTACTTATTGCACTATCCCCCCATGCGATGTCTTACTACCTTGGCGCGCGCAGGGCTTACCGCCAACAATGAGCCCAGGGTCGCCTGTAGTTATCTGCGTGCTTCCTACTCGGCAAGCCGCTTGATCCCCCACCCTCGCAATCGCTTTGCCATTTAGAGTGACACCGTCTGCCCCTGTGAGGATCACGCCCCCCTCATGGGCCACTTCACCCGTACTTTTAGGGCATTGATGCTGATCGCCTTCGCACGCTATGGCCTTACTCGCCCACCCAGATTGGGTGTCAAATTCCACTTGCTTAGCTCTCAACACGATACACTCGGGGCGAATAACGAGTGAAGAACTCCCTACCTGTAACGTGACGCACTTTGCTTGGCAATGAAACGCTCCTTTCATCACTTGCCAAGTCAGCCCTCCTTGTTCACTGATTATGTGTTGCTGTCCTTGAATCTCATAGCACACTTGCCCTGCTATCGTTTGCTCATACTCTCCAGCACTGGAAAGCGTCACGCCCCCCTTTTCACTGTCATCAAACCAAAGGCTATGCTTTTTACTTCGAGTCGGACCAACCTGTGTCACCAGTCCAGATTGCGCGAAATTATTCGTATTAGGAAGGCGATGTAGCGAATGCGCAAGCGCACCTAGCACGACAGGACGGGTTAAGTCGCCATCAGAGCAACTCACATACACTGTCTCGCCGACTGTTGGAACCCATTGCAAGCCTTGTTTATCCCTGACTTGTGGTTGGCAAAGCTGCGCGACGACACAGCCTGATGACGATTCATCTTCATCGAAGCAATGATAGCGTAATCTTAGTGAGTCTTCTGTCGTACCTGTCACAATAGCAAGTATTCCGCCTACAGCCGGCGACGTATTCTTATGCTCACCCTGCGAGTGCTCAACAACACTTCGTCCCTGCACCGTATTAAAGTATTCTCCTGGTGTTAAGGTCTGTAACCAACTCAGTTCGAGCCACTCGGTTAACCGCGACCATGACGCACACTCAAGTGTCACTTGTGAACTCACATAATAATGTACTATCTGAGTCGCGATAAAGCGTTCACCGCGCATCACCTTACACTCTCTTACCTCACCAGGTCGCCAAGTGATATCATTGGTCGTCGCTTTAAGTCTCGTTTCTTTGTTAAAGGTAACTTGCCAACTAGATGTTGAGCACCCCTCTGTGCGTGTCGGATCATACAGTAAAAAACATTGTTCACCCTTGGTGGTGCGCGTAAGAGGATAAAAGCACAAAATTCCGTTTATATCATATGCGCACTGTAATGCATTCGCTACCATGACCCGTTGCATGAACGCCCAATCCGTTTCGTTATACTGAATATAGGTGTAGGCTTTTCGCGAACCCACTGTACAATGACTATAATTCGCTTCACAGTGATGCTCTATCAGCAAGCTCTGTATTATCTGTAAAGCATTTTGCTGTGACCAAAGCCGTGAACGCTGGCATTGTGTTAAACTGTATAAAAAGGGCTTTATCGTGAGCAACACAAGGTCGTCGCGGTTTACATCCTCACAAGCCACCTCTTCAATCACGCCCAGAGTTGTTCGTACCAAATTCTCATGGTGAAACCATTTAACACTAACCTTCTTACCCAGCCAAGTGAAGTCTCGTTCACACGAACTTATCACGCAACGCATGCAGGCTATCTCGGTGATCCCCTCTATCAACTGACAAGCCAGTACTGTGATCTCACTTAGCCCGGCTTGCTGGCTTTGTAGACTTAATCGAATCCCCACGACTCCCCCTCTGAAAAAATGAAAGTCATTGCCTTGCTGAAAAGCGAGATTATACGAGAACAGAGTAATGACATAATCGACATTTCAGTCAGTTAGCACACAGTAGAGAAATATCTTCATTTTGCTAAGGTGTTACCGACTAAAAAACTAAACATCATAGGTGGGACAATGGAACGACTAGCACCTCTTTCAAGCACTGATGTTGATGCACTAAAGTAAGCGTTGCTTTATACCAATCTGACTTCACAGGAGAAAGACATTCACGATGTTGCTTTCACACTAAAGCGCGCCAGTGCTGCTAATAACTTAGCGCTCGCTCGATTCGCAGCCAGCACCGCACTAGCCGGATTGGTTTCTCTAACGGGTTCTTTAATGCTAAAGAGTTTAGAGGCAATAATGCGTCCACGCCTCAGGCTAATCAAGTTTGCTTGCACTTCAAGCTCAATCACTGGAAGTTCGTGCTGAAAGTTTTCACGCAGCTTCAGTAAACGTGTATCAAGTTGTACATCCGCGCTCACCGTATAAGGCGCGCCTATCACCGCGCGGAAATGTTTGGTGCGCGCAAGTGAGCGAACAATTTCAGGTAATAGCATACTCGCTGGCGGTGCGACCCACTGATTGTTGGCATAATAATCAAGCTGATGTGGTTTCGTGGAGTAAGCAAACTGACGCGTAGCATAGCCAGGCTCAGCCAGTGGTGTTGCTACCCCTAGTGTTAAGCGTGTGGATTTGGCCGTAACCACCTTAGTTGGTAGCGCATTTAGCGTATATCGCGTAAGCGGTGTCGTCTTTACCGGAGAAAGACTGCAAGCCGATAACCCTAACATCGCTATGATAACTAATAAGTATCGCATCAGTGCCTTTCTCCTGGTCCTAACGTTCCTCTTGCTTTCCCCCGAATCAAAATAGACGGGTTACGTGACAACTCGTCAGATAAGGTTTGTAGATTCGCGCTCGTTGATGAGAGACGATTAATCAACGTATACGTCTGGGGCACAAGTTGTTTAGAAATTGACTGCAGAGTATTACGCCCAGCACGAACAGTCACGTTAAAGTTATTTGCTGCCGCATCGACATTGCTCACCATACCATCGAAGTGATTGAGTGTAGATTGCATTTTGACACTAAGCGCGGGCAGCTTTGCTGAGGTAGCACGTAAATCCGTACTAATATGTGAAAAGTTATTAATAGCCGTATCCAGCTGTTGGCTGTTTTGCGCAAAGGTATGGGTGATTTGCTCTAGGTTATTAAGCGTTTTACTAAAAGCGATACTGTTTTGCTTGCTGAGCATATGTGAAACTGAATCAGAAATCGTGTCGAGTTTATTTGTCACAGTACGCACGATAGAATCCAGGCGTACCAATAAAGAAGGTTTTGAGCGAATCACAGGATACTTCTCATGGCCTATTGCTTCAAGTAACGGTGCATGCGAGCTACCGCCCCGTAATCCGACAAAAGCGACCCCAGTTAGACCTTGTGACTCCAGCGTTGCTGTGGTGTCTTCACGAACGGCTACATTGTCCCTAATTTGCAAAGTAATGATCACTTCTTTTGGCCGCTTAGGGTTCAGGTGAATCGAGTCGACAAACCCGACATCAACCCCGTTGTATTTGACGGGTGATTTAATCCCAAGGCCGGTCACCGACTCTTCCATCACGGTGACATACTTTCGGTACTGCACATCGGAGAATCCACTAGTCAGCCAGACGAAGCCCGCCACCATGCAGATCAATAGACCAACAACAAAGGCACCTACAGCCGTGTAGTTAACGCGCGAGCCCATATTTCCCCAGATAATTTTTTTCTTAACTCATTTTAGTATGACCGAGTCTTTGTGCAATAGCAACGCAAAAAATCAGGTTAACTCCTTGTTTTACATACGCGCCCCGCCCCACCAGAAGTACACCTAAGCAACTTCAAGCAAATTTTGCGATGTGGACTATACTCTAAACTATCAATTTCGCTGCGTTACGCGAGGTATATCATGCTAGCAAACCTATTCAAATTTAGCCGCTATGCAAAAGGGGTAGCCGGAGCGGTAGGAACCTACTTAGCCGGTGCTTACACCTATAGAAGAACCCTAATGTACCAACCCAAAGCCGGCGATTCAGAAGTAACCGTTAGAATATGGGACGCAAGCAAAAAAGAAGATGGAGGGGTTGGCCATGCCTCCATAGAGGCAGGTAATCGTTACTTGAGTGTTTGGCCAGCACGAGCACTCAACGCAAAAGCCAAACATGGTATGGTTGAGTCCGCACCTGCAGACCTCTTAACACTTGAGTCTGATATTATGGCTGAAGAGAGAAAACCAGACCACGTAGTAAAAGTCAAAATTGACGCAGAAAAGGCCAGTGAAGAAATTCGCCTTATCCAAGAGCAAGTTAGACGGAACTACCTTGGATACTGCCTAGCTGGCCGAGCAGGACGCGGCTCACTCCCCTGTGTAAATTGCTCAACCGCAGTTTATCGAGTCCTGGTAGCTGGTAACTTTGAGACCGTCCCATTTCTTGATAGAATGACAACATCTCCTTCGGGAGTGTTAGAGCTTGTCTCTCAAGCTGAAAAGAACCAATCCAACCCATCGTTTAAGAGGTAATGATCATGTTTGGTAAACTCTGGAATGGTACCGGATCGGCGCAAGCCGCTGAGATCAACCAACAACTCAAACAAGGAGAGGCACTGGAGAAAAATGGTGATATCAAAGCAGCGTTAGACGTGTATGAAAATCTTCTGAAGCAAAACCCAGGGTGTAAAGCATGCAAAGCACATATGGCCTTAGCTAAGACCGCTCTAGGGAAAGCCAACGACACAGCACCTAAAACGCCACCGAACGCTGGCCCCTCTCCGAGATAAGTTGCACGTATTGTTTGTGTTTTACCCATTTACGTAAGAGTCACGCACAAACCTTACTAGGCTAAAGAGGTTGTGTGCAACAGTGAGGCAAGCAATTAAGACTGGCCCGATATGATGATCTCCTTAATTCATAAAATCAATTAGTTACATTTGCCTTAAGATCAGAGGTTCCCTAAGGATTTTCGAGGATATACGGCCTGACATGGTCCAAGTGTTGGTCACCATATCAATAAATCAAGGAGATAACACCCTGCTTCTAACTGAGTCAGCTTGCAAGTTTGTACCTTTTATTATAATTACATTATGCAATACATAAGCACTACCACTTAGAGAATACAATGAAATCCTTATTGTCTATTCGAATCGACGACAAACAGCTCCAGGCCGTTAAAACTAATGCACACCGCTTACAGGTATCGCAAACAGAATACGTCAAACGAGCTATTGAGTTGCTAAACCAAAAGATCGAGCGTCAAGAACGCAAGCAGCGACTAGAGTCCGCGAGTCAGCGTGTCAGAGAGGAGAGCCTACGAGTAAACCAAGAATTCGGCAGGATTGAGCATGACCCCGAAGATTAATCACGGAGAAATCTGGCTAGCCAACCACAACCCAGGCAAAGGCACAGAACCCGGTAAAACTCGTCCGGTACTGATCATGCAAGATCAAGCTTTGCTGGATATCTGTCACCCATCGACATTAATTATCCCACTAACAACCAACTTGGTTGATCAAGCTGAGCCCTTAAGGCTGCGTGTCAAAGCAAACGCTACGCTCAAGAAGGATTCCGATTTATTAATCGATCAACTACGAGCAATTGATAACCGACAACTAACCGAAGGTCCCCTGACAACCCTAGAACAAGGCCAGCTAGAAGAAATCTACACTGCTGTTCGCGAAGTGATGGGCATGCAGTGAACGGTCATTAAGCGCGATCAAACCTAATAAACCACCAGCATCACAATGAGACCAGCAATCAAAGCATATTTCGTCCAACGAAAAACCGTAGGATTTTTCTTTTTTAATTTACCCAGGACATTTTTTACTGAATGCACATAACGATAAAATTTATTGATCCCGCCCGTCGCATCGCCTTCGATGTTAGGTGACTTTGCCGCGCCCATAATGTAACGGCCAAAGAAACGATTCAGTCCACGCATAAAGCGTGTATGCAATGGTCGCTCAACATCACAAAAGAAAATCAAGCGCGGCTTATCCGTACGATTATACGCATGGTGTACATAGGTCTCATCAAACATCACCGCTTCCCCATCGCGCCAGCTATAGGTTTGCCCATCAACCACAATGGCACACTCATCCGAGTTGGGTGTCACGAGCCCTAAGTGATAACGCAGCGACCCCGCGTACGGATCACGATGAGCGTTGAGCACGCCCCCAGCGGGCAGATAAGCAAACATCGCCGCTTTCACATTAGGTACCTTGCGTACTAACTCACATGTCACCGGACAGTGCGCCAAGGCAGAGGGATGTTGGTAACCGTACCAATTCAAATAAAAGCGTGACCAGCCGCGCTTTAGGAATGAGTTAAACCCAATATCATCATGCCGCTCTTTCTGCGCGATTGTACCCGCCTCCAGTAGCGCCATGCCTTCGGCTCTAATCTCGTCTAAATGTTCTTGAAAGACCTCCATTTCAGGGAAGTCACAAAGTGGTAAATACGGTTGACTGGGCACTGCTGAGAACAGATACATTAACGCATTTATAGGTGCCAACGGTGCACTGTGATTAAAGAGATGGCGTCGAAACTTCATCCGCTCACGTCCACGCAGATGCTGATAAACAATAGTCACTACAAATAAACTGATGATCACGACTTTGATCGAAACAGGATGATGAAGCAAGGCCAAAGTTAACTCCTTGAAAAATCTGGGAATTGATACGTTAAAGTGCTCTCTGAGCTTAGCATGGCGGATTATAACACAGCATCAACCGCATTTGTTACAGCTTGTTACATTCCAACTACCCATTGTCATCTTGTCGTTACACAGCATTGTTAACCTGACACTATCGGATAAAGCAATATTAGAGGTACAACATGGACAAGCTGGCAACATCTAACTTTGAAATGATAAGGGCAGTACTTAGCGAGGGACATCAACTCAAAGAAGTGATTCTCGCTAACCAAAATCTCTCGCACGAACACATTGAAGACTTATATGACTTATTGATGGAAAATGAAGCTCTAGTTGAACTCAACCTAGCAAACAATTTACTCGGTCCACTAGGCGCCAAAGTGATAGCGGATTTACTCAATAATCATCCAAGCCTAACCAAAATCAACATCAGCAATAACTTGATTGGTAACCACGGTGTCAAAGCCATCATGGAAGCTGTAGTGACTAACGATCGTTTACTGGTCTGTGAAGTCGCCGAGAGCCAACCCTCTATCATCATCAAGCATTGCATTGATCGCATCAAACAAAAAGTCTACGAAAACTGTATGCGAGTCATACCGATTTATTAAGTTTCGACCTACAAACGCTACTTACCAGGCCCGACCCAAGCGGGCCTTTTTTATACCCAAGCTAACACAGGAAGTCTGTGACTAAAGTGCGGTTTCTGCTCTGATCGTTCTTGCTGAAGAAAAATATTGCTGTACTAACGGATGAGGATTTTGCCTTAATGTAGTCAGTGGTTCAAAGGCGAGTACCCGCCCTTCTCCAAGAAAAGCTATTTTATCCGGCACTTTATAGAGCGTATCCACATCATGCGTAACCATTACTACCGTCATTCGTAACGACTTATGTAAGAACAATAGTAAGTCATCAAAGTCTGCTGCGGACTCAGGATCGAGTCCCGCAGTTGGTTCATCTAGAAATATCAACTTAGGATCAGCCACGATAGCCCTTGCAATCGCAACCCGCTTCACCATCCCGCCGCTTAATTCGGCCGGGTATTTATGCGCCACGTCTTGTGATAAACCTACCAATGAGAGTTTAAACAAAGCAATCTCGTTTATGAGTTTACGCGAAAGCTTGGTAAACAGTTTTAGGGGGAAAGCAACATTTTCAAGTACTGTATAGGAAGAAAAAAGCGCTCCTTGCTGAAACATCACCCCCGTCTTCGCCCTTACTTCACGCAACGCCTGCTCACTTGCCTTAGCGCAATCGCATCCAAGTAACTTAATCGACCCCGACGTTGGGGCTTCTAGCATCAAAATTTGTTTGAGCAACGTAGATTTACCGCAGCCACTGCCACCGACTATCGCGACCATTTGATTTTGAGGAATGGTGAGCGATAAATCTTTATGGATCCAATTCGTATCAAAGCGCTTACACAGCTGGCTGATCTCAATTGCAGGACAATCCATTACATGCCCCGCCAACTAAAGATAATGGAGAAGACAGCATCGATGATGATGATCAGAAATATCGCCTGCACCACACTTAGCGTCGTCTGACGACCGACACTGGTCGCCCCTTGCGTCACCTGAAAACCACGATAACAACCCACCGCTGCAATCACGAAAGCAAACACTGGTGTTTTAATCAAGCCTATAAAGTAGGTCTTCACCGCGACAGTTTTGGCAAATCGGCTTAAGAACTCGTAATAACTAAGGTGTAACATACCCTTACTCATAATCATACCACCTAACACCCCGAACATATCAGCCCACACAGCAAGCAAGGGGAATGTGACCAGTAATCCTAGTAATTTGGGTAGGACTAGATATTCATTAGGCGAAAGTCCAAATGTACGCAGTGCATCGACTTCTTCGTTAATCTTCATCGCCCCCAACTCAGCGGTATAAGCTGAGCCGGTACGTCCTGCGACGATAATCGCGGCAATCAGAGGACCAAATTCGCGTAAAATCGCTAGACCGATTAACTCCACACTAAAGATCCCAGCACCGTACTTATTGAGCTCTAATGAAACTTGATAGGAAAGGACAACGCCGACAAGAAACGTGAGTAACCCAACAATAGGAAGCGCTTGCACCCCTGTGATCTCAATCGTGGCAAAGAATTGCTTCATCGGCATATGTGAACGGCGACTGAAAAGCCGCATTATGTTACACCAGATCTCACCGATAAACGCGAGTAATGAAAGTGCATAACCAAAACGTGTAACCGCTATCTTACCTAGTAGCGTAACTGGGTTTTTCTCTTGAGCCGGTCTAAGCGCACTGTAGGTATGCCTCTTATCTTGGACTAATGCAAGCAATGCCTTCACCTCATCACTCGCCCCAACTAACGCAATGTCTCTAGCAAAGCTCTGCTGCAGACACATCAACGTATAAGCCCCTACGGTATCGAACTCATCGATAGCACTGACATCGATTTGGGTAATATTGTTAGGGAGCTTACGACGATTGATATGCTTTTCCACATCCGCTAAATCAGCGCCCACCCAGTTGCCCCGGCAATGCAGGCAAGAGGGATTTTGTTCGTCTATTGTGAAAGAGGCTAAGTTTTCGTCCATCTGTTTACGTTACCAACGACAATGGTGGTTGTCAAAATCAAGTTCAGATATAATTACGCCATGAATACAAACGAACAACCTCTTATTAAACTCCATCAGATCAGCAAATCGTTCAAAAAGGGCAGCGATCAAGATAGGCTTGTACTCGACTCTATCGACTTTAGCTTGCAAAAAGGCGAGATTGTCGCCCTGCTTGGTAAGTCTGGTTCAGGCAAATCTACACTGCTACGTGTGATTTCGGGACTTATCGAGCCCAGTCAAGGAGAGGTGTGGTACCGAGGTAAGCGGATTTATGGTCCAGCTCATGGCATCACGATGGTTTTCCAAAACTTCGCACTACTCCCCTGGCTTACCGTACTTGAGAACGTTGAATTAGGTCTTGAAGCACTAGGTGTCGACAAACAACAGCGTCGCAAGCGAGCTCTTGCCGCGATTGATACTATCGGGATGGATGGCTTTGAATCAGCTTATCCCAAAGAGCTCTCTGGCGGTATGCGCCAGCGCGTAGGCTTTGCACGAGCACTTGTGGTCGATCCAGACGTGTTATTGATGGATGAGCCTTTCTCAGCACTTGATGTACTCACCTCTGAGAACTTAAAAGACGACTTACTCGATCTGTGGAACGAGCAAAAAACCAAAATGAACGCCATTTTATTTGTTACCCATAACATCGAAGAAGCTGTGTACTTAGCCGATCGTATTCTTATCTTCGATGCGGATCCGGGCCGCGTACGCTCAGAGCTGAAAGTCGACTTGCCACATCCACGCAAAGTACAAGATCCCAAGTTCGTCGAACTTGTCGATGAAATTTATACCTTGATGACAACACGCGAGACAACCACCACGGTCACAGCACAAGAGGCCAGCGCCGATCCCTTTGGCCTGGCTTACCGCTTACCCGATGCGGATATCGCTGAGATCACAGGCTTGATTGATACCATCAACGAACCAGAATTTAAAGGACGCATGGATTTACCAGAGCTTGCGGATTATTTGTCATTAGACATTGATGATCTGTTTCCTATTACCGAAGTCTTGCAAATATTACGGTTCGCAAAGATTTCCGACGGGGATATCGAGCTGACTCATGCGGGTCTAGAATACTCTAAAGCCGACATTTTAGAGCGTAAAAAGCTGTTCGCTTCGCACCTTCTCCGTAACATTCCCTTGGCGAAGTTCATTCATGAGAAACTTCACATGCGCGCCGAGCATCGTATGAATAAAGACGAGTTGGCCGAACAACTCGAGGACTACTTAAGTGAAAAAGAAACCGAGCGTGTCATCCGTGTCGTGATCGACTGGGGACGTTATGCCGAGATCTTCGCCTATGATGATAAATCTGAGATGCTCAGTCTCGAAAATCCAACCTAAGCTAGCGCCAGAAAACTAACGCGTACTATTTAAGTCCGCCAAAGAACAAACACTACAATCCGACACTCATAAGAAACGTCATTCAAAACTCTGACGCCCCTACCTAACGCCCTGCATTTTTTTACTTGAGACACCTATAACTCATTGATAAAAAAGAAATCGTGACGCAAAAAGTACTGTCTGCGGTATAATTAGATGAGTATGAAAAAAGAGCAGCTGGAAGAAATCGAACACATGGTCTGTGTCCCGCTCGACCACACTTCTCGTGGCAGCGGTACACTAGAGCTCTTTGCGCGTGAAGTTTTTTACGCGTCGAATACTGATGCGCCCTTGTTATTATTCTTGCAAGGAGGACCCGGCTTTGCTTCGCCACGTCACTACCAAGACTACGAGTGGATTCATGAAATGGCCAAGCGCTATCGCATCGTTTTACTCGATCAACGCGGCACAGGTCGTTCTAGCCCTGTAGGCCCCGAAACAGCAAAAGACTTCTCTTCTGCGAAGGCTCTCGCCCATTATCTCAGCCACTTTCGTGCCGATCAAATTGTGCAAGACTGCGAGTTCTTACGCGAACAGACTTTCGGCACTGACACCTGGACGGTACTCGGGCAAAGCTTCGGTGGCTTTTGTGCCTATCACTATCTCAGCGTAGCACCAGAAAGTCTCACGGCCGTCATGACCACAGGGGGGATCCCTCCCATCACCGCAACGTCTGTCACACAAGTAGTCGAGAAATTAATTAACACCGGCATTGCCTTTAACGAAGCTTACTTTAACCGCTATCCGAAAGACTTGAAAAAACTTATTCGCGCTTTAAACTTACTGCAAACCCCTATCACAGTCTTTGGTGCCAACCGCTTTACTCAACAAAAACTACTTGATGTTGGGATCACGCTAGGTCAAGAGTCAGGATTTGAAACGCTTCATTACCTACTCGACGAGGCATTCACCGACTCTGAAGCGACCTTGTTACGCTATGCTTTTGCTAAACAGGCAAGCGAAATAATGAACATTGAAACCAACCCGCTGTATGCGATTTTACATGAGAGTATTTATTGCAATGGGTTCGCTAGTCACTGGGCAGCTGATCGCGTCTACGCCAAGCATCCCACGTTTAAAAAACATCCCTATCTGCTACGAGGCGAAACCATCCGCAAGACGATGTTCCAGGAATACCCTGCACTACGTCCCTTTGCGCATGCAGCCAACCTTCTTGCGCGTTATCGCTGGCCTAAGCTCTACGACATGAAACAACTGCGCCAAAATAACGTCCCTGTGATCTCATTACAGTATGATCATGATCTCTATGTCGACAGTGAACTGGCACAAGAAGCCGTGATGCGCATCCCAGGTGTGAAAGTGTGGCAACATCCGACCTGGCATCACGATGCGCTACGCGTGCACGGCAAACAGGTAGTTCGCGGGTTACTAATGCGCCTTGATAAAGCCGCACGCAAACCCATCGTCAAAGCACATGAAAGAGCGTAAGTAAAAAGAAAAAAGCGGCTTAACTATTTTTTTCACTTGTCTAGGACTCGCGTGATGAGGCTAAGGTAAAACTTAAGGTTGCGAGCAAAGCATACCCTCCTATCACTAAGCTAAAAGCTGCCAATGATGATCCAGACAAATGCCCCATGATCACCACCATTAACATCGCTGCGCCCATATTAATAAAGCTCATCATACTCGAAGCGCTGGCTTTATCATCTAGTGTTTTGGTCGCAAAGAATGACGCGCAGGGGTATGCTACACCGGTGGTCAGATATAACCACATTGTGCTCAAGAAAAACCACCACACACTTTGCGAGGCACTCACATAAAAAAGACCAAGTGAAATCACCCCTAAAAAGCTCGCAAGCAATGCAAAGAGCAGCACTGACTTAGGCTCAAATCGCTTCATGAATTTTTTTGCCAGCAGACCACTGGCTAACATCCCTGCCATATTGATGAAATTCCAGAGCCCATAGTGGCTGGGAGTTAAACCAAGCTGCGTATCGGCAATGATCGGCGCAGCCGTCGAAAAACAGTAACCCAGTACTGCCGCAAAGCCTACTACAATAGAGTAAAAAACTAATTGCTTGTCAACCAACGCCTTTGAATATCCACGCACAATAGTCGACAGATTGATTGGTATCGGTTCGTGTTCTGGGTAGTGAAACAAGTAGGTCGACAACAACATCAACACACCATGCCCGAACAATACGTAAAAGCAACTTTGCCACGAGAAGTACTGCGTTAAAGCGCCGCCAACACTCACCGCAAGTCCAATGCCCAAAGTAAATGACACGATGGTATAGGCTAGTGTTTCTTTTGCTTCTTCTTCATCACAGTAAGCATGGATTAGCATGAAAGTACATGCCAAACCACTAGAGGCCCCCAATGCCGTGATCACGCGTCCTAGCAATAACCCCTCATAGCTGTGCCAATGAGAAGCGGCAATACAAAGCCCTACCCCGACAAGGTTTAAACAAAGCCCTGCTCGTAGTGCCCTAAGCGCATTAAAACGATTCGCGATGGGTCCATAGACCAACTGACCTACCACATAGCCCAGCAAGTACAGCGTCACACACCACTGCACCCCTGCCAGCGATAAGCCAAATTGTTGCTGTATGATGGGTAATGCCGGCGTTATCACTGCCGCACTCAAAGACGCGATACAGACATAACTCAATAAAATCAACTTGTTAGAACGCTTCATATTTAGGTGCCTTGACTTTTAAACAGTAGATAGCAAAGTGTAAAGTGTTTATGTATACTTAACAATCAATGATATTCTAATTTTTGTTAAGAGAAATTAAACCTCATGACTTCCCCTTCTCTCGCCCAGTTTGAAACCTTCTTACATGTTGCGGAAACAGGAAGTGTCACCTTAGCCGCTGACGCACTCTCGCTGACCAAAGCCGCGGTAAGCCAAGCTATCAAGCAACTAGAGCAACAACTTGGCTTACCCTTATTCACGCGGGAATCCAGGCGCATGATCTTAACCACTGAAGGGGAGTTATTGTTGGCTCAGTGTCAGCACTTAAAAGATGAGCTTGATGCCACTCGCGCGCTCGTTAGTCAGTTTCATCAAACACCCCAAGGCACGCTTAGAGTGTGCTGTTCACCGTATTGGGCAAAAGAAAAAATGGTCGCACTCACTAAAACCTATCACCAACATTTTCCCGAGGTACGCTTAGATTTTATTGTCGATGAACGTATGCCAGACATGAAACGAGAGAACATCGATATCGTGTTTGGTGTTAACTGGCAGCCCCCAGATGACATTATCGCTAGAAAAATGGGAGAGACCGATTACGTCCTCTGTGCTTCACCAGCTTACTTAACACAGCATGGCACGCCCCATACTCTGGCGGAATTAGCCAACCATACTTACATTGCTCACCGCAGTCGTGAAAAAAGAAACCTCATCATGGGGGTTAACGATGCAAGCAAACTCAAGTTAAATGTTGCCTTTTCCTGTAATAGTGCTTCACTCATGCTGGCTCTCGCCCGTGAAGGCTATGGGATCACCCAGTTACATCGTTACGTCGTAGAACACGCCCTCGCGCAAGGCACGCTTGTCCCACTGCTGGAAGATGTCGTTCATTTCAGTACCCCGTTGTATATCTATTATTACAAACATCGCTATTTACAACCTAAAGTCAGGCACTTCATTGCGCTCGCTCTGGACGCTTAGTGTTTAATTCATTTCAACAAGCATGCTAGAATTGAGGATATCATTACGGTTGAATGTACCGGGCGCGCTTTTGCTTGGTGCAGTATAACTTAAGTCTTCTGCACTAATTAGGTCTGACTCATGAAGCTTCTTACATTTATCGCGTCCCTTGTGTTGTTGATGCTATCGATTTCCTACGCGTGTACCAACCTTGGTTTTTCGTATCAGGATGAGCATTTAGTCGCAAGAAACTTTGACTGGATAAACAATCACACCGCACTTGTGATCAATCCGAAGGGGAAGAAACGTCAAACGACCCAACTCAGTCATGGCGAAAAACCACTCAAGTGGACAGCTAACTACGGCTCCGTCACGTTTGATATGACCGCCCCTGACGGTAGCGTCGCCTATGACGCGGTGGTGGGCGGTATGAATCAAAAAGGCTTAGTCGCCTCAGTGTTAGTATTAGATCAAGCAAAGTTCCAACAGCCCAGCAGTAGGCTACCTAATATCAACAGCAGCTACCTCGCACAGTACTGGCTAGACAACTATGCAACTGTTTTTCAAGCGGTTCAAGCACTTAAACATTTGCATGTGGTAGCAACCTTATGGCGAGGTAAACCGGTTACGATTCATTATGTATTAAGAGACGCACAAGGCAACACAGCTATAGTCGAATACTTGCAATCAAAACCACATATTTACCTCGGTAAAAATAAGTCGCACGATGTCTTAACCAATAGCAGCGTCAAGCAAGGCATGAAGCTTTCACAGCACCTTTATCTAACAAATAACACCTTAAAACCGCTTCTGCGCTACAGTTCTGAGGCAAGGTATATTCGCGCAATGAAATTTTTACAACATATGCCAGCGCCTAAGAGCCGCGAACAAGCTATCGGCTATGGCTTTGCCGCCTTACAAGATGTCGCCGAGCCACCGGGGACTCCATGGCCGACGGTTTGGAGTGTGGTGTATAACACCAAAACCCTAAAACTCTTTTACCGCATGCTTAGCGATCCTAGGATCAGAACCGTTGCGTTAGGGGCATTGCCTTTTAAGCGTGAGTGCACTTTTCCACTCTCAGCTGTAAAGTTACGCGTGACTCACTGCTGATCAGCGGCATACTATCCGCTAACTCCTTATCTAAAAAAGTGTGCCAGGCTGGTCAACACGTCTCTTCCATCTCATCAACCTCTCTGTGTTGTTCGTATGGTCACGTGGGAGGTTGTGAAAATTCCTGACCATTCTGACGGCACACTTGAATAATGCTATACTGGCGGGATGACAACTGAACTCGAACCCTTATCCGGCAGCATTGAGCGCATCACATTTCACAACCCTGAAAATGGCTTTTGTGTACTTAAGATCAAAGCGCGAGGCCATCGCGACCTCATTACAGTGATAGGCAGTGCAGCGAATATTAGTGCGGGCGAATATGTCGAGTCTATGGGCTGGTGGCACAATGATCGCAAGCATGGTTTACAGTTTAAAGCGCATGAGCTTAAAACCATTGTTCCTACCACGCTGGATGGCATTTTACGCTATCTTAGCTCCGGCATGATAAAAGGCATAGGCCCTAAGTACGCAAAACGCTTAGTCGATACATTCGGCGAGCAAGTGCTAACAGTGATAGAACAAACCCCAGAGCGCCTAGGGGAAGTCGAAGGGATAGGCAAAAAGCGTCAACACATTATCATCGAAGCGTGGCAAGAACAAAAGTTCATTCGCGAGATCATGATCTTTTTACAATCACATGGCGTCGGCACTGCCCGTGCCGTGCGTATTTATAAACAATACGGTGAACAAGCCATCACTGTCGTCAAAGAAAATCCTTATCGCTTAGCGCTAGACATTCGCGGCATTGGCTTTAAAAGCGCCGATCAAATCGCGATGAACCTCGGTATCGAGAAACAAGCAATGATTCGCGCACGTGCCGGTGTGTGCCATGTGTTAAGTAGCCTTTGCGATCAAGGTCATTGCGCCATTGCCTACGACAAACTCGTGAGTGCCAGCACCGAATTACTTGAGATCAACTCTGACACTATCAAGCAAGCCATCGGTGAAGAGTTTGCCGCTGAATCCATTATTCCTGATGAGATTGACGGCATCTCGGTGATTTATCCCGCTTCACTGTTCCAATGCGAACTTAAAGTCGCTGAGCGACTGGAGATCTTAGTCTCTGGCACCTCTCCCTGGGGGCAAGTCGATGTCGATAAGGCCTTGCCTTGGGTTCAGGACAAAACCGGACTCACCTTATCCGTCTCACAGCAAGCCGCGGTAAAGTTAGTTCTAGCCAATAAAGTCAGCATTATTACTGGTGGTCCTGGTGTGGGCAAAACCACTGTGGTGAATAGTATCTTAAAGATATTAAAAGCGAAAAAAATCAATCTTGCCTTATGCGCCCCCACCGGACGAGCGGCTAAGCGCATGACCGAGACTACTGGCATGCCAGCCACAACGATTCATCGTTTACTCGAGTACAACCCCGCGCAAGGGGGCTTTATGCACGATACCGATAATCCACTGGATGTAGCGTGTTTAATCGTGGATGAAACATCGATGATTGATATCGCGCTAATGCTTCATCTACTCAAAGCGTTGAAACCTGATGCAGCTTTATTATTGGTGGGTGATGTTGATCAGTTGCCATCAGTAGGCCCCGGTGCGGTACTCGCTGACTGCATTAACTCAGGCGCCATCGCTGTCGCACGCTTAACTGAGATCTTCAGACAAGCGGCAAGCTCTAAGATCATCATTAATGCGCACCGGATTAATTCGGGTGAAATGCCACTGGTGGAAGAAACCAAAAACGAAGAGGCTTCTGACTTTTATACCATTTACGAAGAAGACATTGATAAACTGTTTGAGAAGTTGATTAGCCTTGCGAGTACACATATCCCTAGACGTTTTGATTTAAACCCCATTACTGACATACAAATTTTAACGCCCATGAATCGTGGCGGCTTAGGGACACGTGCGCTGAATCAAGCCTTACAACAAACCCTAAACACCCATGAAGGCGAAGGTGTTACCAAATTTGGCACCACCTACAAAGTCGGCGACAAAGTACTACAAACGGTGAATAATTATGACAAAGAAGTCTTTAATGGCGATATTGGTTTTATTCGCTCAATTGACACCAACGCCGCACAATGTTTAATTCGTTTTGAGTCACGTGATGTCATCTATGGGTTCAATGAATTAGACGAGCTCACACTCGCTTATGCTGTGACTATCCACAAAAGCCAAGGCAGTGAATACCCTTGTGTGATCATCCCCCTAGCCACCCAACACTACACTTTACTTGCACGTAATCTACTCTATACCGCTATCACACGGGGTAAG
>JAUHZG010000096.1 GCA_030425845.1 Gammaproteobacteria bacterium
TATACGGGATCTAATATCGACACATTATATGCACGTAGCAAATTGCTCAAAGGGGTGATCAGCGACTGCTACTACAAGTACAAGTATAACACGCGTGGAAAAGAAACAACTCAAATGCTCAGAAGCGGGAAATCAAACTTAGCAATGTTAAAAGATGAGCTCACTCCTATAGTGCATCCTCTTGCTTTTGCTTTATATGTACTTCCCTCTATGTTTGCCGTGAGTATCGTTTTCTATAAACTCGGGGATGAGAGTTATGCTATAGCGGACAAATACTTCTCGGCTGCAACAGAGACACTAGCACAGTCTGAAGGGACTGACTGGCTAAGCTATTTGAGTACTCGTTGGTTAGGTGTGTTATTTAATACTGCGCTTAAGATCCCGTATGTGCTTTTTAGTACACCGATTGTCATTAACAATGGGCTTGGGTTTATTACGGTGATGAGTTTGGTGGTGAATGAGTGCTTTAAGCCTTTTCGTCACTTTTTGCGTGATCTCGCGCCTCTCTATAAAGCACAGACGCGTGAGTCAGAGTTAGTGCGCAGTAAGCGTGTCGTGCGAGAAATGGTTAAGGCGCGGCTGTTACATGAGCACAATGCGTTTGTATCAGCTATTAACAAAGCGACTAAGGCTGAGAACTATGGCGAACTCAATGCTGCTCTTCTAGAGGCGGCTACTCACCTTGTCGAAGTTGGGGTGCTAAATGCTGGCGAGAGTGTCGGTTCTTTATTGCAGTCCTATCATAATGACAAACGACGTCAGCTTGGTGGGGGGGATGAAGAAAGCGCAACAGGGGCGGCATTACCTTATCCTGAAGTTGAGTCGCTTACTGCACGTTATCAACGAATGCTTGAACGTACTCTTGATAGACGTTTCATTGAACATGAACATGAGCAAGGCGGGCAGTTGAAAGCACTTCATCGTCAGTCATCAATCTATCTGTTCTTTCGCCGTTATATCTGGGGAGGGGCACTTTGCTGGGCCTATGCCAGTGTTGGCTTGTATTACTCTTTGCATTTAGCTGAGCAAGCCTCTGATCAGATGTTCAACGGAAATAATGTCATGGATCATGTGATCACGGTGATCTTTTGCCAAGCCATGAGTTTCTTCTATGCGATTAAGATCATCCCTGAAGCTGAAAGGTTAATGGATAAGTGGACCGATCAACGTCACGTGCTCGAGGCGGAAGAAGAGGGTAAATTCGTCCAGTTTTTTGGCTATCGCATTCACGCTACATTATTACGCTTGGCCGTGATCAGTTTGATTTCATCAACACCGTTTGTGTTTTCAAGTTATTTAAGCTTTCATCCAATAAAGGAAAGTGAGTCTGGAAGCAGCCTCTCGCAAGGTTGGCAGTTATTTATTCTTATTGCTTCGGCATGGGGGCCGTTCTTGATGGATGGTAGTGCCATGGTGGAGTACGTGAGAACCAATTATCAGCACGACATCTTAGATACTTGTTGGGATGAAGGGCATCCCAGTATGAATAGAGATGCGTCGGGCGGCGCCGGAGATGCGCCAGCACAGAGAGTCCCTGATGATGATCATCGAGGTGAGGCTGATCCAGTAAGAGCTGAAGACATGAATCGCGTTAAGGCGTCCTCACTGCTGGGAGTGCGCTTTTTTGACAGAGCCCTAGACTCTCTTGACATAATAGCCGAGTTTGCACCCAAAGATACCACACAGGAAGCGCTAGGGTGTGGTTATCGCTGTGTTGCCGTGAGTGCAGCATAAGCCTATCAATGTACAGCAGGTGAAATCTTGTTCAGTATAGCGCTATGTGCACTTGAACAATAGTCACGCCTGTCATAGACTATAGCCAGTTTAACCTTTAAGGAGACTCTGTATGCAAGCACGTTTATCTGTTTTGGCCTTGGGTGTTTTGGCAAGTGTGAGTGTTTTTGCCGCAACGAATCCTGAGACCACGAATTTATATCAATACCCTAGTCAACAAGCGCAAGTGGTTGAGGCAATTGCTAAGACTCAAGTTATCGCGCCATTTTATCGTGAAGGCGATTGGGTGAAAGTGGGAGACATCAGTAACGGTAAAGTGGGTTGGGTCTATTCACCTAGCCTTGCAGGTCAAGTGCAAGCCAATATTCGATATAACCCCATGACACGCACGTTTACTTTCAAGCAGAATACTCCCGCTCACAACGGCGCAGAGCAGGTGCATATTACCTCCACTTTGCACCGATTATCAGCAAAAGAAACTAAAGCGTTATTTAAACAAATTGAACGCCAACAACAACGGATGGAGCAGTCTATTTTACGCATGCAACAGCAAATTTTTGGTGGGATGAATAACCAGTTAGAGCAGCTGCAACAGCTAGATAGACAAAATACGCAAAACCAGCAACGGCAGAACAACCACTTTCTTAATCAGCAACAACCCGCGCAGTCGAATGCGACGCCTCAAGCGCCGCAGCTGAATGAGCTTGCATTTGGTCAACAAGCCCCAAAGCAAGAGCAAAAGAAAGAAGGTTTTTTCTCTAGTGTGAGTAAGAAAATCAAGTCGGTATTTAATTAATACGACAAAGCGAGTTGGTGGTGGATTACGTGCTTTGCGCTAATCCCCCCGACTCCGTCACCTACCTTGATAGAGTCGAAAACTCGCTCATACTGCGGTTAGACGCGTTTACGAGTCTCCCACCAAAGCCGTCAACACTCCTTCAACGACCTCTAAACGCTGTGCTGGTGTTTCGCTAGTAAACTTGAACTTTAATTTTTCTGACCCGGCCATTTGATATTTATTCGGGCGAGTTTGAATCATCGTAATAAGGCGCATTGGATCGAGGTTAGGTTTAGCTGTGAAGGTGATAGTACCACCTTGTGTGCTGGCATCGATTTTGCTGATCCCAATGGCTTTCGCTTTCTGCTTTAATTTCGTTACGGCAAACAGCTGTTTGATTTGATCGGGTAACAATCCAAATCTGTCAATCATTTCGACTTGTAACTCATCGATTTCTTGTTCACTCTCACAACTACTTAAGCGTTTATACAACCCTAAACGCACTTGAATATCCCCAATATAGTCATCAGGTATTAACGCGGGGATATGGCAATTGATTTCTGGTCCCGTTTCGATACTGCCGTCAAAATCAGGCTCTTTACCTTCTTTGAGGGCTTTTACGGCACGCTCGAGCATTTCTAAATACAGTGATAGGCCGATGGTTTGCATCTGTCCGCTTTGTGCATCCCCTAGTAATTCACCGGCACCTCGTATCTCCATGTCATGCGTAGCGAGCTGGAAGCCCGCGCCTAACGCTTCGAGACTACTAATAGCCTCAATACGTTTTAACGCATCGCGTGTCATGGCGTGTTTGTCTGGTACAAGTAAGTAGGCATACGCTTGGTGGTGAGAACGTCCAACACGACCGCGCATTTGGTGTAGCTGCGCGAGGCCAAATTTATCAGCGCGCTCGATAATGATAGTATTTGCGGTTGGAATATCTATCCCTGATTCGATAATGGTGGTTGCGATTAACACACTAAACTTTTGGTGATGAAACGCTGTCATAATGTGCTCAAGTTCACGCTCACGCATCTGCCCGTGGGCGACTTGCATACGCACATCGGGTAACAACTGCATAAGATCATGCGCTACGCGATCGATAGTTTCTACTTTATTATAGAGATAATAGACTTGACCGCCACGTGCGACTTCACGTCGGATCGCTTCACTGATAACCGTGTCGGAATGTTGTTGAATAAAGGTTTTAACCGGGAGGCGCCTGGTAGGAGCGGTAGCGATGATGGAAAAATCGCGAATACCAGAGAAGGCCATATTTAGTGTGCGTGGAATAGGGGTGGCCGTTAAGGTTAAAATGTCTACTTCTGCGCGTAGCTTTTTAATCTTTTCTTTGTGAGTGACGCCGAAACGATGCTCTTCATCGACAATCAAAAGACCGAGATTATGGAATTTGATAGCAGGATTAAGTAGCTTGTGGGTCCCGATAATAATGTCAATTTTGCCACGACCGAGTTTCGCGATGATAGCTTCTTGTTCTTTTGCGGTTTTAAAACGTGATAAGACTTCCACGGTGACGGGCCAGTCGGCAAATCTATCGCGAAAGGTTTCAAAGTGTTGTTCGGCAAGTAGGGTGGTTGGGACAAAGACAGCCGTTTGCTTATTATTAATCGCGGCGAAAAAGGCCGCACGAATGGCGACTTCGGTTTTACCAAACCCGACATCACCACAAACCAGTCTGTCCATAGGTTTCTTTTGTGACATATCGCTTATAACCGCATTAATAGCTCGAGCTTGATCGGGCGTGAGCTCATAAGGAAAACTTGCCGCAAACAACATTAATTGCTCTTTATCGCGTTGGTAAGCAAAGCCTTGACTGGCTTCACGTTTGGCATAGAGCGCAAGCAACTCTGCGGCGACATCACGGATCTTCTTCGCCGCTTTTTTCTTGGCCCGTTTAAACGCGTCAGAACCTAGGCGATTAATCGGCGCATTCTCGGGCGAGGCTCCGGTAAAGCGTGAAACTAAGTGTAAGCACGTTACCGGTACGTAGATCTTATCGTTATCTTGATATTCGATAACAAGGAATTCGTTCTCTTCTCCCGAGAAGGCCATATTCTGTAAACCAAGATAACGACCGACGCCGTGATCAACATGTACGACGGGCATACCAATATCCAGCTCTAATAAGTTGCGGATAATCGAGCCTTCATTAATGGTTTTGACTTGGCGTCTGCGCTCTGCCACTAACAGCTTGCCAAACAGTTGCGCTTCACTGAGTAAGATAAGTTTGTCTTGTTCCAATAACATACCATTGACCAGTGGCGCGACAGTGATAGCAAGCGCTGCAGGTTTAGCGATAAACGCTTGCCAGGAGTTATATACGACAGGGGTCAAGTCAATCTTAGCTAATAGCTCGATCATGGCTTCGCGCCTACCGGCCGACTCAACACAAAATAGCACGGGATCACTCGCGTCTTGTAAGAATTGTGCTACTCGCGCTAATGGCGCAGACTGCTTTTGT
Source organism: Gammaproteobacteria bacterium (assembly GCA_030425845.1). Classification (GTDB taxonomy): domain Bacteria; phylum Pseudomonadota; class Gammaproteobacteria; order JAUHZG01; family JAUHZG01; genus JAUHZG01. The sequence continues at coordinate 4,995 of JAUHZG010000096.1, forward strand.
TCGATGAGTAAATCAGGTGCTCTTGTTAGTGCGAGGTCGTAGTCACTACTGTTATTTAAGGCTTCTTTGAAGCAATGCACGCTAGCGCGTTGTTTGATAAGCGCAAAAAGATCCTGCGTGGGAATGAATAATTCATTGGGCGCTAAAATTGGCCGGCTTACATCATAGCGACGCTGCTCATAACGCGAGCGTGCATCTTCCCAGAAGCGCTCGGCGGGTTTGTGAGCGTTTTGCCATAATACAACGTGGGTATCGTCATTGAGATAATCGAACAACGAACTTGTCTCGTTGAAGAATAGCGGTAAGTAATATTCTATTCCTGCAGGCGCTTGCCCATTACTCACATCTTCATACAGAGGGCAATCGGTGGGGTTTCCAGGAAAGTGTTGGCGAAACTGCTGGCGAAAGGTCGTGATCCCTTCTTCATCTAAAGGGAACTCGTGTGCGGGTAAGAGCTCGACAAGGTCAATATCACTTTCGGTGCGTTGTGTGGAAGGATTAAATACGCGAATGGACTCAATTTCATCGTCAAAGAGATCTATGCGATAAGCACTCTCATGGCCCATAGGATAAATATCAAAGAGCGATCCGCGTATAGCAAATTCACCATGTTCCATGACTTGCTCGACTTTGCGATAACCTGCACTGGTTAACTGGATACGAGCATCGGAGATAGAGAAGGTTTCCCCTTTTTGTAACGCAAAGCTGCGTGACAGTAGATATTGTGTTGGCGATAAACGCTGCATTAATGTGGTGATAGAGGTTAATATTAAGCCGTGAGACAATCTTGGTAATTTGGCTAATGTGCGCAGGCGCGCAGAGAGTAGTTCTGAACTGGGTGAGAGCGGGTCGTAGGGCAGTGTTTCCCAATCGTTAAACGTGACAATGGACTCGGGTGAGTGGAGAAAGAACTGCAAATTCGCTTCTAATTGCCACACGCTATTTTGATCGGGCAAGATCACCAAGCGACAACGCCTGTCTTGATTGGTTAAGTTTGCCAGCAGTAAGGCCAGCGCACTGAGTGGAGTATTGCCTAAGCGCGCATGGGGCTTATCAATTAGTTCCTCGGGTGAAAGTGGTGAAATAATGCTCATAATAACGCTCACAAAATAGGGCGCCAATTTTAGCGTAATTTGCTATGATAGTCAGGAGATCACCGAGATTTTGGAGTACGAATGATGAAAAAACACTTGCTATTGACTTCACTATTGCTGTCAACAACCTGTTTTGCCGTAGGATTACATACCGCTCACCCTAATAGCTATGCCAGTCATTTAGCTCGTGCCAAAGTACTTGCTGCCGCCCCTAAGCAGGCAATCACAGATTTGGCTAAGCCAGTCCTCGTGAAGAAGGGACAAAAGACTTTTTCGGTGACACTAAAGTCAAACCCTACGACCGGCTACCGTTGGTACCTGGCACGTCTACCGGCGCGCTTAGTGAAAGCAAAAAGTTATCGCTTTAATCCACCCACCAGTCAGCTTGTGGGTGCACCCGGTTCTAGCACTTGGACATTCAAGCTAAGCAAAGATGCGCGCAAAGCCCCTAGACTGATTAAACTCGTATTTGTTTACGCGCGTTCATTTGATCCTAAAGACATGACTGTGCAGAAGGTGATGGTTTTTACGGGTGTCTGATAAAGACCGCGCACATACCTAGTTACTAGCTATTTGCCTACCTAGTAGCAATCACCCTCAAAATATGAGTAACCTGTAGATGCCTCAGGGCTCGCCTTTGGCTGCTCCACATCACCCACAACATTCTTACTCGCACTATCGCTGTCCGACGTTTGATTCATTTCTTTGTCGGATAACAGTGGTTTAGATTGCTGCTTGGCTTCCACTTTTTTTGTATCAGTAGCTTGCACACCACAAGCCCCTGTGAGCAACGCGGCCGCTGAAAGTAAGGGTAAAAGTTTGTTGTGTTTCATGAGCAACGCTCCCCAAAAATACCAATAATCTTAGCTATAAGTATAGTCGAGACCATAAGTTGCTGCTTCGCGCTGTAAATCAAGCTGTTACAGAGAGTGCCCTTGAAATCAATAGGTTAAAAACATACGGACACAGAGAAACTCATCCATGAGTTCAAATAAGCGATATCTTAGTAGCAAGGTTTTAGACACAAGACGATGTTTGACTGATTAGCTGGCACGTGCGAGCCATGAATGTTCTATAAACAATGTTTTGGCTTGGGCAAACCTGCCACCAGACACAACTTACGCAAGACTTGATCGGGAAAAAGCTGGTGTAAATACTGGCTTGATGCCTTATCAGCTCCTAATGCTTGCTTGATGATTTTCGCGAGGACACGGTTGGTTGGGATATGAGTGTTTTCACGATAAAATTCCCGCAAGACGGCGATAATCTCAAAATGTGCTTCAGTGAGTTCTAGCGCAATAGAGTGGGCTAATGTGTTGGCAACGTCTTCGTTCCACTGATCAAAATGCTGAAGAAAGCCGTGTTTGTCGAGTAGAAGCGGTGCAGTCATAGCTAATTCCAACTGATCACAGAGTCGTGGGCATCAAGTAAATCGAGCAACTCGTGGGTAGTGAGTGGCGTCACTTTTTCTGTTAGTGAGGCGAGTTGCAGTGGTGGTGACTTGCTATGAGCGTACAAGTCAAAGGCGCACAGTTGCTTGAGACAATTTGTCTGTAGTAACAGTGAATCTATTGCTGAATTCAAAAACACAATGCTATCACCTCGTGCGGCAAGCGGTATCAGTGACGCTTCAACATCTGCAAATTGAAAGCTTTCGTTGATTAAAAAACACAGACTCATAGTGTGATCAGCGGATTGTCATAGGTTTCGATGACACCGCCCCCTAAGCAGACATCATTATCATACAGTACGAGTGACTGACCGGGCGTGATGGCCCACTCGGGGGAATCAAATACCACGCTTGCTGTTCCATCATCGTGTAGTGTTACGTGGCAAGGTTTATCAGGGCTACGATAGCGTACCTTGGCAGACGCGTTAAATGACGTCGCTTTTGGTGTATCACTTACCCAGTGTAGCTGTGAGCAAACGCAACGGTTACTTTGAAGCCATGGGTGATCGTGACCTTGTCCGACATAAAGAATATTGTTTTTAAGATCCTTCGCCAGTGAAAACCAGGGTGCTTGTTTCGCGCCTTTACGTCCGCCAATATTAAGCCCACTACGTTGACCTAGTGTGTAATACATCAAACCATCATGCTGGCCTACGGTTTCACCTTCAGGCGTTTTCATTGGACCTGGTTGTG
>JAUHZG010000097.1 GCA_030425845.1 Gammaproteobacteria bacterium
CTTTCCATAAAACAAAATCCATAGGCCCCTCTTTGTTGGCATCGACCTCGACGCGGATCCCCGCCATCATGCCTTCCAGATCCTTATGTGACAAAGCGCCGTACTGCTCGTAAGCTTCCACACGAAAGTAGACATCGCCATTCTCCGCCACGTAGGCACACTCTTTGGCAATCAAACGCTCAACCAACGCTATCATACTGTCAATATAGTCCGTTGCTCGTGGCTCATGGTTCACAGGTAAACAATTGAGTGCTTCTAGATCTTCATGCATTAAGCGTGTGTATTTATCCGTAAGCTCCGTGATGGTGATCCCAAGCTCATTGGCACGGTTGATAATTTTATCATCAATGTCAGTGATGTTACGTACGAAGTTCACCGTCACGCCCTGTGAACTCATAAAGCGATGGAATAAATCGAAAAACACAAATGGTCGCGCATGCCCAATATGGCACACGTCATACACGGTCACCCCACAAACATACAAAGAAATAGTATTCGGCGTTAGCGGCACAAAGTCTGTCTTCTTGCGAGTCAGGGTGTTGTATATTTTTAGCATAGCGGCAATCCAGTGAACAAAAATCGGATTATCCCGGGTTCGACCGCGCGGCGCAAGTGGGCTTGATTGCGCCGATTATTCAGGTAAGGTAGTCAAGATGAAGACACTACTGCTTTCCGATCTGCATTTAGGCCCCAGCAACCCACACTTAACCCAGTTGTGGCAGCACTTTTGTGCTCACCATACACAAGACTGCGAAGCCATCTACCTGTTAGGGGACTTTTTCGAGTACTGGGTAGGTGACGACAGCTGCGAACCCTGGTTAGCCCCCATCGAAGAGGGATTTGCGGAGTTGCATGCCAAAGGGATCCGGCTTTACTTAATGGTGGGCAATCGCGACTTTTTGCTGGGTCAGCACTTTGCAAAGAAACACCAGCTCACTCTGTTACCCGATCCCAGTGTGGTGATAATCTTTGATAAGCCGTATCTTCTCTCACATGGGGATCGCTACTGCACCTTAGATGTGGGGTATCAACGTTACCGACGTATCGTCAATCAACGGTGGTTGCAGACAATTTTCACCGCACTTCCCTATGCGCTAAGACGCCAAATCGCCAATTTTTTACGTCGTAATTCAAGTGGAAGCAAACCACGCCCTATCAGTGATGTGCATGCTGAAAAATATGACATCGTATTAGATACTGTAAGTGAAGCGCTGGAGAAGACAAATACAGATACGCTGATTCACGGACACACACATCGTCCGGGCATCACTGTACTTTATTCTGACGAGGAGTCACCCCAAACTATTTTCACCCTCGCCGACTGGGATCGGAAAGGTCATGTTCTATGCATTAATGATAAAAATTCCTTACCGACCTTCGAGTCCTTTGACTAGGTTTAACTTTTTTGTTTTAGTAAAAGCACTCTTCAAGAAAACAACTGAAGGAGTGCTATGAGCAAAGAAAATAACAATAATGATAGAATAACTACTACTACCGCAAAAACTCTCGCCCTAATACGAGACAACCCGTCCTTACGTCAATATTTCACCCTTGCCTTGTCCTCACAAGCTCAGTACACCCTCTCGACTAGTCTTGTCTATACCGCCAACGTTTTTTTACAAACGCTTGTCAGCAATCTTGTGTCGTTTAGTGTGTTTAGTTGGCCTATCAACAGCTTACTTGAGCTTTGTTATCAAGCCTTTCGAGTTAGGCAGGGCATTCAGTTCACTTTACACATGACATTACTAACACTCGCTGTCTCAAATAAAACCAGTGGAGGGGAAGCGTTATTACAAAAAGAAATCGACATTACGCAAAAAGAAAAAGCGACCGTCCTTGGGGTGAGGTTATCATCACTCGTTAAGCAGAATTACTTCTCGCCACAAAATTCTCCCAAACGCTCTGGCGCTCTTCCTGAAGAAGCTGACTTTGTTGTTATTCCGCGTGAGGACAACGTATCAGAAAAGAAGAAGGAGGATGAGGATGATTTATTTGAATTAATCGATGCACCCACTCCAGACTTCCATCTTTCTCGCCGCCCACCAGGGGAGGAAGCAGAGTGCTTTACAATGATCTGTACATCGCCTACAGACGAGAGAGATGCTAGCTCCGGTGGTCAGAACGAGGATGTGGACCGAATCTATTACTTCACGCATGATGATGAAAAACTGTATGCCAGTGTCGCACTTATCTTACATTATCTTTACGGGGAAGCGGTTGTTTTTTCTAGTTGCTTCCTACTTAACCAACTCAGTACAAGTGTCAGCACCTCTGTCATTAATTTTGTAATACGTGCGTATTGGAGTGGCACTGTTTTCTTACTTTATCGATTTGACAGCATGGGGATCACACCGCCGGAGCAACTACCTACATTAGCAAAAATGCAGTTACAGCGTTTATCTTTGGGTCTGCTTTATGCTAGCGTCCAACTGATGCTATCGATGCCACTACCTTTGCCCGGCGTTCAAATCCCTTGGGAACCTAACCGTTTTAGTAGCCTGTTAACGCTTGGGTTTGTCGTCTATAGCTCCGTACTAACAATTACCCCACCCTCTCAAAGATCGGGGCCATTGTCTCGCCTTCACTCGTTAGATATATTCACCGCACCCTGGGTGAGCATTTATAACAAAGCTATTTTACTGTGCAAAGAAGTCAAGCGTCGCACGAAGCCGAAGCCTGACGCTAAAACCACCATTTTTGAGCGACTTGAAGCATGGGTGTTACAACAATATGACAGACTCCTGACTCATTATCGTAAATTATCACAGGTAACTCGCGAGAATTTACATATTCTGCAAAAGTTGTTAAGCACGATGCTCCACCTTATAACCCCTCGTTGCCTACACCATACCAGCGATCTTTTGCACGATCCTGTCTTTGGTGGAGTAATGCGCGAAACTATCTCAAACATTCGCCAAGCAGTGGGGCAATTGGTCAGTATCAATCAACTTTATTCCATCAAGCTCATCAAGACCTTATGCCATTGGAAGAGTTGTGCTAAACAATTAAAAAAAGTCGCTATCAACTTGTTAGCTTCGATAAACGTCGGTGAGCGCGTCTCCAGTGTGCTGATAGATGCCGTACTGTGGGTGAATAATTCAATTGGTTTCACTCGAGCCCTGACGTCAATTGAACAACTTGTAAGTGGCAATACCCAAACGACAGTAGCGAAAGAGGAAAACTCTCTTGTATGGGCGATTGTCACTCATGCAGTGAAAGATGTAGGAAGTTATTCCTATTATTTGTTTGAAGCGCTAGCACCAAGAACATTAGGCACAAGTGCTAAAACTGTGAAGTTAGGCTAAAGCATAGGAGGAAAATGACAAATGGCAAACGAAGCATTCTATAGACTTATATATAGCCTAACATGGCAACCTTTTCGTCAAGCCGATACCGCTGATGTTGGAGACTCATGGCTTACTACCCGAGGTGCCATCCTCGAGTTTTTTCAAGCAAACTGGTGGTGGAACACTAAACTTTTTTGTGTTCGCACTCTCGATACAACTGGCCAAGCCCAACCACTCTATAGCCGGGGCAATGCCGATTTTGCTTGTTGCCCTAAGGGTAGTACTTTTTTCAAACGCAGAGTGGGTCTTGTTGTGCAAGAACTTGGGTGCCAAAATGACAAAGAACAAACCATGATGCAGCTCTTCTTCGAGACTAATCTACACTACTACCTGATAGGGTTTGCCATTCTCTACATTGTCGGACAATGGCTCAATAAACTCATGTGCGATGAGAGAAGTGCTGCCTCTAAGATGCTGAGTAAACTTCGACATACTTTTACAAAAGAATACGTCTCACTTAAAAAGCCACCTTCACCTAGTGATAAAGCGTTAAAAGACAAAAGAGAAATCTATAATCAGCGTGCGGTTGATATCAACACATTTATGGCACACCATGGGGGTACGGCTAAATTAAAAAGAGGTGATAAATCTATTTTCGTAAAGCTGGAATGCTTATCCTTAGCCGATATGCATGCGGTTTGCGGTGAATTAGTCATCGAACAATCTCAAATAAAAACAATCAATGGTAATGGGCCTGAAGTATATCGTATCAATCTCGAGCTTAGTACAGATGCATGCCTAGAAGAATTAGCAAATAGCTGTAGACGCTACCTTTCCTCATTAAAAGAGAATGACCGCCACCTCCCCAATTGCTCAAGGTAACCCTAATGATCATCTCAAGAAATTAAAAATAGACAAGCCCTGCACCCTAGTGAAGGTACTCTGTGCCACCTCTAGGGCAAAGGCGAGCTGCTCAATGTCCGTGATCACTTCCGCGTAATCTACATCCTTGTCTTGCCCAATGCTTTCACGCCCATAAAAGATAATGTCTTCGTTAAAGCTCTCAGACACTTCTGAGACATTGATTCGTGCCCCAATTTCCGCCCGAATATCAACGCCACGTTGAAGGGCGGCATCTAAGTTGTCTAGCGCTGAGGAGATGCCAAAGGCTTGTACATCCGGATCGGTACTGCCTACCCCATCGATAAGATTATCAATCATCGCAAACACATCGAGGTTATTAGCAGGTTGAATAGTAAACTCATCACCCGGCTGTGGCGAGCCACTAATACTCACTGTGATCCCTTCAATTTCGAACTCTTGACCTGCGACAAAAGGCACATCATCAAACCCAGGAAGCGGTACCCCTGGATTCGAGGCAGCTTCCACATCAAAGTTCATCCCAGGCGCTAATGGATTGAAGATAATATTGTAGGTTTCACTCGAACCTGCTTGCCAGGTTGCTAAATCCGTTAAGCGTCCACGCGAGATGATCCCAGTGCCCGTATTGCCAGTATTTACAGTTGTTTCGAAAGAATCCGCCACCGCGGGAATATCCATAAAAATATCTTGCCCCGAGTCATTGATTGGGATCTCTGTATCTGTCCCTACCTGTAAAATACGTTGTCCTTGATCACCACTGAATTCGATGCGCCCAGCCGTATCCGCATTGAACGGTCTATTTTGCACTTGATAACCCGCAAAGATAAATTCACCCGTTGCATTTTGTGTATTACTGATATCGATTATCTGTTCTTTGATTAGCCGAATTTCTTGTAATAAGGCGTTTTGATCGTCGGTGGATAAAACACCCGTATTACCGATGCCGACTGTGAGTTCACGAATCCGATTAAGTGCATTGGTATACCCTTTGATTGCGAGTTCTTCCTCATTGAGATGGCGTTTAACCGCATCCACATTTACTTGGAACGCATTGAGTTGAACTATTTGACGCTCAAGATTAATGATGCGACCACTTGCTTGCGGATCATCAGAGATTTTGCTGATTTTATTACCACTGGCCGCTTGATTTTGCTTCTCATTCAAGCTGTCTTGTATTGTTAAAATACGAGTTAGCGTGCCTTGATAAAATTCATTAAATGAAATACGCATATCATCATCCTAACGCATTAAATAAATAACTCAGCATTTGATCAGCCGTTTGCAAAACCCTAGCATTCGCCTGATAAATTTGCTCATAACGCAAAAGATCAGCGGCTTCTTCATCTAAGTTAACTCCAGAAACTTCTTCGCGACGACTTTCCAAATTCGCTTGTAATGCATTCGCAGTTTGCTCGTTGAGCTCGGCTTGATACGCTTTAGTACCAATTGAAATCACCATCGAGCTGTAAAGCCCATTTAAAGTTGATGCTCCCCCGTTAAAGATATTGCTAGACTGAATACCCGCTAATGCAGCACCGTTACGGTTATCACTGACGCCGCCATTATTATAGCCAACAGTAAACACATCATCACGTGCCGGCACACCGCTTATCGACATTCGGTAACCCGGATCGATTTGATTCGTCACGCCAGCCACTAAGCCAACACTCGCAGGGTTACCTCCCGCAATGGTCATATTGCCTAAGCCAAAACCAGGATCATCACTCACCACAACGGCCGCACGATTAACTTCAGAGTTAATGATGCCAATGTTAAAGTTAGTAAAGTTAGCGGTCCCAACTACCGCGGCACTGCTTAATTGGATATTACGACCATCAACAGCGGTTAACACTATTTCACCGTTATCCAATGCCGCACTCACACCGGTTGCACCAAGCGAGGCATTAATCGAAGAAAGTAAGCCTGTTTGCGTACCGGATGCATCAATAATATTCACACCATTAATTTGGAATTCACCCGCGACCAAAGTTCCCGGAGTATAAGTACCAAGGTTCACTTCGTTGGTCACCGCACGAGCAGTCACGCCGTGCGTAGTAGTCGTATTGTTAATGGCATTGGCAATCGCTATTGCACTTGCGGCTGAATCAGCAGCTGGAGAAACCCCGTCTGCCGCCGCCGCAATAATCGGGATCCCATTGATGATCAGATCACCCACTCCATTAGCAGTAAGTGTTCCTACCCCAGCTGTCTGTGCAGGGATAGAGTTAATCGCCGGAATAGGAAATACTTCATTCACAATCGCAGAGTTATATGCCACAGGGCCTGCTTGAATCACCGCGCCACTAGCATCATTTAGAATGCGGTAATTTGACTCATCAAGAAACTCAACACGATAAGGTGGATTTAGCTGTTGTGGAATAGAAAATGAGGCATTGGTCGTATCTAGAACTTCACCAGTTGAAATCGTCGCTGTTCCAGCATTATTACCATCAGCCGCTGTACGAATGGGCATACCAAGGGCAATCGAGTTCACATCATTGAGTTGAGCACTAAAAGCATTCGTTGCATTATTAGTGGGATTAATAATATAACTATCCCCTGCAGCCATCGTCCCGCCCGTCTGTGTAATACTAAAACCATCATAAGTGAAGGGGAATGAGCCAAAACTCACTACAGAGCCTGTCTGCACATTTTCCAACGTATAACCCGCACTAGGCAACGCGGTGAGAACATATTCGTTCGCAGTTAGATCTGCCACAGTTGTGATCTCTACGTCAAAAGTGGCTGCACCATCGTTATCGGAGTCTGCAAAAATACGGTTCGCCACCAAGTTGGGATCGTTAACATCATTAAAATAATCTTGGCCAATACGATCGCCTAAGTCCATACCTAATCGATGCTGCTGATTAAACGTATCACCAATACTAAGCGCTAACCGTCCAAGATCATTAATCGCAGGTACGATGATCTCGTCACGAAAGCGTATCAACCCACCCATCTGGCCACCGGTTACGACACTACTATCGAGTAATTGTGACTGCCCACTGGCATTGACTAACCGAAAATCTAATATCCTTGAATCACTCTCAGAAGTGACGGCTTCAATTCGATTGACCGACATGCCTGACACTAATGAAACACCATTACTGAGTGTCACTGAGACACTACCATTATCTTGTTCTAGCGTACGAATCGAAACGATTTCTGCCAGATCTTTGATTAACCTATCACGGTGATCAAGCGAATCAGGTGAAGGGTTCACTTGTGACGTGATCACTTGATTGATGCTTAGAATACTCTCGGATATTGCATTAATCTCTGACACAAAAGAGTTGAGTGACGAGTTCGTTATGCTGATTTCCGTATTGAGCTGTCTATCCACCGCATGGAACCTATCCACCATGGCTTGCGTTTGACGCAAAAGTGTTTCACGTGAGGTCACATTTGAGGGATCCGCATTAGCTACCTGCAGAGCCGAAAAGAACTCATCCATGGTCGCACTTACCGAAGTTGCTGAATCCGATAATAAGGAGTCAACTTTCGTGGTTTCATTGAAAAATTGTTGATTCTCACGGATCAGTGATATATTCGTTTGGATCTGCCCATTTATAATATCATCCACCACGCGATCAATGTCATTGATACGTACACCAGTACCTAAGAAGAATCCGCCACCGAAATCCGGATCTTTCGTCCCTAAAACAACTTGCTGCTTACTGTACCCTTCCGTGGTCGAATTTGAGATATTATGACTCGTCGTGCTAATCGCCCGTTGGAAGTTGAGTAACCCTGTCGCTGCAATGTTAAAGATGTCAGTCACGGTTCTACCTCATTCTTACAAAGATGCATTCTTGATCGCATCACTATGATAAAGTTTCAATATTTTTCGCGCATAATTCGGATCAGTCGCATACCCTGCTCGTTGTAATTCACGCGCAAAACGTGCCGGATCCTGAGCGTTACTTAATGCATGTCGATA
>JAUHZG010000198.1 GCA_030425845.1 Gammaproteobacteria bacterium
GCGCTTGCGTGAAGCGATTAGTCTCCAACAGTTTCATTATAAACAAGCCCCTGTCCAAACCAGTGTCAGTATTGGTGTGGCCAATGCGAACACGGATGAAAACTACCAACAATTGATAGAGCAAGCCGATTTGGCTCTTTATCGCGCAAAACACAACGGCAAGGATGTCGTTAGCCTCTGACACCAAGGATGGTGTCGTTTTCGCCTGCCATGCCCTCACCCGGCATGGCTTTTTTTTGTACTGATTTTGAGTTGCTGTGCAGGGCAACGTATCGTAGAATGACAGAAAGGTAGAACAGTAAGGATAAACTCAGTGAAGCAGCCACGGTCTCTCTTCGTGACTAGCGTTTTGTTATTTTTACAAGTGATGTGTAGTTATGCGCTAGGGCACTTTAGTGTCGACCGCTTTATCATGCAGAAGATCCATTCTCAATGTAATCATGTCTCAAAACGAGCGATCTTAACGAGCTTAACCGCTTACCACCACGCTAGAGAGTATGGTCTAGATCACAAACAAATCTTAACCATTGTTGATTTTACCCGCCCTTCCACACAGTACCGATTGTGTACTATTAACATGAATACGTTACGCGTATTGTTTGACACTTATGTCACTCACGGTCAAGAATCCGGGGGCTTATATGCGAAACATTTTTCTAATCGCTATGGAAGTCATGAAAGCAGTATTGGTGTCTATCTTACGGGTAAAAGTTATTATGGTCGCTTTGGCTATGCCATGCGCCTCTATGGCTTGGATGAAGGGTTTAACAGTCACGCCGCAAGTCGAGCGATTGTGTTTCACTCAGAACCCTTCATTAATCGTTGGACTATTCAGCGTTACCATGTGCTCGGAGAAACTTGGGGCTGCTTCGCGGTTGCCCCGTATTTGATTCATCGGACGGTGAATGCCTTACGTGATGGAACATTATTAGTTGCCTATTACCCAAATCATCGCTGGTTGCATCATAGTGTATTTTTACGTGATACACCGGAAGTCGCCACACACCAGATCTTATCGTTGATACATCAGCAAGTGTAGAGAGGTGGATTACGACCTATGGCCTAGTCCCCTGCGTACGCTATCGCTATAAGTTCACCAAGTGCTTGAGTGAAGCTAACTCTTCTTGACTCGCAAGGCGTGACTTCCCGCGTGAGAGTTCTCTTGGCAACACAATGCTGCCATAACGAATACGTATCAATCGACTGACCGCCATATCAAAGCTAGCAAACAGGCGTCTTACCTCTCGATTACGCCCCTCCGCAAGGGTTACGTGATACCAACGATTCGCGCCCTCGCCACCAGCTTCTTCGATAGAATCAAACCGTGCTGGCCCATCTTCAAGCTCAATCCCATCGAGCAAAGCTTGCTTTTGATCGTGAGTGAGTTCTCCTAAAACACGCACAGCATACTCACGTTCAATTTGATAGCGTGGGTGTGTTAAACGTTGTGCCAGCTCGCCTTGGTTTGTGAGTAGTAATAACCCACTGCTATTGATATCAAGTCGGCCGACATATAACCAACGAGACTGTTTAGGTTGTTTGATTTGGGTAAAGATTGTGGGGCGTCCTTCGGGATCATGCGTTGTGCAAATAAGGCCTTCGGGTTTATGGTAAATTAACAGCTTGGTTTGATTTGTTTTATCGGGGGCCCAC
>JAUHZG010000098.1 GCA_030425845.1 Gammaproteobacteria bacterium
CGTTTCATCGGCCATTTTAATTATTGCATGTTGGATGCTCTCGTTACGAAAATTTGCTTGTTTTCTCCATAGCTCGGGGGTGACCGGATTGAGATGGGTGATTTGCTTGTCATCAATCTCAAAAGGCTCAACCACTGAAATCACATAAGCGATATCAGGTCGTTCAGTCATAATCGTGGGCAAATCTTGTTTTCTAGGTAAGGAACTCACAGTAAAGCGATCATTCTGCTTAGGCGAATCGAACTGGTGTTTGACTCGCATGACGTTAAGCCACCATTTTACATAGTATTTGATACGGCTGACGATGCCTCTCACTACGTTTGCTAATGTGCGTCTACGGGGCTGATTCAGCATTTCCTCACAAGAAGTGATACGATCATCGCCCTTCTTTTTACGAGGGGTGAAATTGAATTTTAGAGTTCCCATGCTCTGCTTGAAATTTTTCGTACTCGCAGCGGGATGAAAATCAAAGACATGATTAACCAAATCGATAATACGATCTTGGCAGCTACTGTGAAAGGTTTTATGGCAGCTATCATAGGCTAGGCAGATATTGTCAATAACAGTTCTCACAAGGGCCATTGCGTCATCATCTAGCTCGTCTTTTAGAGCGATGCTTTCTAATCTCGCGATCTCTTTAAGTACGTAAAGCCACTGAGCTTCATTTTTGGTCCGTTCGTAAGAGACGTCCGTGCTAGTGACTGAAGAGACGCTACTAGCGTCATCGCCTTCCCGCGATGCAGCGGGAGCAAGCTGTGGCAAGCACCAGCGTCGAGTTGTACCTTCGACGGTTGTGCTTTGCTCGTAATCAAAAAATGTTACTGAAACGCCCACGACGTATTATCTCATTTAACTAGGAATATCTTCATTATCCCCCTGGCATGTATCGTCCATATTTCATCTCGGTTAGGTTTTGTAACAGAATGTAACACCTTGATGGGACTGCAATTTTGTCCAAGATGCCCATATTGTCTTCGCCCAAAAAAGAAGAGGTTTTGCCTGCTTGCTTGGCTAGTAAAGTTTCTTTGTACGCACAGATTTTGTGTTCAAATACTGATCTGAATTGAAGGGGGAGGGCATGCGTTAGAGTGTTGTGATGCCCACAGAAAAGCGGTCAAAATAAAGCCACAAAACCTTTATTTTTCAGGGTGTTACATACCGTTACATAACTCCTGGGGCTTGAAATATTCTTGATACGTTCAACTGTCATACTGGTCGAGATAAGTTAGGAAGTTCGTACTATGAGCGCATTAGGGAAAGGATCACACACTTTTTTCGCTAGTCGGCTGATTGGCGAGATGAACAAGACTGATCGTGAAGGCGATGGTGACGCTTCCTGTCGTGGTAAGCGAAAAAGTATCGTCAACACGAAACTCTTTAAAGAAAACAAAGCCAAAGTTACCGCCCAGGCAACCAAAGCAAAGAAAGCCAAAGTGAGCGCCATCAAAGCCACTAGTGCAGCCAGAGCGGCTTAAACTAAGCTACGACTCTTTTTCTAGCCTACTAATTTCCTATGGGAATGGAGAGTTCTTTTCATTTCTCTCTTGAACTAAGCTACCCCTTTCAGACTATTAAACCTAGGAACGGCAGTTGGGCGCACATTTCTAGGTTAAAAGGAGAGAAGCGATGTTCTTTGGCTCACAATCACTGACAAACGCATTAACCCCTATGGGAAACAGAGCACTTTTGATTGTACAGCTCGCTGTGTTCAACGTAGCTCTGGGCGCAGCGTCTGATGAGTCGATGTTTACAATGAATTTGCTGATCCTTGCCAGCCATGCTCCTGAGATTTTCTCAAGCATTACCCATGAGCAGGAAGAGGGCCTTTTCCCTGCACTTAAAAATGCGAGCTTATCGATGTTAGGACTAATGGCAACGATGCGCTGTCGCTAGGGCGAGTTAGCGCACTCTTGTGATAAGGTTTGTTTCTAGGCAGTAAGCACTTAAATGCCCCCCCCAGACACAGCCCGTATCTAATCCAACCACCGATGTGTTGTCATGCGTGTCACCGTTTAATGCGGCCCAGTGGCCAAAGTAAACGGTTCTATCAAGCTCTTGCCTGTCTGGGAAGTCAAACCACGGGATCACAGTGTCACTTGCTTCACGCCAGCCACCTTTTTCTTTGAGTTTAAGGGAGCCGTTAGCTTTTAAAAAGCGCATGCGAGTAAAGGCGTTAACAATATAGCGATAGCGCTCCATGTACTTGAGTGAGTCATCCCATTTTGCAGGTTTGTTACCGTAAATGTGTTTTAAGAAAGGCACGACGTCGTCCGATTGCAGTTGCCGCTCCACCTCAGCGGCACGTGCTAGTGCGGTTGCCCTGTCCCATTGCGGTGGGATCCCCGCGTGGACGATAAGTGCTTGCTGCTGTGGAATATCAAGTACTAATGGTTGCTGGCGCAGCCACTGCATTAAGGTGTCGCATTCCTCGCTGGCAAATACGGCTTCTAGGGTATCGCCTTTTTTGACTTTTTTATCGACAAAGTAGACGGCTAAGCAGTGAATATCGTGATTGCCCAACACGGTAAGTGCACAGCCCTTTTGGCTATAGGCATGGATGAGTCTTAGGGTGTTGAGGGAGTCAGGACCCCGGTTAACCAAGTCCCCAACAAAAAAAAGCTTATCTTGCGCGGGATTGAAGGCAATTTTATCGAGTAAGGCTTCGAGTTGTGGGTAGCAACCCTGGACGTCACCTATGACATAATGGGGCATTGTTTAGCCTCGGCTGAAATTAGTAGACAGAATTTTCTCTGTCTAATCAATTAATTAAAAGAGTTTGGACAAATTAGAAGTGTGACTTCTAATTTGTCCATTTGCATTAAATAATAACATACTTGCGTATGACCGCATTTGTTGGTCAAAGTTATTTCTACTACAATGCGAACCTTGAACTCAGGAGTCATCAAATGCAACAAAATAACTTTTGCCAACGTTTTTCCTTTCAAGGACACGCGGTACGCGGTCAAGTGCTTCAGCTCACCGATGAGTTTCAAGCCATGCTGCAATATCATGATTATTCTTCCGAGTGGAGGGTGTTGCTGGGGGAGGCGGTAGCGGCCAATGCCCTGTTCTCCGATACGATCAAGCTAGAGGCAAAGATCCTATTTCAAATGCAGACACAAAACCAAGACTATTTGCTAGTTGCGCAGAAGTTTCCAGAAGGCTTTATGCGCTGTATGTGTCGTTACCCTGAGTCAGACAAAGCATCACCAAGTACACCGTATGCGTTATTGCAAGGGGGCAACTTGCTGATGACTATTCGAATCGATGGTCAGGATGACATGCAGGGCGTGACAGCATTGCACACCGGTGCGCTCTCTGGTGACTTGATCGAGTATTTTGAAAAGTCTGAGCAAATCCCAACGTGGGTGTTACTTGCTTCAGATGGGAAGCGTGCGGCTGGGTTTTTGCTTCAGCGTATGCCCTCGTCCGAACAAGGCGAAGAAGAGGATAACTTTTGGGAACACGTGGTGACGTTAGCGAAAACGCTGACACCAGATGAGCTACTTCATTTAGAGCCGGAAGCGATTTTATCGCGGTTGTTTCACGAAGAAGAGGTCGCTTTGTATGAGCCAAACGAGATCACTAGTGGTTGCCAATGCTCTCGTGAACGTGTGCAAGTGATGCTAGCGGGCTTTGAGCCAGAGGAACTACAAGAACAAATCAAACGCGACAAAGTTATCACCGCCAAATGCGAATTTTGTGGTAAAAACTACGACTATGATGAAGTCGACATTGAAAATGTTTGGCGGGGTGGCGTTGCCGATGATCCCACTAGCATACAGCACTGAATTATCTTTTAATTTGTGAGGGTAGGCGTAGCGCTTCTTTGTATGCTTGTCACATAAGGGTGACAACTTATTGATACGTGCGAAGGGTCCATAGTATTCGCTGGCAAACAGAGGAGCTTATTAGCGCCTTTTAGGGAAGCGAGTGTGTGAACTCACACTCCGCTCTTACCTGAGCCCCCGCCGCCGCCTGGAGGCATGAAGCCTTTGCCTAGGCGATGTGTTGATTCAGCCTCTGCACTGGGAATGGAGGCGCTCGCGGGACTGGCGGCCCCTTTAGAGATGGCGAAAGATTGTGTTGTTCGCGTTGCAGCTTGTTTACTGGTTAACACTAAGCCTGCGTCTTTGATCAAAATACTCGGTTGAGCTGTTTTACTTTCGGCCCCAGTAGGTTTGTAATGATACGCTTCTGCAGTATGGGCATTCATATGCAAAATACCCATATGCGCAAAACGGTTAATGAGCTGCTGCCAGTTACCGGCATTAGGATTCGCCCGAATAAAACTGAATAGGATCGGAAACGAGATCAATACACCATGACGCAGGACATTTACAAAGGATTTCTTCTCGTTCATATTGATATTGCCGTTGGCAATTTCTTTTTGTAGCCATTCCTTAAATGTTGCGAGCAAATTCATATCTTGCTTTGCTTGGGCGCTCGCGCTGCTATCAGCGTTACTGTTGGGTTGTAAGCCTCGTTGTAAGAAAGCCATACTTTCACGCGCACGCTCACTAGGTTTGATTTCGTGATCGAAATGATGCTGGAAGCGCCTATCGGCAATTTCTTCAAAGTATTTTAAGATGGTTTCATTTTGTGCTTGTGGAATAAATCCTGAGAGGGAGCCGACTTCATCCCAACGCTCATCGAGTAGGGCCAACCAAACCGCAAAAGTGTCGCGTTGAGAAGTGATCCAAGCCAATCCGGCATCTGGGATCAAACGAGAAGCAATGATCTTAGTGGTATCACGCGCTAAATGATCGTAATTTTTTTCGGTGAAAAAGTACTGATAATGAGTTGCTTGCCCCACCATACTGCCGACAACGGGGAGCCAAGGAAAGGAGCCTCCGTCATGATGACATTCTACGTCAAACTTTATTATTAGCGGACCTAGGCGATGGTACAGTGCAGCCGAAAATACGATATATAACCACACGCAATACTCAGCGGGAACTTTGTGGTTGTCTGACGCGCTAGGCATGAAGTGGCGATGGCAATTGTGGGTCGCTTCAGTGGCGCGCTCGAGAGCATGCTCTAAAATGCCCCCGTGATGGGAGTAATAGCCATTTTTAGTGGCGGGTAGACGCTGGACGAATTCGGCGAAGCTATCAATGGTGTTCTGACATAAAGAATGGTAGATGGCAAATCCGTCATCGAAGTGCAATAGTGCTTTGAGACGATTGATATTGCGCTGATGTTGTTTACTGTGCAGTAACTTTTTTGCGGTTAGCACAGAGAGGCGGTTGGTTTTGAATTGTTGATTGGGTAGGGCAGAGCCTTGTGCTTTGTGCTGGCTGTTGCCAGAAGGTGGTTTCTTTCCTTCTTCTTTGTTTGACTGTAAAAATCCTTCGAACATAACAAACACCTACATGATAATCACGTGCGCCGACATCCGTTACCTTGCACACGAAGACCCTATTCTAGGGCATTTTTAAGGTATTAGCCAAATCCACGAATTGTGCTATTTCTAGCTGTTCTGCGCGCTGAGACAGGTAATCGCCCAACTTGTCTTTAATGGATTGATTCAACAACGGTTTTAAGGCGTTGGCCAGAGTTTTTCGGCGCTGGCCGAAGGCGAGCTGTACAACTTTTGAAAAGAAAGCTTCATCTCCAATTGCATATTTAGGGGTGCTGTAAGGGGTGAGCCTGATAACAGCCGATTGGACTTTGGGGGCGGGATCGAAGGCTTCTGGGGGGATCTCAAATAACTTCTCTGCCTCAAATCGTGTCTGAAGCATCACACTAAGGCGGCCATAGTTTTTGCCGCCGGGTGTGGCAGTGATTCTGTCGACGACCTCTTTTTGTAACATGAAGTGGCAGTGGCTTAGCAAGTCTGAGTACTCATACAATTTGAATAAAATGGGGGTTGAGATGTTATAGGGTAGGTTACCGCAGACTTGTAGAGTTGAATTTTTTTCTTCTGCCAATTTAGCGAAGTCGAAGTTTAGTACATCCTGCTCATGAAGGGTTAAGCCGGGCTTCTTACTTTGTAAGTCTCGTAGACGCGGGTAAAGCGAATGATCTATTTCGATCACATCTAGGGAGCCTAGTTCATCGAGTAGAGGGAGGGTGATTGCGCAGCGACCAGGACCAATTTCGATGACCTGGCTATCGTGGTCGTAAACATTCACGATATTACTGACGATAAGAGAGATAATGCCTTCGTCATTTAAGAAGTTTTGTCCGAAATGTTTTTTCGCTTTCACGTGGTGACCTGCTCATTTAAGGATGACGTGGCTAGCATAGTAAGAGCATAATTTATTGCACTTTCAAATCCACTAGGATCTGCTTGCCCACTGCCGGCTAACGTGAGAGCTGTGCCGTGATCAACAGAAGTGCGGATAAACGGTAACCCCAGAGTAATATTCGCTGTGTCTCCAAAGCCCGCGTATTTGATCACGGGTAGCCCTTGATCGTGGTACATTGCTAGGACGGCGTCGTAGTGTGCTAGATTTTGGGGTAAGAACACTGTATCACTAGGGAAGGGGCCATTAATGGCTAAGCCCTGGTGCTGTAAGTGAGCGATAGCAGGAGCGATGACGTCTTGATCTTCATGTCCTAAGTAGCCGCTCTCGCCAGCATGGGGGTTTAGCCCACAGACAGCAATGTTAGGGTTGTCGATGCTAAAGTGTGTCCTTAAGTTTTGGCTTAAAACAGTCAACGTAGCAATCAAACCTTCTTGTGTGATGTTCATGGGAACTTTGGCTAAGGGAAGGTGCGTGGTCGCCAATGCGACGCGCATTTTGCTATTCGCAAAGAGCATAACTACCTGTGGGCTTTGTGTGAGATCTCTTAAGAGTTCTGTATGGCCAGTGAAGTCTATACCCGCTTCTTGTAAGTTGCCTTTGTGTACGGGACCGGTGACCAGGGCGGTGTTTGGCTCCGCCTGGCATAATGTGACCGCCTGTTCTAGTGTCTGCAACACATAGTCTGCATTGTGTAGGCTTAATTTGCCGGGGATGACGTTTTCCGTCAGGGGAACGTTAATAATCGAGATACAGCCGGGGGAGTGGGGCTGTCTCGCTTGATGTGGAGTGAATGCTTTGAAAGAGACAGCTAGACCCAGAGCCTTCGCCCGCTCAGCTAAACAGGACTGATTGGCGATGACGACACACTCACACGCTAAGGGTTGCCCAAGGACCGACAAGCACAAGTCTGGCCCTATGCCCGCCGGTTCGCCTGGGGTGATCACTAAGCGGGGAACTGAGTTACTCATTAGTTCACGACTTTAATGTAAGCTTGCTTACGTAAGTCTTTAATCCAATTTTGAACCGCGTGGCTAAACTTACGTTGGTACACAAGCTCAGTGGCTTCACGACGTCTAATTTCATTGGCCATGTTCACTTTCTTAGAGCCTTCAACAACGATAAGGTGCCAGCCAAAGCGTGATTTAACCGGTTGACTTAGCTTGCCCTTGTGTAGCGATTTGACGGCATCGGCAAAGTGGGGCACCAAACTTTTGAGTGTCACCCAACCAAGTGAACCGCCGTGGCTTGCGCTGCCCGGATCTTGAGAGTATTGCTTTGCGACCGCGGCGAAAGGTTTCCCTTTTTCGATGTCATGGCGTAGTTTTTCGATTTTGGTATGGGCGACGGCACTGGATTGGTTCGCATCTACCTTTAATAAGATATGTTTAACTTTGTACTCGGTGACGTACGTTTGGGTACCGGATGTTTTTTTCGCGATAAGTTTTAACAAATGGTAACCGTTGCCTGTTTTGATGGGGGGGCTGACTTTACCGATTTTTAAGTTTTCTAAATTTTTAACGAAGACTTGTGGTAAGTCGTTAGCTGACTTCCAGCCCCAATCGCCACCTTGATGAGCGTTGGGTCCATTAGAATTTTCTAGTGCAAGCTTGGTGAAGTTAGCACCCTGCTGCAACTCTTTATCAAGTGCGATAGCTTGCTGCTTGACTTTCGTCTTGGCTGCTTCATCCGCATTAGCAGGGAAGGCTAGCAATATGTGCTGTAAGTGAAAAATCCAATTTTCCTCCAGCAGCACCCAAAACGATCTTATTAGGACGAATAGCTTCCTTCTTTTTTAACACGATTTCAGGCATTCCCTTAAG
>JAUHZG010000099.1 GCA_030425845.1 Gammaproteobacteria bacterium
TTCACTGTAGATTGTCGCACTTGCGCTTCATCACAGGTACCTTCACTATCATAATCATCATCGAAACACTTATCGTGTGACAGCGCGCTGTACCAAGCGTAGTCCACTGAAGTATATGGTGTCACTTGAACAGTCGATAGCTCACTCCAGTTAACTAGTTTTGATCGACCGTGAAATAATTTAGCAAACGTGTTATTGAAGAAGTACTCAACCCAGCCAATTGAGCGATAGCTACGTGCATTCTTAGCGGGTGTTTCCGGACCTTTTAGTGTAATTTGCGCATCAATATTGTCTTTAGGCGGTAACACATACTGAGCACTCGCTAAATTAGGATAAGTCAGTGTGTGAGCGCTAAATTTACCGGTGGCATCTGGTGCAACTAATGTATAGCCATTTGTGCTTGCTGCTGGCGTGATAGGATTCGTCACTGGGACATAAAGGTTTTGTGGTATATAGGCACTAGGAGACGGTATACCCACACTCACCTCATCCGGATCGAATGCTTTAACGAACTGACTTTGTGGAAAGTTGCCGATATCAGACAGACTGTCACCAAAAACAATGACATTGGTTAACGCGCTTGCAGCATTACAAAACAGTGCCCCAAGTGCAGCTGCACAGACGAGTCTTTTCGCTGTTTTTTTCATTTGTGTTCCTTTCTTGTTCATAACGTGGACGATTCTACCATCGAGTGACCATAATTCACTAAGATTCGTGGCAAAAAGACAAACCGTCTGACTGGTCGGTTTTAAAAATGCGCCACTCGTTTTTGTGATCCTAGCCAAAAATAAAGAGGGCTGTATAATGCCTGATTGCATTTAACAACTGGACGAAATATGTACCATCTTGCAGGAAAAACGATTATTTTAAGTCGCACGGATCACATTGGGGATGTCACCCTCAGTCTACCGCTTGCCAGTGCATTAAAACGCCTTGCCCCCAGCTGTAAAATAATCTACCTCGCACAAGAGTATACGCGCGCGGTGGTCGAGCAATACGCTGACGTTGACGGCTTCCTCGATTGGAACACACTCAACCAGGCCCCAGATGGTGGCCTATCACAATTGCAAGCGGTAAACGCTGATATCTTCGTTCATCTACGCCCGAAAAAAGCCATCGCTAAACTCGCTGCCAAAGCTCAGATCCCCTATCGAGTGGGTAGCATCCACAGGCCGTATCATTGGTTTACCTGTAATAAATTACTTAACGTACTACGCACATCAAAAACCACCCTGCACGGTTCGCAAATCGAGTTACAATACTTGCAAGCGTTTACAGGACAGAAAGAAAAACCCGCCACCTTTGATAGCATCGCGAACTTGTTGCACTTTAAACCCTTTACCAAACCGTTAGCTGCGCTTGAATTACTCGAACCCGATAAGTTTAATTTAATTTTGCACCCTAAGTGCTTAAGCCAGGCCGGTAAGCGTGAATGGCCTGAAACTTATTTTGCAAAGCTCATTACCACGTTACCGCAAAGTAAGTTTAAAATTTTCATCAGTGGCACCGAAAACGAAGGGGCAGCGATGCGTAAAACGCTCTGTGAACCGTATGCACACGTCACCGATCTCAGTGGCAAGTTGTCACTGGCTGAGTTTATTCAATTTATCGCCGCCAGTGATGGTCTTATCGCGGGCAGTACGGGTCCATTGCATTTAGCCGGTGCGCTTGGAATTCACGCTTTGGGATTTTACACACCAGCGATTAGTCATGCCCCCTCACGCTGGCGCCCAATTGGACCTAAGGCAGAATTTTTAGTGACGAAAGAACCCTGTGAGGTTTGTCAGCGGCGTCACGATGATGGCATGGCTTGCCAATGCATCCAAACTCTTACGCCAGAGTGCGTTGTGCCCATCCTCAAACGCTGGGAAGAAGAGAAATGCGACGCGTGTGTCGCGTGACTTTAGTCAACTGAGAGGCCTTGCGTTTCGAGTAAGCGCACTAACGTGTCGGGCATTGCGGCTTTTTTGGATTCGAGTGACATGCAAGCTACGCGTACGGTAGCTTTCGCGCTGATCCTGTCATGAGTCTCATTCATTAGTGACTGCTTGAACAGTAGCATTTTTTTTTCGATGCCCGCTAAAGCCGAACTCACGGTAAACACATCATGCGCCACCAGTGGCGAGTAATATCGGATTTCAAGACCTGCTACCACAAAAATATAACCTTGCGCTTGAAAGTCTTGCAGGCTAAGCCCAATGGCTTTGGCTGTTTCACTGCGGGCTTGTTCAAAGTAATTTAGAAAAGTCGCGTTATTCACTATCCCTTGGCTGTCTAGCTCATAATCGCGAACGACGGCTTGCCACTTTGTGCTGGTTGGCTTTGTCATACGTTTGGAAATCCTTGCGTTCTTGTCAAAAGCAAAGTGTAGCGAAGTTTGACTTCATTGACTATATACACAAATTACTAGGATTTGCACGTTTCCAGTGTCGACATTTGTCCTTAACATCAAAAGAGCTAGCCTGCATAACAAGCTAGCTCTGTGTGAAATGGCTTAATGCTCACGAAGCATCCGCTGCAGGTGAAGCCACCATGCCAGGTGCCCCCACTCCCGGCGCTTGTTGCTCATGTCCACCTTGAGGTGCAGCGGGTGGTACTGCTACAGGAGCCGACGCATCGACTCTTGGCATCGCAGCCATCATACCAGCCACATTAGCATCAGGACGCCCCATCATCTGCATCATTAACATGGGCAATAGCGATTGCAGCGTCGGTGTCGAGGAAGCACCATCGCCCGCATTCACCACAATACCAGGTACGGCAACTCCTTGCATGGCTTGTATCATACGGGTGAACTCTTCCATTTGTTTCATCTGAAGGTTACCACCGGTAAAAACCGCCTGATTGGCTTGTGCACGTGTCTGCGCCGCTTTCGCCTCTAACTCAGCCGCCTCAGCATCAATTCGGACAGCGTCAAGACGAGTCTGCGCTTCAATCACCGCTTGCTCACGCCTCGCTTGAGCCTCTGCTTTAGCACGATCTACCAAAGTCTGATTCGACGTGCTCGCGGCTAACTGTTTGGCTTGTGCGATACGAACCTTATTTTGTTCTTCACGTAACAATCGGCTCATTTCAACTTGCTGCTCACGAAACGCTTGACCAGGATCGATCTTGGCAATGGTGACATTCGCCACTTCGATCCCCCAGCAGGCGGTATCCGCTCTAACTTTTTGTAAAATACTAGAATAAAGATCAGCCCTATCAATGTGCTCACCGACGGCTTCGCCTTTATGCTCAGCTTCAGCATCTCTTCTAGAACCACCTAGCAGTGCCACCTCAGGTGCACTCCCTTCACCCGCACTTGAGCAGACACTCGAAAAAAGAATGCCTGAAATCGCCTCTCGAACATGGGCATCAACAATTTTCTCTAATTCATCTCCAAAATCATCGACAGGGGCATTCGTCACAAACTTATCAGGATCGGTAACACGGAAGATAACTTGTGCACTGACATCAATGGGTTGACTATCTTTCGTCAGCAAGCCTTGCTTGTCGAGTAATAACACTCTCTGACGCAAGTCAATTTCTTCACGAAATAGTACAGGTTGCTGATTATCTTCATTAATTCTTTCGTGCTTGCCAGGGGGTAAAATTTTAATTTCACCGCCCAGCGTATAGACCAATGCTTTCCCTGGTGGCGCATTAAAGATTGCCATATTATCAAAAACAAATTGTGTTATTGCTGTACTGACAAAATCACCTACGCTCAAGGTGAAGCTCGGATGCGTTAAAGCATACGTGCCTGATGAGTAGCACCGTGCAATCCCATCTTGCCTCGCAAAGGCTATCACTCCTTGGTTAACGCGAAATACATGAATATCTCCATGATGGATCACTTGATCAGATTGATTGACAACGCGATCAAGCTTAAATCGTGCATCATTGAAGATATATTCGCCCGGTGGCAATAATAAGGCCTTCGCACCAATCCAAGCTAAACCAAATTGACCGTTGCGGATACGGATCAAATTAATGTTTGAATAGGTGTTCACATCAT
The DNA here is from genome assembly GCA_030425845.1 of Gammaproteobacteria bacterium. Classification (GTDB taxonomy): domain Bacteria; phylum Pseudomonadota; class Gammaproteobacteria; order JAUHZG01; family JAUHZG01; genus JAUHZG01. The sequence continues at coordinate 3,998 of JAUHZG010000099.1, forward strand.
CACTTCTTTCACACATTTTAGAAAAAGCAAAACTTGCGTCATTAATCACATGTAAACCAGACTTAAGGACCACTGGATGTCCATGCAAAGTAGCAAAACCGCGATAACTAGGCGGTATCATCACAATCTCTAATACACCATGGTTAATACAATGCTTTTCTAGCACTTTCTTTTCATCGTTACCGTTGCCAAGGCTAAGTAAGTCATCCACTTTAATGGTGCGATCAAATTGGAAGTGACGTGTTTTGACATGCAAACCTGGCGCGAGTAGAACAGGTTGCCCGTTCTGACGGCCCAGGCCGATCTCTTCGGGGCTTACATTAACTATGACGATATTACTTAATATGTCAGCTTCAACAATAACCTGCTGTAGTCCTTGTAAATTAAAAATGTGCTGCGGATCGAAAGCAAAGTTCTTGCTATAAAAACCGTGTCGTCCAGGTAATAAGACTATAGGATTGTTATTATATAGAGCCAAGCCTACTCTTCCTTCAGGGATCCGAATGATATGCATATCTTGGACTCGAATATACTTTTCATTCAAATTATGTGTATTATTTAGCCAAGAATGTCTCAGTCCTTTAGGAACTGCGTAATATGTCTTTCCGTCGGGAGCACACGCGTAGGCATAGACACGTCCATTATCACTACTAAAATGTATACGCCCAGGCCGAATAGAGTGCGCCGTCGATAGAGGGATACTCGAGTTCGGTTGATTACCATTGACGGCATTTAACAGATCCTCTAGTTTATTCCCATTGGGTTTGAAAAATGTCTCAGCTAAGTCGCCTAAACCTTCCATAGGTGCCTCTGCCCCAAGTTGCTCGAACAGCTCTTTGCTATCAGAAAACTGTGGCGCAAGCATGTAATTGTTGTCACCATCTATTAACTCTTCAATGCTACCCGCCGTTGGCTTTAGCTCAATAGCTTCCATCTTTACTGTGTATTCGGATAAATCCTGTCTCTCTAGTAGTTGAGCTACCTGCTCAGGATATTCATGATCATGAAGTATCACGACTTCCTCTGCACTAGGCGCCTTTCGTGGACGTCTTGCCTGACTCGTAGTCTCTAGTTTTTGTTCTTCATGTTCAGAAAAACTCTGAGGCATGGGTGGAGCACTCGCTTGTGTTGTACCTTCGGAATTAGTTGAACCTCCGGGATTACTAGCTGTTACAGCAGGTCCTCTCTCGGCACTAAAATTTGTCATACTCATCATTTTTCTCCATTTATTCTTATCTCAGTTGCAAAAACATCATTCGAATTATTTTTGCCCTCGCTTATAGTTATAAAGTCGTTTTCTTAAGGTAAACTTAGCGCAGTGTAACGAAATGTTATGTCGCATGTGCATTTAAATGATTGAAGAACTTTTTTAAAACAGCCAAAAATAAAAACCAACCGCTCGATCGCTGTTAATTTTTGCATTTTCCCACTGTTTTAGAGGTTTTTAATATTTTCATGGCAAGCAAAGGGTAAACGCCATATTGTTTAAACCTGAGTTTTTCCTTGTAACAATTGTTACAAAGTCACTGTGTAAAATCGCAATAAATTACCCAGCCGTACGACCATTCTGCCAATTGCTCGACTCTTTTACATAAAAATCAACATCAATTTGACGCCTCTCTCGCCAAAAAATGATTTTCGAGAAAAAAAGAACTATGTTTCCACACAAAATGTTAATCCCTTGTTTTTAGTGCCGATAACTTAGTAAGTATGCGTATATATAAAGTAGAGCAAAACACACTCACAGAGCTCACCTTGCAGCCAGGACTCCCTGACACTTTACCCCATGAAGGTGCGTTGACACTCGCCAACGGCCAAGTGATTAAATTTGATAATGTGAACTCCGATGAGCTAAGTATCATGCGTCAAGGTAACGATGCATTACTCATCGTACTCAACAAAACACACGATAACGCGAACAGAATAAGACTAATTAACTTCTTCAGTGACGAAATCAATGATGACGAACACGCATCCAACCTCCTCCTTAGCATCCAACCCGATATTAAGACTAAAAGTATCCTACTAAGTGATGGTTATCTGCATGCGCATAGTTTAACGAAGATTCTAGACACGCCCCTAACCTTAATCAAAGGTGATGACGTTCAGGTGGTGTTGGTACAACGGCAAGGAAAAATCGTTTTGCTTCCCGATGAAAAAATCGACTTAAGTACACATCAGGATGTACGCTTCTTCGCAAAGGGTGAAAGTTTACAAGTCAAGTTTGATACAAGTGAAATTGAGCTTGTACACTATTTTGAACCCGATTCAAGCCAATCACTTGCTTCCTCGCAAATTATTTTACCTTCAGGCAACACGGTCTCTCATAGTGAGATACTGACACAATTAAATGAGCGCTCGTTGACACAAGAGAGTGTAGTAATCACAAATCAAAGTGAAGTGAGTGAGCAAAGCGATAACCCACAAACTGTCACCGTAAGCATGGTGGAAACATCCAGCAGTGAGACAAGTCGAGTTGATGATCGCAGCTCGATCAGCTTAGACTCAGATAGAAACGCTGAAAGTCGTACCAACGACGACTCAGCGATTGTAATTGATCCTGTCACACTCGTCTTAACTGATACAATACTTACGCCCACTCTCGCAAGTCCACTCATCAATCAAGCTCCCACGATAAGTGCGATGGCCAGCACACTTGTTTTAGATGAGGATACTAGCCTACTCTTTGATCACGCTTCAACCAGTCGCTTACAAATTGATGATCACGATGCGCTTTCTAACGATTTGTTACAGCTTTCATTGGCTGTCAATCACGGCACGCTCTCACTCGGGCAAACGAATGGACTTACTTTTATCAATGGTGATGGGACGAATGACACGAGTATGGTCCTACTAGGCACACAAAGTGCCATCAATGAAGCACTCGATAGCATGCATTATCAGCCATTTGCGCACTATCATGGCTCAGATAACCTTAGCATGTCCATTGATGATCTTGGTAACAATGGTGCCGATGGCGCCAAACAAGCAACACAAGTGGTTGCACTCACTATACGCTCTGTCAATGATGCACCTTCGAATACTGTTCCTACTGCGCAATTCACAAATGAAGATATCGCCATTGTTTTCAACGATAGTAACAGTAATCGTATTCAAATTAGCGATATCGATGCTTCTGATGCGCCAATGCTTATCACACTCAATGCTACTAATGGTGTCATAAGCTTATCACAGACGACAGGGCTTTCATTTGTCAGTGGTGATGGCATAAACGATACAAGCATGCAGTTTACCGGATCATTAGTCACTATTAATAACGCCCTTGATGATCTTGTTTTTACGCCTTCACCGCATTTCAATGGTAGTGCCTCGTTGCAACTGATCACCAACGATCAAAACACGTTGAGTATTGGTGGCGCGATCACGAATAATAATACCATTAACGTTACTGTGAACGCGATTAATGATGCGCCCATCAACTCGCTTCCTGATGCGCAAAGTGTCGATGAAGATCAGACTCTGCTATTAAGTACGGGTAACGCTAATGTGCTTTCATTAAGTGATATTGACGTGCTTGGAGCGAGTCTTGAAGTTACCCTCACTGCAACCAATGGCTTACTGACATTGTCAGGTACTACAGGGCTTAGTTTTACTACCGGTGATGGCATAAGTGATGCCATCATGATCTTCCAGGGCACACAAGCGGACCTCAATACCGCACTTGATGGGATGACTTTTAGTGCACCGACTGACTACAATGGCACAGCCAGCATCCACATCCAAACAAGCGATCTGGGGAATAGCGGAAGTGGCGGTATCTTGCTAGATACTGACACGCTTGCTATCACAGTTAATCCTATTAACGATGCCCCAGTGTTAGATAATAGTGCGTCACCTGCCATGACGACTATCACCGAAGATGATATCAATGATCCGGGACAAACTGTCGCCAGTTTACTTGCCTTAACAACCGCTATTACTGATGTCGATAGCGGGGGTTTAGAGGGCATGGCGCTTATTCAAACTAACCAAAGTCTAGGAATTTGGCAATATTCACTCAATGGTGGCACAACGTGGTTAAACACCGGTGCCGTCTCAACTAGCTCAGCATT
>JAUHZG010000100.1 GCA_030425845.1 Gammaproteobacteria bacterium
GCTTAAAACAGAACAACGTCAAGTGAGCATGTTTGATAGCATCCATATCGACGGTGCGTTTAAAGTGAATATTACTAACGACGCCGAGCAAGCGCTTAGTGTTAGTGCTGATAGTAATGTATTACCCGAAATTGTGACCACGGTAGAGGATCACGTATTAAAAATCCATGTCAAAAATAATGAAAAAATCATCGAAGCAAAAGTACCCACACTCAGCATTAGCTTGCCTATTTTAAGTGAGCTGGCAGCAACGGGAGCGAGCAAGATTAATGCGGAGAAAATTAACTCAGCAGACTTGGAAGTGAAAACAACCGGGGCCAGTCAAGTGATCTTATCCGGTGTCTCGAAAGAACTTGAAATCAAAACAGCTGGTTCTTCGCACATCGATGCACAGGGCTTAAAGTCTCAAGAAGTGGAAGTCAAAATTGCCGGTGCGGGTAAAGTGTTGGTGTACCCAACTGATGAACTTAAAGTTAAGATCGCCGGTGTTGGTCAGGTAGGTTACGTAGGCTCACCTTCCGAAATCCGTCAAAAGATAGCGGGCGTGGGTAAGATTTACCAATTAAAAGAAACTGCGCAAGTCAAAGCCAAGAAACAACCCACACTAGAAAAAGCAGACAAGCATGTTGCCGAGAAAACGGAGAAGTCTATTCAGATTAAATAATGACAAAGTACCGATGTAAAAAGGAGCTCTATGAGCTCCTTTTTTTTATTACTTAACATAGTGTGACGCTAGTTCGACGCGCGAGATAAGCGATCAACGATCCCCTGCCACTCGGCGGTGTCGTTAGGTTTTTCGGCCGCGAGTATGTCTATTTCAGTTTGATGCTCGAGCTGGTGTAGGGTCTGATAAAGTTCACTGGCATAGGCGGCAGCGGTTGTCGGCATGATGATGTTAGTGACATTCTCTTTCGACAGTGCATGATCTTTTTGGCATAACCAGGCAAACTGTTTGTTGGGTTGTGACGTACAAAGGACAACAAACTCATCACGAGAGACTACGCTAAGCGGTTTGCTGGGAGCATAATGGGCTTTGGCGCTGCCTGGCACCACGGGAACATTGTTAGAATCACTCTGGTAGGGGATGACCGGTCTTTCTATGACGGAGGCAATCGCCTCTGCTGAGATCATGCCGGGTCGTAAGATTTGGGGCGTCCCGCTGGATAAGTTGAGGATGGTTGATTCGATCCCCACTTCACAAGGACCACCCTCGAGCACAAATAATTCGTCACCAAAAATATCACGTACATGTTTAGCACTGGTTGGGCTTAGTTGGCCAAAACGATTGGCAGAGGGTGCACACACGGCCGTGCCTAATGCCTCAAGTAGCTGTTGGCACAGTGGGTGGGCGGGGGAGCGAATAGCGACAGTGTCTTGCCCCGCAGTGACTAGCGAGCTGATGTGCGGATTTTTCTTTAGGACTAATGTTAAAGGGCCGGGCCAAAAGGCTTTAATGAGAGCGTCAGTGTAAGAGGGTAAGTCAGATGCCCAGTTCGACAAGGGCTCATGCTGACTAATATGTACGATAAGCGGATGATCTTTGGGGCGTTGTTTGAGCGCAAAGATCTTCTCTAGTGCTGACTCATTGAGGGTGCAACCGGCTAGACCATAGACCGTTTCGGTTGGCAGGCCAATCAGTGCGCCGGCTTTTAGTAGGCTAACTGCTTGATTTAATAGTTTGTTCTGTGTGCTCATGCTTAGTGTCTTGATCTTGCTGGGTGTGTCTTGCCACTATCGCAGCCACGACACAGTCGCCGCCGATATTAACAGCTGTACGCGCCATATCCAATAGTCTGTCGACACCTAAGATAAGACCAATGGCTGAAACGGGTAAGTTGACTTGCTTTAATACCATGGCAAGGGTAACCAAGCCCACTCCCGGGACTCCCGCGGTGCCGATAGAGGAGAGTGTCGCGGTCAAGATGACAGTGCAGTAACCACTAAAGCCTAAGTGCACATGAGCAAGATTCGCAATAAAAACGGTGGCCACCCCTTGCATGATAGCGGTGCCATCCATATTGATAGTCGCTCCTAGAGGTATACAAAATGACGCGACTTTGCCGGGCAATCCTAGTTTTTCTTCACAGGTTTTTAGTACGACAGGGATAGAGGCACTGGAGCTAGAGGTACTAAAGGAGAATAAGAAAGCCGGGACTAATTGTTTCACTGTTGTCAGTGGAGAACGCTTAGCAAGAAACTTACATAGTGAGCCATACGTGACAAGAAAGTGAAGCAATAACACCAATAATACCGTAAAGAAGTAACCGCCTAATTGCTGGATCAAGCCAATGCCAACAGTAGCAAAACTTTTTCCGACGAGACAAAGTACGCCAAGCGGTGCCACTTGCATGATAAGTGTTACCATTTTGAGTACGATTTCGTTTAGACTCTCAAAGAGTTCTTGAACTTTTTTACCTGACGTACCTGATAGCGCGATGGCGAGTCCGAAAAACAAAGCGACAAAAATAATTTGCAACATGTTTCCTCGCGACAGACTATAAAGAATATTATGAGGAACCAAAGACAGCAAGGTCTCTTTCAGACTGGGGGCCGCATTAGCCGTATAAGTTTGAGCTAACTGCATACCCGAGCCAGCGCCGAGGTTAAACAAGCTGGCGACAGCTAGGGCAAGAGTAATGGCAATGGCTGTAGTGAATAAATAAAGTAGTAAAGTGAGGCCGGCCATTCTTCCGAGCTTTTTCGGATCGGAGAGTTGCGCGGTACCGCATATTAATGAGATCAGTACCACTGGGACAACGATCATTTTCAGTAGGGAGAGGAATATTTTGCTGCCTATCTCAAGGATACCTTGGATAAAATAGTCGCTGACAAAGTCTACATGTTTGAAGTTGTTTAACAGGCTACCAAGAAGTATCCCTAGAATGAGGGCAATTAAGATGTCGCGACTGAGTTTGTTTGCTTTCTTTGCATCCATGAGGGCATTCCTTGTTTCGCACAATCTTCTTAGTGTATCGTATAGCCTGTTTAGCGCAAAGGTGAAGGGAATACCAATGAGAAATTACTGCCTACTTTGTTTATCTCTTTTGCTAAGTGGATTCGCCTTGGCAAGTAATGTGACGACTATCCCGGTGGTGGGACGTCACGGTATGGTTGTATCTGAACAGAAGCTTGCGTCCATCGTAGGTAAAAATATCTTACAGCATGGCGGTAATGCGATTGATGCGGCCGTTGCGGTGGGATATGCGTTGGCGGTGGTTGAACCTTGTTGTGGCAATATTGGTGGTGGTGGATTCATGGTCGTTCACACCAAGCGAGGCAAAAATATCTTTCTTAACTTTCGTGAGAAATCACCGGCAGCGATCAAAGCGTCTTATTTCTTAAAAAACCATGAGCGTCAAGCGTTTAAACTTGCTTATGGTTATCTTCCCGTGGGCGTGCCGGGGACGGTGATGGGACTTAACTATGCTCTCAAAGAATACGGTACTATGTCATTGAAAAAAGTGATGGCGCCTGCGATTGCTTTTGCCCGTAACGGTTTTGTTTTATCACGCTCGCAAGCAAATCGTATTAACAGTGCTGATGATAGATTCAAACTCGCGCAAAACACACGTGACATCTTTTTACCCTACGGTAAAAAATTACGGGCAGGCGAGCAGCTTGTGCAAGATGATCTGGCGAATACCTTGACGGCAATCGCACAAGGCGGTACGAAGGCATTTTATCGAGGGGATATTGCGCATAAGTTAGCCGCGGATATGCATGAAAATGGTGGGGTGATGACACTGGATGATTTGCGTCATTATACTGTTACTAAAGGCAGGCCGCTGACTTGTCATTACCGCGGTTATACTATCTACAGCGCTAGACCCCCAAGCTCAGGCGGTGTGACCTTATGTGAGGCGCTCAATATTGTTGAAGGTTATCCACTATCTGATTTTGGTTATCTTAGCGCAGAGGCCATTCATTATCAGGTAGAAGCGCTACGCTATGCCTTTGCTGATCGCAATCATCATTTGGGCGATCCGGCTTTCGTCAATAATCCATTACGTAAATTACTCTCAAAAAAACATATTAAAGCGATACGTGAGCAGATCAAAGTCGCGCGTGCGGGTAACTCAAAACAGTTAGGGCTAGCTTATAACTCACCCACTGAAAGTATGAACACGTCACACTTTTCAGTCGTCGATAACAAGGGTAATGCTGTGGCGTTGACTTACACGCTTAATTACTTTTACGGGGCAGGTGTCGTCCCAGGTGATCTGGGCTTTTTATTGAATAATGAAATGGATGATTTTAGCTTAGGAACCTATATTCCTAATGCTTATGGGCTGATTTCAAAAGGTGCGCCAAACATTATCGAACCCAACAAGCGTCCGCTTAGTTCTATGTCGCCTACTATTGTGACCAAGAACGGCAAGGTAGTGATGGTATTAGGCGCGGTAGGTGGCTCGAGTATTATTAGCACGGTGTTTAATACGATTATTAACGTGATTGACTTTAAGATGCCTATCACGAAAGCCGTAGATGCCCCAAGACTCCATATGCAGTGGATGCCGGATGTGGTGTATTATGAGCCCGGTGCCCTAAGCAAGGAAGTCAAACACACACTAAGACGCATGGGATATGTGTTGCAAGAGGGCTGGATGGGTAAGTCTAAAACATGGGGGGTGGAAGAAGCCATCTACCGTGATCCTAAAGCCGATGTCTGGGTGGCCGGCTCTGATCATCGACGCAGAGAAGGCGGTGCGGCAGCTTGGTAGCGTGGGTATATAGTGTAAGCCAGCAAGTTATCTTAGTACTGTGAACAACGATAAGTGGGTAATATGATTTGTTATGGTGTGCACCCTAAGGTAGTTTATCAAGTTCCTCTTCGACCTGTTCGAAGCTTAATTCTTCATATGGACATTGCGTATTGAGTTTGAGTGTTTTGTACTCGGCAAACAACTGATTTAAGGCATGGCGCATCCGTTTTAACTCAGCGTCTTTGTAGTATTGTGCGACCATTGCCATAGCTTCTTCTTCATTTTCGATCTCAAAATCAGGATCGGCAGGTGGTGTATAATCGATACCGATAGTTTCTTCAATCTCTTCTAAGGTATGCGTAGAGTGCAGTTGTACACCTGAGGAGAAGACCGCCATGTACTTGCGGTAAATTTTATTGAGAAGATTGGTCGCACGGTCCATTTGCTTCAAGGTTTCTTTATTCGCTTTACCGATGGCTTCTATGCGCTCTTCTGCACTATTGCAGCCAGCGAAATTCACTAAGGCTGAATCACTATTTTTATCCTTGCCATCTTGTATTGCCCCTTTTCCACTTGCGTTTTGTTCTTTTTCATCATCAAAGCCGCCTTTATTGCGCTGTGACTCATCTTCTTCTCCGTCGAGACCACCTTTGTTACGCTCGCTTTCGTCAATCTCGTCGTCCATAGATACCATACTTTCACTGGTGATGTCTCCATCCTCCATATCACGCATGGTAGAAGCGTTCATGTCATTCTCATGGTTAAGAGAGGTGGTATTGAGATCACTATCAACAGCTTGGTTCTGAAACTCAATAGTAGTCGCGGTCGCCTCATCACCCGCAACATAGCGTGTTTGGTTGTGTAGTGGTAGTGGTCCATCACAATTATCATAGCCGCCAGGGCTTTTAGCGAGTTGGTGGCAGCGGATGTTGGATTTGATGGCAAAAGCGTCTTGTGTCACGGTACTCATTTCTTCATCGAACCAGGGTAACAGATCTGCTGTAGGGTGTTGATTAAGGTGAATATTCATCATGTCGAGATACCACACGTGAGGCTGGAAGCTTTGCGCGGTGCCGCTAGAGGTGGCATTATTTTCGAGTTCGATAAATTGCTCAATGAACTCATTCACTTTTGATTCGAGATCCAGAATTTTGCAGGAATCTGTTTGTGTAAATAGTAGTAGTAGATGATTATAAAGCGCATCCTCCGACTCCAAGCATGCTTTGACTTGTGGTCTGGATTTTGCCCTGTCAAAGCCTAAGACAGAAGAATAAAACTCCTCATAGATTTCTGCGCGCTTCGGTTTGTTTTTAGCAATACCAGAGAGCGCTGTTGCCCAGAGGTGAAACTGTTGTTTTCGCTTGTAGATAGTAATATAAAGGAAATAAGCACATATACTTATTAATAATAAGGAAAGAACGAGAAAAAATACGGCTAACCATGAATTAACTTCTATCATAATTTCGACAACTATTCCTTTTAGCCAAACAGATCATCAATTTCATCTTGGTTGACACTGTCGTTCTTGCCACTCTCTAATGCGGGGCCTTGTCCGGAGAGTGCTGAGCTACTCGTTTTTTCGGGGAGCAAAGAAAATTCAATTAAGCTTTGTAAAACGAGGACAAGTGTGTTGACTTGATCATTTGTCCTATTGATAACTTGTCCACATAAATCTTGGTAGCTTTGTGAGACAAGGATGGACTGTAATGATTTACGTACTTTAGTGTAACTCTCAGCAATTTCTTGGCTGCTAGCTGTATTTGTAGAGCTATCTGTGAGCAATGCTTGATACTTGTCTTCTAAGAAGTCGAGGTTTTGTAGGCCTTGTTCAACTTCTGAGATAGTCGAGTTCGTCGCCTGATACATATTTTGTTTGATATAGTCGAATTGCTCTGGAAGTTGATTGATAACTTCTTGAGTAAGTTGTTCAGGAAAGAGAGTGAATTCATGGTCGCTGCTGATCAACTGCATCAGTTGATTAATATCTCCCTTGATAGAGTCTATATCACCAGACTCAAGCGAAGCTATCAAATGTTTGGCACACTCAATAGCATGATTTTTAGTCTCATTATTTAATGGCATGATGGACCTCTGGAAACTCATTTTAGAATTTTTTTCAACTTCATATTCAATGTTTCAACATTAAATGGTTTGAGCAAGTATTCATTTGCACCGGCTTGTGCTGCTTCGATAATTTGCTCTTTCTTCGATTCCGCAGTAAGGATAAGAACCGGTATGTTTTTGAGTCCTTCTTCTGCACGGATGATTTTAAGCAGGTCTATTCCATTCATTTTAGGCATGTGCCAGTCAGTAATAAGTAACTGATAAGGTTTCTGCTTCATCATCTCGAGTGCGACATCACCATCATCCGCCTGATCAATCTTTTCAAATCCTATTTCCTTTAGAAGCCCTTTGACAACGTTACGTATCGTAGCAAAGTCATCGACAACAAGAATTTCGATATCTTTGTTCATCTTGATAGTCCCCTCTTGTTTCACTCTATCTATTGAGTCTAGTACAGTTATCCACCACTGTCCTTACCCTGATTATCGGCCAAATAATTTGGATCTTGAGACAAGAAAAGATGAATCGCATCGCAATACTGACTTCTATGCCATGTGCTATATTTTTTAATGGAGCAGTATAAAAGGGGGCGCAATGTCGCAAGATAGCATAAGGTACGAGTGTCAAAAAGAAATGACAATCAAAACGTGTGAGTCAATACACGCTGATTTGCTTAAACTTTTGGAGAATGCTGGCGATAACAAAGAAATAGTAGTAGATGCAAATGCTGTCGAGTCGATTGATACAACAGGGTTGCAACTACTATTAGCGTTGGGGAAAGCTTGTCAAGACATCCATATTGGTTTCAAGGTGATTCACCCTAGTGAGTGTTTTAATGAACGAGCTGACTTAATGGGGCTCACGGAAAAACTAGCAGTTGTTAGGTAGGTAACAAATGACAAAGATACTAGCAGTTGATGATTCAGCGTCTATAAGGCAAATGGTGTCATTTACATTAGAAGGTGCAGGGTTTGAGGTTGTACAGACTGAAGATGGTCAAGAAGCATTGGATTGGGCAAAAGCAAATGGTTCGGTGGATTTAGTATTGACCGATGTCAATATGCCGCGAATGGATGGTTTGACTCTAATTACACATTTGCGTGAACTTGAGGATTACAAATATTTACCCATTCTAGTCTTAACGACAGAGTCATCTGTTGAAAAGAAGAAAATCGGTC
>JAUHZG010000101.1 GCA_030425845.1 Gammaproteobacteria bacterium
ACATCGTTAGCGGAATATTTTTGCAGATCAAGCACATCACCGGAGGCGAGAGTGAGCTGCCCTTTGTCAGAGAGTGTTGCCGTTTTCCCTGGCATTAGTTCGATCTGTCCCTGACTATTGGTGATCACTTTAAATAAATGCATCGGACCTCTAGCTCTAAACAGAGTGTTACGTACTAGGTATCGGCTGAAAGTGGGGGGACTTAATGATCTTTAGTAAAAAAATGTAATTTAATTGCGGGAAGAGCAAGGGAGCGTCAAGGTGCTGGCGTGGTGGTGGGTGAGGTGATGGAATGGTGGCGGTTTAGTGAGTTGTCATTCTCTGGTTTGAGTAGAGAATCCAATAGGATTGGATAGTCAGGCCTGTCCTCGCAGGGGATCAAGCCGGACTATGACACTATCTAGGCCAACGGCCGTAAATTGCCACAAGCATCTGTAAGGAGTTGCACGTTTCTCTTAAGTTAAGGTTTCAATTTTCTTGAACTTCACTCGCTGTGGCTTGACGGATTCTTCACCAAACGTTTTTATCTTATAGGCTTCGTATTCAGAGAAGTTACCGTCAAAGAACATCACTTCACTGTCGTTCTCGTAGCTTAAGATATGGGTCGCAATCCTATCTAAGAACCATCTATCGTGCGAGCTGACTAAGGCACAACCGGGGAAGTTAAGCAGTGCCTCCTCTAGAGCGCGCAGCGTTTCAACGTCTAAATCGTTGGTAGGCTCATCGAGAATCAAGGTATTACCACCGCTACGTAAAAGTTTGGCTAAGTGCAAACGATTACGCTCACCACCAGATAAGTCTTTAACAAACTTTTGTTGTTGATTGCCTTTGAAGTTAAAGCGACCGACATAGGCTCGCGATGGCATGGTAAAGTTACCCACCGTGATGATATCCAGCCCATCTGAGATCTCTTCCCAAACCGTTTTGTTACCGTCTAAACTATCACGGTACTGACCCACATGCGCTAATTGCACTGTATCGCCTAAGCGAATGCTACCGCTATCGGGTTGTTCTTCACCGGTAATGATTTTGAATAGAGTCGATTTACCCGCGCCATTAGGACCAATGACGCCGACGATAGCCCCTTTGGGGATCACAAAGCTCAGATCATCAAACAACACTTTGTCGCCGAAAGCTTTACGCATGTTTTTCGCTTCGACCACTAAGTCACCCAATGGTGGACCGGGTGGAATGTAAAGTTCTTCGGTCTCTGCACGTTTTTGAAAGTCTTTTGAGCTTAATTCTTCAAACTGAGCCAAACGTGCTTTGTTCTTCGCTCGACGACCTTTAGGATTTTGACGCACCCATTCAAGCTCTTTCTTCAAAGTCTTTTGTAACGTTACTTGTTGTTTGGACTCTTGGGCTAGACGTTTTTCTTTTTGCTCCAACCAGGAGGTATAGTTACCTTGGTAGGGGATACCGCGGCCTCTATCGAGCTCTAAGATCCACTCAGCAACGTTATCTAAGAAGTAACGATCGTGGGTAATAGCGACAATGGTACCGGGGACGTCCTGTAAGAAGCGCTCTAACCATGCCACACTTTCTGCGTCTAAATGGTTAGTTGGCTCATCAAGTAATAGCATGTCAGGGTTAGAAATAAGCAAACGGCATAAGGCGACGCGACGGCGCTCACCGCCAGAGAGCTTGGTGACATCTGCATCCCAAGGGGGTAAGCGTAGTGCATCGGCAGCAATTTCAAGTTTGCGATCGAGTTCCCATGCGCCCGCAGCGTCGATCCGGTTTTGCAGCTTGCCTTGCTCTTCGAGTAGAGTATTCATTTCATCTTCGCTCATGGGCTCTGCGAATTTCATGGAGATTTCATTGAAGCGATCAAGTAATGCTTTGGTCTCAGCGACGCCGTCTTCGACGTTGCCTTTGACGTCTTTATTCGGATCAAGCTCGGGTTCTTGCGGTAAGTAACCAATCTTAATGCCTGGCTGTGCTCTGGCTTCACCTATAATATCGGTATCAACGCCGGCCATGATGCGAAGGAGGGTGGACTTACCCGCACCATTGAGACCCAATACCCCGATCTTGGCACCAGGGAAGAATGAAATGGAAATATCGTCCAAAATCTTTTGTCCTGGAGGGACGACTTTGCCGAGTTTATGCGTGGTGTAAATGTATTCTGCCATGTCTGGACCTCTCACTGATTGAAGTGGGCCCAATTAACCACATAGTGGCGTGCGGATCAAGGGAGTGCCTGGCTTTTAAGCTGCTGCTGCTACGACTACTGCTTGGGGAAGTCTAGGCTCATTTACTTGGACTGTAGCGACTTTATTTTGCAAATCAGCGGAATGAGGATCCGTAAAATTAAGCAGTCTTTTTATGTAGGTTTGCAAGTTATCTTCTAGCTTGACTCGTTCTGGATCAAAGTTATAACAAACAAGTGCGGTGCATTCAGGATCGTGTCGAAGCAAGGTGAGCAGGCGTTCTCGAGAATAGCTGTCTTGAGGGCAGACGAACACCTCATGCTGCTCCATGAACTGCGTAAATGAAGGTGGGGTAAAGTCAGTAACTTCTTGCTCTTCAGGGATTGTGCAAAGATGTTCCTTTGCATACTGAGCGTAACTACGGTTGAGTAGAGAAATGATTTGCTCTAGCTTAAGAGCAAGTCTATCACTTTGTTGACTAGAGAAAAATGTTGGGCTATTGGACACGAAGGAACTCCTGAGTAATTAGCTGAATTGGTCATATTATAACCATATGATGCGCTACAAAAAGCCCCTCAAAAAACCTCATTTTCGATAGGTATCATACTTTTTCTACCAAATTTTGCGATAGATCCCCTCTTCAAAACTAGTTATAGTGGTTGCTATCGCAGACGACAGATCTGCAAAACTGGCACAGGGAACGATAACAATGAGCGATTTACTCAAACAACTGACCACAGTACAACAGCAAGACGAAGCGGTATTTAACGCGGTAGAACAAGAACTTAAGCGCCAAGAAGCGCATATCGAGCTGATTGCGTCGGAAAACTACGCGTCCAAAGCGGTGATGGAGGCGCAAGGTTCTGTGTTAACTAACAAATACGCCGAAGGTTACCCGGGCAAACGTTATTACGGCGGTTGTGAGCATGTGGATGTGGTCGAAGAGTTGGCTCGCGAGAGGGTGAAGCAATTATTCGGCGCGGATTATGCCAATGTACAGCCACACTCTGGCTCGGATGCGAATTCCGCTGTCTATCTAGCTCTGCTCAAGCCCGGTGATACTATTCTAGGTATGAGTTTATCCGAGGGGGGGCATTTGACCCATGGCGCCAAGGTCAGCGCGTCGGGTAAGATTTACCACGCTGTTCAGTACGGATTGAATCATCAAACGGGTGAGATTGATTACGATCAAATGGCCGCTCTTGCCAAAGAACACCAACCCAAACTCATTGTCGGTGGCTTTTCTGCGTATTCGCGTGTGGCGGATTGGCAGCGTTATCGTGAGATTGCCGATAGTGTTGGGGCATTACTCTTGGTGGATATGGCGCACGTGGCAGGCTTAGTGGCAGCGGGGGTTTATCCTTCGCCGGTGCCGTTTGCTGATGTAGTGACCTCAACTACACATAAGACATTGCGCGGTCCTCGCGGCGGGATCATTCTCGCAAAAAGTAATCCCGATCTTGAGAAAAAACTCAACAGCGCTGTTTTCCCTGGTATGCAAGGGGGACCATTGATGCATGTGATTGCGGCTAAGGCGGTGGCCTTTGGTGAAGCGCTTCGACCAGAATTCAAAACTTACCAAGAGCAAGTGGTCAGAAATGCACGTACTATGGCAGAAGTTTTAATCAAACGAGGTTATCAAGTCGTCTCCGGCAGCACTGATAACCATTTGTTTTTAGTTAACTTGATTGATAAAGACATCACGGGTAAAGACGCCGAAGCGGCGCTGGGAGCTGCACACATTACTGTCAACAAAAATGCTGTGCCTGGCGATCCTAAATCTCCTTTTGTCACCAGTGGTTTACGCCTAGGTACTCCTGCTTGTACAACGCGTGGCATGAAAGAACAAGAAATGGGTGACTTGGCCGGATTTATATGTGATATTCTAGATAAGATGGGTGATGAAACTGTGATAACTGCTGTACGGGATCAGGTAACGGCCTTGTGTAAGAGGTTTCCTGTTTATGCAGATTAGCACCCTCTAACGGATTAGAAATGTAACCTTGGGAGACTCCAACTATGTATTGTCCTTTTTGTAATGCGCATGACACCAAAGTGACTGACTCGCGTTTAGTCGGTGACGGTAGCCAAGTACGTCGCAGACGTGAGTGCTTGAACTGTCATGAGCGGTTTACCACGTACGAGCGGGCTGAATTAGCGTTGCCAATGGTGGTTAAACGTGAAGGTCAGCGCGAAGCCTTTAATGTGGATAAGGTGCGTCGAGGGTTACAACGAGCACTAGAAAAACGTAAAGTCCCTGCGGCTGAGATAGAGCGCGTGCTGAACGAGATCATGCAAGCGCTGCGCTCCAGTGGTGAGCGAGAAGTGAGCTCTTTGGTGATTGGTGAATACATCATGGAGAAATTGCGGGCATTGGATGATGTTGCGTATGTGCGTTTCGCGTCTGTTTATCGACGATTCCAAGATATTCAAGAGTTTAGCGATGAAATCAACCGCCTTAAGGTCGATGAGCCTGAGGTAGAGTCTTAAGCCCTAGACTTCCTTGCTGTTCATTGTCCGGCTTGACCGGACAGTTCAATATGATTGGATCCTTCGGTCAAGCCGAAGGATGACAGCCATTACTCCGCATTACCCCCTAGTATTCCGTAGGGTAGAGCTACCATGGTGGATCACGCGCTTCGTGCTAATCCCCCTACGTGTGGTACAGTGATCCTCTGATGTAGGTTTGCATGGACTCAACCAACCCTATTCTGGTATATTGGCCGCGTTTTACCCGTATGAGACCATCATGAGCAAAATCAACTTCCACGCCCGCCACAATGCCCGTTACAAAGCCGTCCAAGCGCTTTATCAGTGGCAGCTCACGGGTAACTCTATCGTCAAGATTAATCAGCAATTTTTAGCTGAGATGAAACCTAAGAAAGTGGATATGGAGTATTTCTCCGATCTGCTGCTTAAGACAGTCGATGAGTTGGATAGAATTGATGAAGTGTTTACGCCTTTCTTAGTTGATAGAACCATACAAGAGCTCAACCCCATCGAGCTTGCTGTCATCAGACTGGCGACCTTCGAATTACAGCACTGTCCTGAAGTGCCTTATCGGGTCGTGGTCAACGAAGCTATCGAGCTTACCAAAACTTTCGGTGCACAAGACGGTTATAAATACGTCAACGGCGTCTTAGACAAATGTGCGGTGAAATGTCGCCCGCTTGAGACTAATCATTCACAGTGAGTGAGTTTACCTGGATAGACTTTCTTTCTAGCCAGCCAGACCTTCAAGAGAATAGTGTGTCCGTCGGTATAGGCGATGATGCCGCCGTGATGCGTGTGCCTCGTGGGCATGAGCTTGTCATGAGTGTGGATACATCAGTTGCCGGTGTGCATTTTCCCAAGGACGCAGCGCCTTACGATATCGGTTATCGCGCGCTCGCGGTGGCACTTAGCGATTTGGCGGCGATGGGCGCCAACCCTTGTTGGGTGGCACTTAGTTTGACGACGCCCACGTTTGACTCTGATTGGCTGGCCGAGCTGTATCGTGGTTTTACGCACACGTTTTCACAGTATTCACTTACCCTGATCGGTGGCGACACCACGCAAGGTCCTTTAGCACTTAGTGTACAAGTGTATGGTCTGGTACCGACAGGTAGTGCGTTGTTACGAAGTGGAGCTAACGTGGGCGATATTATTTTTGTCTCTAAAGCGCTGGGGCAGAGTGCGCTTGCTCTAGAAGCTGCAAAGCGTGGAGAGCAAACAGCATTGGCCAAGTCTTTCTATACAGTAGAAGTAGAGATAGCGTTAGGGCAAGCCTTAAGAGATTTTGCAAGTGCCTGCATTGATGTGTCAGATGGATTGCTAGCGGATCTTTATCATATCTGTAAGCGAAGTCAGTGTGGTGCACAGATTGAAGCGGACACAGTATGTATAGATAAAACGTTACTTGAAAAAGTAGAGGCAAAAAAAGCCTTGGAAATAGCGCTGACACATGGCGATGATTATGCGCTTTGTTTTACAATACCTGCATCACGTCTTCGTGCATGGCAAGCGTTGAGGGCGAAACAGTTTCCTCACGCAACACTCTACCCAGTTGGTAAGATAGTCGAAGGGGACAGTGTTTTTGTGAGCGGCATAGAAGACTTAAACTTACAGCAAAGCGGGTACCAACATGGCATGCAATCTGATGTGGTTTCGAACCGATCTACGGGTAAACGATAATCCGGCGCTACGAAGTGCTGCAAAAGCAGGCGAATCAGTTATTGCCGTTTATTGTATTACGCCGAAAACGTGGCAACGCCATGATAAAGCGCCTATACAGTGCCAATTTATCTTGGCAAATTTACAGTGCTTGAGTCAATCACTTGCCGCGTTAAACATCCCGTTGCTCATTAAAGAAGTAGATTATTTTTCAGAGTGTGCAGATGTGATCGCCTCGCTTTGTGACGAGCATGATTGTGATGCGGTGTATGCCAATAAGCAATACGAAGTGGATGAAATTAAACGTGATAAAAAAGTCTCAGCAAGGCTAGCAAAAGATAATCGTGTGCTTTACACCTGTGATGATCAGGTGGTGAGTGCGCCAGGAGAAGTACTAAACAAACAAGGCAAAGCATTTAAAGTATTTACCCCGTTTAAAAAAGCCTGGCTCGCACGCGTAGCGGCGACAAGACAGTGGCAGCCGAACGAACCTGTGAAAAAAAGCAAAAAACTCAGTGTCTCGCCTTCATCCATTCCAAATGCGGTCGCAGGGTTCAGTGGTGAGTTTGATTTATCACTTTACCCCGCGGGGGAAGAAGCTGCATGCGAACTCGTTAGTGATTTTATTCAATCGCGCGTGGAGCAGTATCGTGACGATCGTGATTTTCCTGGCATCGAAGGCACCAGCCGTGTCTCAGCTTATCTGGTGCAAGGGGTGATATCTCCGCGCCAGTGTATCGAACTCTTATGCGATGAGTATAAGGTGGGTAACGTAGACGAGTTAGCAAAATACGAGGGGGCGGCGTGTTGGTTGTCCGAGTTAGTGTGGCGCGAGTTTTACAAACACATACTAGTGCACTTCCCTGCAGTGTGTCGACATAAGCCCTTTAAAGCAGAAACGGATAAGCTACATTGGTCCTATGATGAGGCAGTGATACAAGCGTGGTGTGAAGGGCGCACGGGTGTGCCCATAGTCGATGCCGGTATGCGCCAGTTAGTGCAAACGGGTTGGATGCATAATCGTTTGCGTATGGTGACGGCCATGTATCTTACGAAGATCGCTTTTGTTGATTGGCGTGTGGGTGAACGTTTTTTTATGCAACATTTGATAGATGGTGATTTGGCGGCGAATAACGGCGGATGGCAATGGTCAGCATCGACTGGCACCGATGCCGCGCCTTATTTTCGTATCTTTAATCCGACGACACAAAGTGAGCGCTTTGACGCGAGTGGCGAGTTTATTCGTACTTTTTGCCCTGAACTTGCCGCGCTTGATAATAAAACGATACATGATCCTTATGCACGAGGAGTTAAGCCAGGTACACTAGATTATCCTTTGCCAGTTGTGGATTATAAACAAGGGCGCGCCAGTACGATAGCGGCGTTTAAGGAATTAACATAATGAAAATATTAGTCAGTGGTGGCACCGGATTTGTCGGCCAGTTTTTAGTGCCGGTATTACTTAGTCGAGGCGATGATGTCACTGTACTTACCCGGCAA
>JAUHZG010000102.1 GCA_030425845.1 Gammaproteobacteria bacterium
ATTGGAGCAAGGACTTTCAGTCGAAGTGGTTTACCACACGGTTGGTTATGTGAAAGATACTGTTAAGGTCACAGTGAATCCAGTTAAGTTACGAGATGCGAATGAGCAGTATCGTTTGTGTTTGACTAAGTTATTGCCGTTCGCGTTTGATGACGTCAAAGTGACGACGATTTATTTTAAGCCCAATAGTTATATACTAACGGATAAAGCAAAAAAACAGATCGATAAAATACTGTATTACTTGAGCGAGGGGGGCAGGGTGTCGCGTATTCGTTTTCAAGGATTTGCCGATAATTCTGGGCCACCTTTAGCGAATAGGCTCTTGGCGAGTAAACGCACTCGTGAGACATTGACCTATATGAAAAACCGTCAAGTGAATCAGACGCTCATTCCAATGCGCTCGTCGATTTTAAGAGTGCGCGGACCCGAAGGGCGTAAAGTGATCATTACCTTAGAGCATTAAGATGACACTGACATTACTTGCTAATTTAATGACGTTGATTTTACTGGAGCTTGCGCTTGGAGTAGATAATCTTGTTTTTATCTCATTGGTTTTGTCACGCCTCCCTAAAAACCAACGTGACAAGACGCGTAAGTTAGGTGTGATCTTTGCGGTGGTAACACGCCTGTTGTTATTGGTGGTATTGTTTTGGGCATCGAAAAAAGTGTATCCACTATTTACCGCCTTTGGTGAAACCTTTTCGCTGCGTGATACTATTTTCCTTTTAGGCGGGATTTTTCTGATCGTCAAATCCACCCAAGAGATCCACGGCGTCTTTCATCGCAAAGAAGAAGAGCAAGAGATAGCGGATTTTGTCAAAGGACGCCTTACGTTTGCAGTGATACAGATAATGATTTTTGATATCGTGTTTTCGCTCGATAGTGTGATCACGGCGGTTGGGATCAGCCAAGACTTATGGGTAATGGTCACGGCTATTGTGATAGCGATGCTTTGTATGCTTTACGCGAGCAAGCGCCTTTGCGAATTTCTTGAGCATTACCCTTCCTTAAAAGTACTCGCACTGGCATTTCTATTGTGTATTGGTGCCATTTTGATTTGCGATGCGTTTCATTTCTATGTGCCGCGCGAATACTTGTTCGCTGCAATAGGGCTATCTGTTGTCGTTGAAATCGTCAATATCCTCCGCGGCAAACGCGTGCAACACTAATCCCTCTGTGCTATCTTATTGCGCTTAAACTTTGGCGCTTATGGTGCGTGTTATCAATTGTCTTGGGGGATGAAATGACAATGAAATTAAATCGTTTATTTGTGGCTGTGATGGCAAGTGTGTTTGTTGTACCTGGGCTTTCTTTCGCCACACACCACAAGACAATTGGCAAAGGCGACATGACGCCCTTCAAGCCAAGCGGTTTTCCTATCACCACTTCTCCATACCTTGGAGTACAGTCCCGTTTCGATGGTTCGGACTTATTAGTGAATGTGCCAAGTACACTTGAAGATGTACGAATGCTTAAGTACCGCCAAAAAGGACAAGATGCCTTGGGTAATTTACACGAAGCGCCGGCGCCACACCCTTTTTTAAAAGTGAGTGGTAAAGCGGAAGGGCAGTTAATCGGTTCGCGCAATTTTGCAGGTAACTACAATAGTGACGTAGATTTAGCGAGTGCGGAACTAAACGTATTAGCGGCGATGAATAGCTGGGTAACCGGCTTTATAGCGATTGACTATGACGGCGCAGGTGCGGCAAGTGGTCGTGTGAATAACTCACGATTATTCTTACGTAAAGGCTTTATTACAGTTGGTAACCTAGATAGCTCGCCTTTCTTTTTTACCTTAGGACAAACGTATGTGCCTTTTGGACGTTATTCTAGTGCGATGGTCAGTGCGCCATTGACCATGGTCTTAGCGCGTACACGTGTACGGAATGCACAGATTGGGTATGACAACGAAAAGCTTGGCTTGACCGGGCAAGTCTACGCTTACAGACCGGATAACAATAACAGCGCGCGTAACGACAGAGTGAGCGCGGGCGGCGCCGCGTTAAGCGAACAGTTTTCGTTGCAGGGGCTTTCTGTTGATCTGGGGGCTGGGTATATCACCAATATCACTAATTCTGGAGGCATGGAGCAAACAGGAGGGGCCTTTGGTGGATTCACCACAGGCAATACCAATCCTCTCGTCCATGATGTTCCTGCGGTGGATGGCTACTTGACGCTGCAAGCCTACAATTTTGATTTCATTGGCGAGTACGTTACTGCGGTGAGACGCTTCGATACGACTAATCTTACGTTTAACGGACAAGCGGCGAAACCGATGGCGTTTCATGCAGAGCTTGGTTACAGCTTCAAAGTCTTTAACAAGCCAACAAACGTGGCAGTGGGTTATGGACAAACGTCGCAATCACTGGCGCTAAACTTACCTCAGCGTCGATATACTGCGGTAATCAATACGTCATTATACCACGATACAATCCAAAGCCTTGAGTTTCGACATGATAGAAACTACTCGAACTCAACGGCGACAGGTGATGTCAATACTGTTACCACAACAGGCAAGCCTTTTAGTAATACTCTAACTCTACAATTTGGCATCTACTTCTAATTGCGGTGGGAGGGGTTACGAGAAACACGCTATACTGCGTTAAAAGTAAATTCGAAATCGGTCATTTACTACTCGTAAACTCCCTCTTTTTTCACTTACTTGCGCCTTGCCTAGCCCTGCTTATCCGCAACCTAGGTCGAATCCATTGAGTTTGGTGGAATGTCCTACAATAGATTCGTGGAAAGTATTACGATTTGTGTAGGGCGATTATCGCGAAGTAGCACAAGTGGCAATTCGTACTAATGGTTTACGTGTGGAGCAAAGCCTTCAAGCTTTCGAGGTACTTGCTTTCATCTGGCATGCCGCCATGGCGGCTGGCTTGCCACAGCGCCTCCATTAACTTGTCGCACATCAGGTGCTCAACTTCATGAGGCTCTTTCACTTTAACTAATAGCTGTTGGTAGAGAGCATGAATGCCAGAAGGACGGTCTTGTCTCAACTGATCACGTAAACTCATGTGCAAACTCATGTGAAAGAAAGGATTAGTTTCACCGTTTTCAGGCAAATAGTCTTTATCTAGGTACTTGTCTTTGTTTGAGAGAATAATATGATACTCAGGATGCTCACGGATCACGTTAACAACTTGTGTTTCTAGGGGCTCCAAAGGTTCGCCAGAGAGATGTTTTGTCCATGCCTGATAAAACATTTCGCGTAACTTATCGCGTTCACTGGAAAAAATCATACTGCTTCTCGCTTACTAAACTTATTTTTTTCGCGGGACTCACATAACTCAAAGATTGGGCACTCATCACAATGTGGCTTTTTGGCCGTACAGACGTAACGCCCATGCAAGATTAACCAATGGTGGCAGTCTAGCTTATATTCATCTGGCACGAGGCGGAGTAGACGCTTCTCAACTTCAAGCGGCGTTTTGCCTTTAGCGATACCGGTACGATTTGAAACACGAAAGATATGAGTGTCTACTGCGATAGTGGGCTCGCCAAAAGCTGTGTTTAAGATCACATTGGCTGTTTTGCGTCCCACCCCGGGTAGCGCTTCTAACGCTTCGCGTGAGGTGGGAACCTCACCTTGATAGTCTGCTTCTAGGATTTCACAGGTCTTGATAACATTTTTCGCTTTAGTACGGTAAAGCCCAATTGACTTGATATAATCTTCTAGTCCCGCAACACCAAGTTTTGCTATTTTTTTTGCTGTGGGATATTTTTTATAAAGAGGCTTTGTCGCTTTATTTACACTGATGTCCGTTGCTTGAGCTGATAAGATCACAGAGATGAGTAACTGAAAAGTTGAGTCATATTCCAACTCAGTTGTCGGTGAATGGTTTGCCTGCTGCCAAATTTTAAAAATAGCGCTGCGCTTTTCTTTATTCACAGCTGTTTCTCAATGTCGGCAAGTTGACAAATCTGATTGGCCACAGCGTCCATTAAGTCTTTACGTGTTTCAACGGTATATTTCGCGCAATCAATCGGTTCTCCTACGAGTACTTTGACTTCACGATTGATTTCTAAGTGTGTGCTACCCGAGGGTAAAACGCCGCGAGCGCCACGAATGCCAACAGGGATTATCAGAGCGCCTGTCTGTAGAGCGAGCATGAAACCACCTTTTTTAAAGGGCTGGCTAAGTTTACCATTGTATGAGCGTGAGCCTTCTGGTGAAATCCAAGGGATGATCCCTGATAGCATAGATTCTTTGACGCGATCTAAGTCGGCTAAAGCTTCTTTGCGATCCTTGCGGTTAATGAAGACAAATTCAGCCTTATGCATAGCAAGCCCAAAAAAGGGGATTTTACGCAGTTCTTTCTTGGCGACCATGCGTATGGAGCCAGGCAACGCAGTAAACAAAATGGGAATATCATAGTGACTACTGTGGTTGCTCATTAATATCACGGGTTTATGGGCGGGTAAGTTCTCAAGGAGGGCTTTGCCCTCTGTGTGAATGTGTATTCGGGGAATGTCGATGAGACTTTTGGCCCAAAGACGAATGACTTTATCATAGTCAGCACGTGAAGAGTGTCGATAAGAGAGTAAAATGGTTCGAATACAGTTAAGTAGCGTGCTAGAGTAGACTTTTGTCACTAGGCAGAAATTGTGCCAACGAGAAATTTTCATGGTTTTTTCCCTGAAGTGGCTTGCTGTTTTTTCGTTTGTGCGCGAGCTAATGCTCTGGCTATTTCATCTTGAGCCCCGGCTTTATCCAACGTTTTTGGGGCATGCATCTTATTGGCTTCTTGGGCGCGTTTCGCTAGACGCAGATTGCGCTGTTCATAACGTGCTTTGGCTTTTGTGCTATCGAGAGGCGCGTCAGTGTCTAGCATGATGAGATCGATACAATCCATGGGGCACGGGTCAATACATAGCTCACAGCCCGTGCACTCGCTTTCGATGACTGTGTGCATGACTTTGTGACTACCAACTATTGCATCTACTGGGCAGGCAGCAATACATTTGGTGCAACCGATGCAGAGCGATTCGTCGACTTTAACGGTTAATCGCGGTTTGCTGCGTGCTTTGACGCCATCGACATAGGGGGCGGGATCACTTCCGGTGAGCTCGGCTAGTTTCATCAGTACCGGTAGTCCGCCAGGCGCGCAGCCTTCGATACTATCTTCACCGTTGGCGATAGCTTTGGCATAAGGGGCACACGCAGGATGACCGCACAGACCACACTGGGTCTGCGGGAGTACACTATCTATCTGTTTGGCGAGGGTATTTACCGACATAGCTACTTCACGGGGGTACCAGGTTCTGCCCCCTCTTGTGGGCTAATAAGCCATAGAGTTTCTTTACCCGAAGCGACTAATAACATACCTTCTGATAGGCCAAAGCGCATCTTACGTGGAGCTAAGTTGGCAACCATCACTGTCTGCTTGCCGATGAGTTCTTCTGGGCTAAAGGCTTTTTTGATCCCGGCGAACACTTGCTTCTCGATGCCGCCCATATCGACGATGACTTTGATTAATTTGTCTGCGCCTTCAACTGCTTCGGCATGGACGATTGTGACGATACGTAAATCTAGCTTGGCAAAATCATCGAAGCTGATTTCCTCTTTGAGTGGAAAGTCAGCGAGAGGACCGGTAAGTGTGGGCGTTGCGGCTTCAGCGGCTTCTTGTTTGGCTTGTTCTTGCATGGTTTCTACCTTAGTTGGACAAACTCGTGTGACGAGTGGTTGATAACGATTAATAGTGGTATCTAGTAATGCTTTATTTCTGTTGATGAAAGTAAGCGGTTCGCACTGTAAAAAGTCTTCTGCGCCTTGTGCAATCGTAGGAATGATTGGTTTCAGATACGTCATTAACAGTTTAAAGCAGTTAAGCGCTTGGGTGCAGACCAAGTGAACCTTTTCAAGATTGTTCGGATCTTTGATGAGCTCCCAGGGTTTGTTCGCATCGATGTATTGATTCACACTATCGGCGTAACGCATAATCGCTTGTACCGCAAGGTGATAATTGCGCTCTTTGAAGAAGGTAAGGATGGTGTCACCCGCATTGACGCCTTGCTCGAACAATGTCTCATTTTCGAGTTTGCTGGCGAGCTTTCCGTCAAAGCGCTTAGAGATGAAATTAGCGCAGCGACTGGCGATATTAATAACTTTACCCACTAAGTCAGCATTTACTTTATTAGTGAAGTCATCCCAACATAAGTCAATATCACTGACACCTGCGTTAAGCTTGCTCGCAAGATAATAACGAAGGTACTCTGGATTTAAATGTTCTAGGTAGGTTTTCGCCTTGATAAAGGTACCTCGGGACTTAGACATCTTCTGGCCATCTAGCGTTAAAAAGCCATGACAGTAAATCGCAGTAGGAGTACGGTAGCCCGCCCCTTTTAACATGGCCGGCCAAAACAAGTTATGAAAATACATAATGTCTTTACCGATAAAATGGTAGAGCTCATGTGAGGCACCTTCTCGCCAAAAGTCATCGAAATTGATATCAGTGTTTTTCTCACAATACTCAGCAAAGCTTGCCATATAGCCTATGGGAGCATCCATCCAAACATAAAAATATTTATCCGTGGTTCCAGGAATAGTGAAGCCGAAGTACGGCGCATCGCGTGAGATATCCCACGCTTTAAGTCCTGCATCAAACCACTCGCTGAGTTTATTTTGCATTTGCGGTTGTACGGCGTCTGTGGCTGTCCATTCTTTTAAGAAGGCTTCATAGTGGCCTAGCTCGAAGAAATAGTGTTCAGATTCTTTGTTAATGGGTGTCACGCCTGTGAGAGCAGAGACGGGATTAATTAACTCAGCAGGACTGTAAGTGGCCCCGCAAACTTCGCAGTTATCACCGTATTGATCGGCGGCATGACAGCGGGGACATTCTCCTTTAATGAACCTATCAGGTAAAAACATGTTTTTTTCAGGATCGAAAGCTTGCATTATTGCACGCTGGCTGATGTCGCCTTTCGCCTGTAGTTTGTTGTAGATATCACAGGCGTAATAATTATTTTTCTCAGAATGCGTCGTATGAAAGTGATCAAAGTTAATAGAAAAACCGGCGAAGTCTTGCTCTTGGCTAGCACGAGCTTTCGTGATTAGCTCTTCTGGGCCGATTCCTTGTTTTTGTGCGTTGAGCATGATCGGTGTGCCGTGTGCATCGCTGCCACTGACAAAGTGGCACGTTTCTTCATTGGCACGCAAGACGCGCACAAAGATGTCGGTTTGTATTGCTTCTAGCAAATTACCCAGGTGCACATCACCATTTGCGTAGGGCAGCGCCATGGTAACGAGTGTTTGTTTTTTGGACATGCTTAATTAGTACTCTTTTGAATCATAATGGGGCAGGATCTTAGCATAAAAAGAGGGTTACTTCGCCAGGAATGTCAGGATATTTTGCATCATGGTGTCGAAGTAAGGATTGAATATTTGATCGGCGAGCAGCAGCTCAAGTTTTTTCTGAGGACGAGAAAAAAAAGTGTCTTTGCCTTTGTGCGTTAACAGATGGGACAGCTCTGAACCCAAGCTTTGGGCCTGTGGGGCAAGCCCGTTGATCCCATAATGCGGACAATCCGATGGGATAGGTAACCCCCTGTGGGATAAGCCGTCTATATAGCGCGAGTTCTGCCAGCGGCTATCGACAAGGTGTACGCGGGGATCGGTTTCTGGCTGCTCGGGGTTCTGGGTAACTAACTCACAGACTGAATTAGCATGGGTGTTTGCTCTAAATAAATCTAGGGCCGATTCGCAGTTCACCACTAAGTCATCGTCACTGATACAAAGATAGGTAGGGCAAGTAAATGGGGTGTTAGCGAGTAGGGCATGGTTATCTTCTGTAAGAGAATA
>JAUHZG010000103.1 GCA_030425845.1 Gammaproteobacteria bacterium
GGATTATTGCTTTAGTGGATCACGCACCACGCACTAATCCACCAAGCAGGATCAACCAACGTCGAAAAGAGACCTAGGCCAACGCTTCTTCAGATTCGCTCTCTTTCGCCGCTTTCCCAGCACGGCTAGGTAGCAACTCAGCGCGAATCCTTGACTCGATTTCCGCTGCGATTTCAGGATTTTCTTGCAAGAACACTCTCACGTTCTCTTTACCCTGACCGATACGATCACCGTTGTAACTGTACCAAGCACCGGCTTTATCGACAATCTTGAGTTGAACGCCAAGGCTAATCAACTCACTCTCACGTGAAGAGCCTTCACCGTATAAAATATCAAAGTGAGCTAACTTAAACGGAGGCGCGACTTTGTTTTTAACGACTTTCACCTTGGTCTCGTTTCCGATCACTTCGTCGCCCTTCTTAATCGCACCCGTTCGGCGAATATCTAAGCGTACTGAGGAATAGAACTTCAACGCATTCCCCCCAGTGGTTGTCTCTGGGTTACCAAACATCACGCCGATCTTCATACGGATTTGGTTAATGAAGATAACAAGTGTATTGGAGCGCTTAATGTTCGCGGTTAACTTACGCAATGCTTGTGACATTAAGCGCGCTTGTAACCCCATGTGAGAATCCCCCATGTCCCCTTCAATCTCGGCACGTGGCGTTAATGCTGCGACGGAGTCAACGATAACGACGTCTACCGCGGCAGAGCGCACCAACATATCTGTGATCTCAAGTGCTTGCTCGCCCGTATCAGGTTGTGACACTAATAAATCATCGACGTTAACCCCAAGACGCTCAGCATAAGTTGGATCAAGTGCGTGCTCCGCGTCAACAAAAGCGGCTGTACCGCCCATCTTTTGGCATTCGGCGATAGTTTGTAAGGTTAAGGTCGTCTTACCGGAAGACTCTGGTCCATAAATCTCAACAATACGCCCTTTAGGCAGCCCCCCTATCCCCAAAGCCACATCTAGCCCAATAGAACCGGTGGAAATGACTTCGATATCCTTTGCGACGTTATCGTCGCCTAAGCGCATGATGGCGCCTTTGCCGAATTGTCTTTCAATCTGACCCAGTGCGGCGTCCAACGCCTTAGAACGGTTATTATCCATTTGCTCCCCCTAATATGCGAACGTTTATAGAACGAATTCATTATGACACACTTTACACTACAAAACCTAGTGCCAAAACGGTCAATGTGTGACTATTTTTAGGGAGAGTCTCAAAGTCGTTCGTTCACTAGCAAGCGGGTAATTTCAGATAGTGCGAATTCCACACTCGCTAAACGCACATCATTGCGCGCACCAGCAAACCAGCGTTTACGTGTCACCACGCGTCCATCCGGTAAGGCAAAACCAAAGCAGACTGTCCCCACCGGTTTCTCGGCGGTTCCGCCATCCGGCCCTGCGACACCGGTCACCGAAACGGCCACCTCGCAATTTGCCGCCCGCTTAGCGCCAGCCGACATTTCTTCAGCTGTTTGTATACTCACTGCGCCGAATGCCGCTAGCGTCGCCGGTTTGACCCCAAGACTGTTTTGCTTCGCCTCATTACTATAAGTCACGAAACCACGTTCAAACCACGTACTCGAACCCGCCACTCCTGTAACCGTCGCTGCCAGCCACCCGCCCGTGCACGACTCAGCAAAACACAGCCGCCAATTGTTACTAAGGAGAATCTCAGACAAGCTCTCTAGGGTTGTGTGAAAAATGACATCTGTCGTAAGCAATGACTTTCTCCTACTGTTCTTGTAGACTCATGCCCCATGTTAACGCCAACTAAACCACTAGAACAACACACGCCGATGATGCAGCAATATCTGCGCATCAAGTCACAACACGCCGATAAACTACTCCTCTATCGCATGGGGGATTTTTATGAGTTATTTTACGACGACGCCAAGCGCGCTGCAGAGCTACTCGATATCACGCTGACTCATCGTGGTGCGAGTGCTGGCGCTCCCATTCCTATGGCCGGTGTACCTTATCATTCTGTCGACAGTTATCTCGCGCGCTTAATTGCGCTAGGTGAGACAGTTGCCATCTGTGAGCAAACCAGCCAACCCGGCGAAGGCAAAGGCCCCGTTAAGCGCGAAGTCGTTCGCATCATTACACCCGGCACCTTAATCGAAGATAACTTACTGCATGCAACCAAAGACAACGAAGTAGTTGCCATCGCCGCCGGTAAAGACGCCTTTGGTGTCGCCAGTCTTGACATGGCCAGTGGCCGCTTTAACGTGGTACAAGTCGACTCGCGTGAAGCGCTTATGAGTGAATTAGAGCGCTTACACCCTGCTGAAATTATATTATCCGAGTCATTCCCAGACGCCTATAAACTCCCCGACTTTGCCGTACAAACCAAGCGTGCCCCGTGGGAGTTTGAACATAGCGAAGCAACCAGTAAACTGTGCACGCAATTTGGTGTTAGTGATTTATCCGCCTTTGAATGTGCAAAGCTTCCATTAGCCGTGTGTGCCGCCGGCGCATTGCTTAGTTATGCGCGCTATACCCAAATGCGCGCTTTGCCGCATATACATTCACTGAAAGTACAGCATCGTAGCGATGCCATTATTTTAGATGCAAACAGTCGTCGTAACTTAGAGCTGGTACGAAACCTCAAAGGGGATACTGACAATACGTTACTCTCCGTACTCGATAAAACAGCAAGTAGTATGGGATCTCGTCTATTACAACGTTGGATTAATCGTCCACTGCGTTCGGCCAAAGCAGTCAATGAACGCCTGAGCGCGGTAACCGACTTACTCGAACAAAATTTATTTGAACCGCTCCACGATACCTTGAAAAAAATCGGTGATCTCGAACGTATCTTAGCGCGTCTCGCGTTAAAGTCAGCCTCACCTCGCGATCTGATCCGTCTACGAGAGTCGTTGGCAGTCTTGCCCGAGTTAACGAAACTCATGCAACCACTCAGTGCCCCGCTCTGTCGCAAATTGCGTGAAGTCTTAGCACCAGAACCTGGGCTACATCAGTTACTGCTCGATGCAATTATTGACAACCCTCCGGTGGTCACACGCGATGGTGGTTTTATTCGTGACGGTTATGACAAAGAGCTCGATGAATATAGGGCGCTAGAAAAAAATGCGACTGACTTCTTAAGTGAGATCGAGACACGCGAAAAAGCGCGTACCGGCATCAGCACGCTAAAAGTCGGCTACAATCGTGTGCACGGTTACTATATTGAAATCAGTCGTGCACAATCCAAAGACGCACCCAGTGATTATACGCGCAGACAAACCCTCAAAAATGCCGAGCGTTTTATCACAGACGAGCTCAAAGCGTTTGAAGAAAAAGTCTTGAGCGCTAACACCAAAGCACTGGCTCGCGAAAAATCCATCTATCAAGATCTGCTTGATGCCTGCTTAGAGAAGCTGACTCGCTGCCAAACACTCGCCAAAGCCTTATGCGTGTTAGATGTGTTGAGTAACTTTGCCGAACGCGCCGAAAGTTTACAACTGTGTGCGCCCGAGTTAACCACAACCCATGGCCTTAACATTGCAGGAGGGCGACACCTTGTGATCGAGTGTGCACAAAGCACGCCATTTGTCGCGAATGATTGTAGACTAGATCGTGATAATCATATGCTGGTGATCACAGGTCCCAACATGGGCGGCAAGTCCACATACATGCGCCAAACCGCTTTGATTGTGATCATGGCACATATCGGCTGTTACGTCCCTGCAGAGTCAGCCGTTATTGGCCCTATTGATAGAATTTTTACTCGTATTGGCGCCGCCGATGATTTAGCCAGTGGCCGTTCAACCTTCATGGTGGAAATGACTGAAACAGCTAATATCATGCATCATGCGACCCGTGAAAGTTTGGTGTTAATGGACGAAATAGGACGCGGCACAAGCACCTTCGATGGGATGTCATTAGCTTTTGCTTGCGCGAAATACCTTGCCCAAACGCTAAAATGTTATACGCTGTTTGCTACCCATTATTTTGAGTTGACCGCCCTTGCCGATGAGCTATCCGGCGTGAGCAATACCCACTGCTCTGCGCGCGAACATGGAGACAGTATTATTTTCATGTATCAACTTGAGTCTGGTCCCGCGAGTCAAAGTTATGGATTGCAAGTGGCGGGTCTTGCCGGTGTGCCCAAAGCCATCTTAAACGAAGCCAAAGCCAAGCTCATCGAGTTAGAGCGTGCGAGTGCTAAACACCACGCGAATCAATCAAAGCCGATTGATAGCTTTGACCAGGCCGATGAAGCCCATAAAACAACCTCGCAGATTGTCACCCAACTTCGTGGCTGCGAGGTGGATGAGTTAACGCCTAAGCAAGCATTAGCATTTGTATACCAATTAAAAGAGTTAGTCGACTCATAGCCTGTCACACCAAAGCGGCGTGATTGCTTTAGCGCTAAGCTGACTTAGAAAACTCGGGGCAGCACCATCTGATGTGTTGGTAACCCCACACTATCTGCACATGATGATGCGGCTGCGGCAAGCCGTGCTCTCGTATTATAGCCACCAAAAAAGGCTGATGGCGCAGCAAACTGCCCTGATGGCCCTAGCTTTCTTACACGCTTCTCACCACGTTCTCTAGCCATTTCATCTGCGCTCTGCCCATCTGTATCTGACTCGGTCTCACTTGTGAGTGAATGTGTCTGACTAGGCGGTGTGTTTTCATCAGTGTCAAAAGCAATACCCTTATGTCGTTTTTGCCCTCTTCTGCCCTCGTCACCTCGTGCTGGTAACTCAGGAAACATATCACCACTCCACGGAGAACTAGTCACTGGTGGCGAAAAAGCTGGCAGCTCGGGGACTACTGGTGGTAGTTCGAAGCTGGGCACAGATGAAAAGCTGGGCTTTTCTCTTTCTCCTCTTAGACGAGCTGGCGCCGAGCCCGGATAGGTTCTGTGTTTTCGTTGACTCACGGGTGTTGCTAATTTAGTGTGAACAAAACCGTTCTGTTTTATCCGACGAAGAACCATTTCTAGCAAGACTTCGTTATCCTTAGGATGGGGGCGATCTAATGTGCGCGAATCGATAGGTACATAGACTGCACCTAGGAATTTTCCTAATTTGTACCCCTGTGTTTCTAGATTACCAGGTGTAACCACGTCTTGTTCTATCGGATGATAAATTTCAAGATAGATATCTTTAGCCGGTAAGATGACCCCTTGTTCATAATTGAGCACCACGGTCACTC
Organism: Gammaproteobacteria bacterium; assembly: GCA_030425845.1. Lineage (GTDB taxonomy): Bacteria > Pseudomonadota > Gammaproteobacteria > JAUHZG01 > JAUHZG01 > JAUHZG01. The sequence goes on from JAUHZG010000103.1 coordinate 5,177, forward strand.
TCAATGCCAAGCCATAATCATTCACAAGCTTACTCACTAATCGTTCATAAACCGAATCAAACTGATTACTTTGAGCCGTCCCAGGTGCAACACGCACCCCACTGTGTTGACGAGCAAAGACATGACAACGAGCCCCTTCAACATTCTCGATCTGATGCTGCTCTAGTTGAGCATTCGCACTGCGTACTGTCTCGCCGGTTAAGACATCTTCATACACATGTGGATGATCTTTACAGTCTTGTAGTACTCTCCTAGTCACAACGCCATAAAGTATCTTAGTGAATTTACCGTTCGCAACCTGTGCGGGTGGATTCGCAAGAGGCTGGGGACTAACACGGCGCCCTTGACGATAAGCATCTCTTGCATAGAGTTCTTCAGCGTTCACTAGTGGTAGAGTACAATTCTCGCGCCGTAATTCACTGTCAGTAAAACCTGCGACAAAAGCGCCACGTGATCCTAATAGTTGACCATGGACGGTTACCCCTGAATTCTGCAGTCTATGGGCAAAGCCCCATTGAGCAACAGATTCGTCTGGTCTTTGTCCCTTAGTTCTTCTAGGTTGGGGAAGGAGCTTACCTTTATGTCGAAGGCGGCGTCCCTCATGCCTAGGCTTCACTCGACGTGCTAACGGAGTACCAGTGTTTGTTCGTTCTCGGCGTTCAACCGCGACATGATCTGCCTCTGGTGGTTTAGGTCTTTTCTTACGATCTCGTTTTTTACGAACAACTACACGTCCAGTTCCAGGCGCATCTTGTCCAGGCTCGACTGAGACCTGAGCACTTTCGTCTCCAGAACTAAGAGAGTAGTAAGAAAACTGCGAACAACCACTGGCAGCAGATAACGCAGGTGAAACTGGCGATGCAGCATCGCTAGATTGAGACGGTTTTGTATTGGGGCTCACATCACTAAACATCAGTGTTTTCCTTGTAAATTTAGTTATAAAACCAACTGGTAAATCAGTTACCATAAATTGGTCCAAGAAAAATCAATTTTTATTATTCGAATAGCTTCACTCTATTCGTTTTATTCCTAACTTTGGACATTTTGTCCTTATATTTCAGGCGTCTTTCGCGCCGCACATGTACAATCTAGCCTAGTGACGGCATTGGTGTCAAAGTGACCAAGCTCATAAAAGCTTGAATCTCACTATTTTTTGTGATCTTGTGTGCGAGTTCTGATCTCCCTTGACCACGAGCCTCCTCTCTATATACATTGATTAGTATGTAATATCGACAACGAGCAGAAACGGCCTATGACATACAGTTTTACTTTACCCCGATGGTTTGATGCACATGTCCACCTCCGTCAAGGAAACTTGCTAACTACCACCATTGCCGATCAACTGAGCACGGGCTGTGCCAGTGTCCTTGCCATGCCAAACACAAAGCCACCAATAACACGTATCTCAGGCCCTAGCAGTGAAACAAGTATGACGCTATCAGAGTACCATGACGAACTAATGAACCATGGTGCCGACGCATTTGAAAATCTAATCCTACCTCTTTATCTCTGTCATCAGACTACCCCCATCTTGCTTGAGCAAGGTGTGCGCGAAGTGGAGCTTAAAGCCTGTAAATACTATCCCCCTAAGGGCACCACCAATGCCGATCACGGTGCGCCAATTGAGCACTACATTAAACAAGGGATATTCGAGACAATGAAAGAGTTAGGCATCGTGTTATGCTTACACGGTGAGAGCCATAGCCTTAGTCATGAACAATATTTTGATCAGCATATCAATGCAGAAAAAGATTTTTATCTCAACACCTTGCCAAGGTTAATCGATAAGTACCCGGCTCTCAAAATTGTGTGTGAACATATCACGACAAAAGAAGCCTGTGACTTGGTGAGCAGCGCAGATGCTAATGTTGCGGCAACTATCACGCCACAACATTTGCTTTTTACCGTAGGACACTTGTTACGCGGTTTTAACTACCATCTTTACTGCTTGCCGTTACTTAAGTTCGAAGAAGATAGAGCTGCCTTACGTCAAGCTATTATCACACCAAATCAAACGCACTTTTTTGCAGGCACCGATAGCGCCCCTCATACACATAAAACCACCGACTGTGGCTGTGCTGCCGGCTGCTATACCGCGCCAGTAGCCCCCAACTTGTATGCAATGGCGTTTGAGGCTGCCGGCTGCGAATTTAGCTCTGACTCAACGCTACAACTTTTCAAGAACTTCATGAGTACGAATGGTTGTCAGTTTTATGGATTGGCAGAATCTACAAAAACGTTTACGATGACTAAGACAGCGAGTGAGCTCACACCCCGAGAAACAAATGACGGAACACTCGTGCCCTTGCCCACCGGGTTAAATTTTACCGGCACAGAGCACCTACTGTCTTGGTCAGTGACGATATAAGGATCTCTTCGATGAAACAAGCGCCTCTTGCGTTATTTGATTCACTTAAGCATCATCAACTCAGTGAAATTCATTACCCAAACGATGAAAGCTATCATCGTGATGACGTTAAGTACGCACATTTCTTTTTGCACTCTTATAAAGGAAGTACCGGCACATTTAACTCCTATCGCCGAGAAGTCGAGCGTTTAGTACAATGGAGCACGTTGGTCGCCAAGAAAACACTGACAGAA
>JAUHZG010000104.1 GCA_030425845.1 Gammaproteobacteria bacterium
TAAGTGCGCAAACCTATCCACTGTCTCCATTGAGTGTTCAGACGGAACACTGTAGCGACTGGCTCCGGCAACCGTCACCACTGACAACGGCTCGAATAACTCATCGCCTGAAGCAAACAAGTCGTCTAAAGATGCTTCTAAAGGCCCAAGTTCGACGGGTTGCGCTTGCTGTCTATCGGCTGAAAAGCCGCTGCTCCCAATAAGTGAGGCTAAATCTTCAAGCAAGTCGTGAGCCTTATCATAGATTAACTTTCTGTCTTTCTCAGTCAACCTATCAAAGTTATCAAGAGGGTGAAAAGAAACAAGCCCGACAAGAAAGTAAATCAATCTTCGCTTGTCTTTGTCTAAGAGAGCCTCGCTTCGTAAAAAAAGCTCTAGCCCTTCCTTTATACAAGCAAACAATTGATTTAACCATTCACCTCTATCAAACTCACCAGACTGCAAGACTTCTACAGCACAATCTAAGTAGTTAAGAAACAGAGCAAACTTCTTCTTGGCAATCTCTTGTGGAGTGTCCGAGACTAAAGAGAACGAGGGAGGAACCCCTCTGACTAAATCTAGTTGCTCTGGAGTGACATTATCATCAGGCGTCCTAGGCCGCCTCAAAAATTTTCTAAGCGCTGTCTTTCTAGCCTGAAGCCCTTGACGCACTCCCACCTCCTTTAGAAGTAGGCTCCGCTCAGGGCGGTGGTGTGAACTCAACACAGGTTTTTTTCGAACTTTTGGGGGCATAATATAGCAACAATTGTACAGCAACTATGCTGCAGTATATCAGCCAAAGCTTAAGGATTGCTTAAATTCTTCTCAATTAAATAACCAGTGGAACAGATGGAAATAGGCAATAGCAAGTAGAGAGGCGGCCGGTAACGTAACCACCCATGACATAAAGATATTTCGCACCACGGTAAGATTCAGTGCCACAATCCCACGCGCCAGCCCAACACCTAGCACAGCTCCCACTAGCGTCTGCGTCGCCGACACCGGGATCCCGGTGCTGGTTGAAACAATCACCGTCGCCGCAGCAGCCAAAGTCGCACAAAAAGCACGAGATGGCGTCAACGCAGTAATATTGTGCCCTACGGTTTCAATCACTTTGCGCCCGTACATGACAAGCCCTAACACCACCCCACCGGTTGCCATAAACACCACCCAAGCAGGCAAGGCGTTGTGCTGAGACACATAACCCTGTGAAACACTAAACACCGCCGAGATAGGTCCCACGGCTATCGCAACATCATTCGACCCGTGTGCAAACACCATGGCACAAGCCGTCAACCCCATCAAAAAAGCAAACACACGCTCAACATACTCAAAAATATCTTTAGGTAAGTCCGACTCGGGAATAGGCAAGCGCACGATCTTCCACATCCCTGCTAAAGTCACCATAAGCGCCATTGCTACCGTGATCAGCGTGTTCCAACCTCGACTTAAATCAATCCCAAAGTGAGCCAAGCCTTTGATGACAATCATGTTAGTTAACACAACGCCAACTAAAAACAGATACAACGGACTCTTTGCCCGGATCTTCACGACAGGCTCGGTAGAGGCAAACACCGATCGCTGTATGGTTAAAAATAATAGAAACGCCGCCACACCCGCTATCAACGGTGAGGTTAACCAACTTATCGCAATCGCGCCGACTTTACCCCAGTGCAACGCGTTGAGACCAAAGACATCCGCACCCACACCCACTAAGGAGCCGACGATGGCATTCGTGATCGACACCGGCATCCCAAGGTAACTCGCGAGCAACATCCACGTGGTTCCCGCCAGCAATACGGCCAACATACTATAAATAAGGAGTGAAGGATCGTGCATAAACGCCGTCGAAGAAATGATCCCACTGCGAATCGTATTACTGACATGCGTTCCGCCAAAGAAAGCCCCTGCAAACTCAAAGACAATCGCTATAACAATCGCTTTGCGTACGGAGAGTGAGTTAGAACCCATTGCGGTACTCATAATGTTAGCTAAGTCATTCGCACCAACACCCCAAGTCATCATCAACCCAATTACGCAGGCGAGTATTACATATGTATTCATTAATTAATTTCTCTTACTTATCTTGCAATCATTACATTTAATTGACCCGAAACATTTTGTGCTTTATCAGCAATGTCACCAGTCCATTCAACCAATCGATATAAAAATACAACATCAATTGGTGCAAGCTCAGACTCAATCGCAAAAATAGCGTTATACACTTGGGATTGGCAGTCATCACTGTCATGCTCGAGCCTGTCGACATCGACTATCATTTCTTCTACACGTTTCACTTCAATACCGCGAAAACCGGCTTCAAGCAATTGCTCAAGTTCTTGTATCGCTTCAGCCGCTTTTCCCACTGTTTGCATACTCACGCTCATAAGCTCTTCATATCGAGGCCAGACTGATTCCGGTAAGGACATACGTCTTCCTAAAACGATACCTGCGATGTCTTTGGTTTTGTTAGCAATCCTATCTTGCATCGTGATCATCTCTAGCAAGTCAGTACGTGCAATCGGCATGAATAAGGACTTTGGTAAATGCAAACGTAGCTCACGTTTTAAGTTATCCGCTTCACGCTCAATGGTTGCGATGGAGTCACGTAGCTCGCGAGCTTTATCCCACTCGCCTGCTCGCACCGCTTGCATAAAGGGAGCAAGCAGCTTCACGCAGCGCGCCACCTTGTCCATGTGCTCCTCGAGTGGGGTGATTGGCGACTGGCCAAATAGTTCCATGATGGAAGTCGAAATCGTCATTGCAATGCTCCTTAACTTAGCGCGGCCACTATAACATACCCTTTTGGGCGAGAAGAAGGGGGGATTGAGTGGTAAGACAGGCACTTATAGGCGGCTTGCAAGCCAACCTGTTGAATCTGTGCCATAATTAGAGAAATATACCCATGTTACTTGAATTTGCGTGATTGATAGCAAAGCCATTTGTCCCTGTCACAGAATTAGAAAGCGACGAATAGTCTCAGCACTATTGGGAGCTTGATAACTTCTGCGACAGGGGAAAATGTCGACGCTAGAAACATGCAAACTCAAGTAGAATGGATATAGTGTGACTTATCACAAGCGAGGACCTGGCTATGCCTATGGAAAAATACAAAGTACAGCTCAGCCATGAAGACAGAGCCGATGCGCTAGATTCCACAGATTGGTACGGTGAATTTGAGCGTGAGCAGATCAATCACATTGCCACCTACCTCACGGCCTATGAGATCCCAGAAGACACCGTCATTTTTGAAGAACTCTCCACGGAGAACTTTCTTGGGATTATCGTTAAAGGCCGCATCAAAATCACCAAAGATAATGGCGAAGGCTCACAAGTGACTCTCGCGACACTAACACAAGGTAAAGTCTTTGGTGAAATGATGCTGGTAGATAAAAGTCCTCGCTCTGCCACCGCCACCACTGAAATTCACACACACATCCTTGCGCTCAAAGGAGATGACTTTGAGCGCATGGTAGAAGAAACACCGACTCTAGCCGTGATCTTATTAAAAAATATCATTAAGATGGTAAGTAATCGCCTACGCCGCACGAGTGGCCAGTTAGTCGATTATCTCCCTGGTGATGATTGATAAAAAGAGGACCCGCTCACGTGTCACGCTTCAATAAGTTCAACGCGAAATACCTTACTCAATCGCTAAGTGCTTATTGTTTTACCCTAGCTGCTCTAGTCTGTATGGGACACTTATCCACGATGGATGTGTTAGGTGGAATTGGTGTCAGTGCCGTTGCCGCCAGTACTTTTTTAATCTTTGCCATCCCTACCTCTGAAATGGCAACCCCAAGACGCTTACTGGGGGGGTATGCTTGCGGAATTGCCAGCGGCGTTGCTGGCAATTATTGTATTCACATGCTTCTACGCTATGATTTTTTGGTGGCGAACAATGACCTTTATATTTTAGCTGGCAGCCTTGCTTTGTTCATTGCGACCTTTACTATGGTGACATTTGATTTTGAGCATCCGCCTGCCGCCGGTCTTGCCGTGGGATTAACCCTAGAACACTGGGACAACCATGTGTTATTAGTCGTGGGAGGCTCTGTCGTTGTCCTTAGCTTAATCCGCTTTTTGCTAAGGGATCACCTCATCAATTTACTTTAAGTCTTACACTGGTGCACCAAGCGCAACCTACCACTCAATGGTGGACTGCCCACTAAGCCATAGTCCAATAAACGCTGTCATAGTCCGGCTTGCTCCCCTGCGAGGACAGGCCTGACTATCCAATCATATTAGGTCCTCCGGCCTGTCCTCGCAGGGGATCAAGCCGGGGATGACACAAAAAGCGCATCGGATGACAAAACATTATTTTCCCCGGGGAAAAGGCCTCTCCGATATAACGATAATTATGAGCTTATCTCCCAAGGTCAAGCTTGGCAGCGTAGCCTCTAGGCAAGGACAGTTCCCTTTCCTAAAAGACTGTGTCAGACTATCAGTTCACCGGGATGCAAAATTACAAGGATGCCAATTATGTCTCACTCACTCATTACTGCAGGCGCTGTTGCGTTAACCCTTTTATTGGCTGGCTGTGCCAGCACGGTCCCCGCACCAAAACCTCCTCATCGCGAAACGTACGCCAAGCAATCACTTAAGTCATCACACTACCGCAGTATGGATCTTAGCTTAGCGGGCGTCGGTGTTGTCGGTAGAGCGGTCTAAACGCGATGCCTTCACAACGCTTACCAACGCTCCTATCACGCACACTGGTACTATTCCTTCTGTGTGTACTTGGTTTGTCAGTGGGAGTGGCCAACACCCAGTTTAAAATTATCACGTTAAAACATCGTCAAGCAGCCGCTATCATGCCACTAGTAAAACCTTTGATGAAAAGAGGCGATACCCTCACGGGCCATGACTACACATTAATTGTCAAAACGTCCCCTAGCACCATGCGCGAAGTCATGGCAGCTGTCCGTGCGTTTGATAAGCCCGCCAAGCAATTAGTGGTTTCCATCAAACTAAGCCATGCGCTTAATAACCGCCGCGAATATGTTTACGGCGAGACGGTTGGTCGAGCACGCAATGCAAATGAAATGCAGTCCGTGCAAGTCCTTGATGGCGAGCGAGCGTATATCACTCTCGGCAAAGAGATCCCTTACACCACCATTTCGATGAATGCGAATAACACCGTGGTTGGTACTCAGTATCGGGCCATGATAAGTGGCTTTTATGTCACGCCACGATTAACCAGCCAAGATAAAGTGTCAGTCAAAATTGATCAGCAACTGCAAACTCGCAACAATAGTGACTACAACTCGATACGTTCACAAAGTGTGGGAACGACGGTGACGATTCCTGTCAATCGTTGGGTTCCTCTTGCCGGTGCCGCCGCACGCAATGCGACCATACGCCGTCGTCAGATAAGAGGCACCACCAAAACAGCAAGTGTTTTTATTCGCGTACAAGTTTTGCGAGCACCTCATCACAAATAATCCTAGAAACGGTAGCTGTAACCGACACCCGCTACCTCTATGCGATTTGATTGCTAATTGAGGTTCTCAAGGTATCCAACGTCGCAAGTTCATCCGGCAACTTCGCTCGCTCCAGCCCAATCGCCGCGCAAGCGGTCACTAGCCAGCCAGCCACCACTTGAGTGAAGGTCATGAGCTGTAGATAGGCAGGCATGAGTAACGTCACGTTGATAAGATCCTGCGTGGGTTTAGCTGCGGTTTCGTAAGATTTCACCCTCTCCCTATTTTCAGGTTTTAGTGGCTCTCGTAAACGTTGTAGCTCTTCACGCGCACTTGCCACCGCCTGCGCGACTTTCTCATCTCGCACGCGTGCTTGCGCCCCTTCTGCCACGACTTTTTGTGCCGCTTGAGCAGCCGGCCGTCCAGGTAAAGCACCCAGCTCAATACTCATCTGCCGCGTCGTCGTTGCACGAGAAGACTTTTTATTTCGCATACTTTTCAATTTCAAGCGTATGTACCTAAAAAATCCAGCTATACGTTGCAATAGGGTTAACTTTTTCGTGTCTTTGTTAAGTTTAGGGATAACATGCAAGCGCGTATGCTTTTGTAAGACAGGCTTTACCCTTGCGTTGGAATAGTGGAAGTTCTCTCCACGTCCAGAAGCACGCTCATTTGATAGCTTCCATCTAGCCTCTTCAGCAAATGGTTGCATCCTTTCATGTGACACACTAGGCTCTGCACTTAACTCAATAAAGGCGTTCGCTCTAGCAGGTTTCTCCAGCGCGCCTTGTTCTAGCCCCTTAATACACTCTCGTACAGGGCTGAACTGCCTGATCTCTGTGAGGGTTGCCTTGCTCTTTTCGAAGACGCCCAGTTGACGTCTTTCCTCGCCACTAAGCTGTGCCGACGCTTTTGTTGCAAACGCTTCCACCGCACTCTCACACTTACGCATGTTTTGCCTAGCAAACTCTTCGTCCCCTAAATAAGTCCCCACAAACGGGATTGCATCAGGGCGAGTGGCAACCGCGTCTCTCTGCGCTTTGCAATTTTTTTCGCTAGAAAAGAGTTCTTGTGCAGGCTTAATAAGATCCGCTACTACCTTTTGATCATTGGTGAGAGCTTTCTCATTAGCATAGTCCTCTACACTTTTGTTGCTAGGGATCCCCAGCGCGGGATGAAGTCGTCTGATCTCATTTGTCATCAATAAGAAATAGATTGCATGGGCTGATTGAAAATCTCCCTTTGCTTGCAGGGCAGTCATTATATGTGCCCAGCGAGTGATCGCTTGCTCGATAAGTTCCTCTGAGTGTGCCCCTAGGATGTCTCTGTGAGCCATACGCTCTAACTGGTGATAGTAGGTCGTTGCGTGACTAAAGATTTCTTGTCCTTTCGTTTTTGAAAAATCAGCACACAAGATGGATTGTTTGCTATGGTAATAGATTGCCTCTACCACCTCACTCAAGCTTGAATAATATCGCAGATGAAACGCATCATAGTCCCCGCGTTCTGCTAGCAAAGAATCAAATTGCACCTTATCGGCCGCTACCCAATCCGTCACTCGAACGGCCAATAGTGGCTCATCGGCAGCCAATGCTTCAAGTTGCAATCGTAATGCCGTCACCTCTTCGAGTTGCGATTTGAGTTCTTTCGCTTTTACAGGTGACGTGTCCTTTAGAGCTTCATACCTGGCATAAAGTGCGTCACCAATCTCATCGATAGCCCCGAGTAGTTCCTGGCGTTCTTGCTCGAGTGACGCTAACTGATTGCCCCCATCTTCTTTGAGTATTAACTCACGATAGAGGGCGGTCGCTGCTTTTTGATAGGTACCAACGAGTGTGGTGATCCCGTTTTGTATAGTGTCATAATGTGGCATGGCTCGTTCTCCACTAGCATTTGATTTAACTATAAACCCTAAAGATTAAGAGATTCTTAGCACCCAAACACACATTATCTAGAGTGAGATCAGCGCATGATCCCTACTGAAACGGTGGCTTAGGAAATCGCGCCATTGTTATCAACGGTTGACTTGAGCACTTTCTTTAGACGCAACCAACGGGCATTAGTCGTGTCTTGCTCGCCCCCGACGTTAGCCGCAAAATCGGCATCACGCTTAGCTAAGTAATTGTAATGAAAGATATCCACGCGTATGTTGGAATCTTTAAACGCATTAGCCACGTTGGTTACATTTTTTTGTGTGTCATCTACAAAGACAATCGCTTTGATAGCTTCTTTTCTAGCGCTGTATTTATTAAGCAAATACTGTAGGACCTTACCTTTATCTTGCCCCTGTGTCATCGCGATACCATCGCTATATTTAATCGCGCGAGTGAG
>JAUHZG010000105.1 GCA_030425845.1 Gammaproteobacteria bacterium
GTGGTGATTTTGATGCATGTGTACTTCAGCACGTCGATTAGTAATCAAAAAAATCGCAACGCCATCCTACAAGCGGAAATCAAAACGCTCAATATCCGTATTAAAAAGATCAAAACACTCCAAAAAGAGAAAGAACAGTTAGTCGGACGTATGACCGTAATCCAAGAATTGCAAACCAACCGCCCTCTTACCGTTCACTTATTCGATAGTATGGTAAATATTATTCCAGATGGCATTTTCGTGAAGTCTATCTCACGCAAAGGCAAAAACATGAATATCTCAGGCTACGCGGAGTCTAACACACAAGTCTCCTCGCTCATGCGTCGCATTGATAACGATGACTGGGTTGAATCATCGCGTCTAAAAGAGATCAAAGGCAAGTCCAGCAAGAATATTGCAAGCAAATCAATGAAAGACTTTGTCCTAAAACTCAAAATCAAGAACCCAATCAAAGAAAAAAAAGAAGGATAGTGCAGTGGATTTAGATGAACTCAGTTTCGATAATATTGGCACCTTTCCCTGGACCGTCAAGGCAGTGATCATTAGTTTGCTCTGTGTCGCGGTGATTGGGCTCGCCTTTTGGTTTGATACGCGCGCACAGCTTAAAGTTCTCAAGAAAGAACAGAAAAAAGAACGTACACACCGCCAGAAATTTGAAAAAAAGAGCCATCAAGCTTCAAACCTTGAAGAATACAAAAAACAATTAATCGAGATCAAGAAATCTTTCGGTGAGCTATTACGTCGACTACCAGAAGAAACCGAAGTTCCCGGCCTACTTGAAGACATCTCTAAAGTCGGTACGGCAAGTGGCCTACACTTTTTGCTTTTCAAACCTCTTGCTGAGAAAAAGAAAGAATTCTACGTCACACTTCCCATCAAAATTGAAGTAGTCGGCACATACCATCAGTTTGGAGTTTTTGTCAGCCAGGTGGCCGCTCTACCAAGGATTGTGACGCTTGGTGATTTTAAAATCACGCCGTACAACGCGAAAAAAGGTAGCGGCACTAAAAAGGGCAATAAAGCGAGTGGTACTAGTGGTGAAAGACTTCTCATGTCGATCACCGCGAAGACCTATCGTTATGTGGAGTAATGTACGCGTGCACAAAATTGCACTTCGCGTCAAATTACAATACGATGGAAGTAACTACGTGTGTTAGGACGAATGAACGTGACTCAATTAAAACGTCGACAATGGCTGTCGCTTAGCATCACTGCCGTGCTAAGTCTTAGCTTGTGTGCGTGTGGTGGTAACTCTAAAGAGCTACATCGCTATATTAAGAAAGTAAAATCTCGCCCAAGCAAGCAGATTGAGCCGATCCCCTCGTTCAAACCCATTGCCACGCATACTTATTCCTCTGCGCACAAGCGCAGCCCGTTTAAGCGCTTAGTCATCAACAACAATCAATCGTTCCAACCTGATCTCAACCGCGTCAAAGAACCGCTTGAGTCTTATGCGTTAGATTCCTTGCGCATGGTGGGTACGCTTGCGAAAAATCACGCCATGTGGGCTTTAGTGCAAACACCCGATGGTAAAGTACAGCCGATCAAGATGGGTGGCTACATAGGGCTGAACCACGGACAGATCGTTTCAATTACAGGCGATGAAGTTAAAATCGTCGAAACAGTGAAAGGACCAAATGGCTGGGAAAAAAGGCCCGCAGCTTTGGTCTTAGGATCACGCTAATCAAGTGAAGTATTGGGGAAGAGGCACATGAAATTAAAACGACAAACGCTACTTAGGTTAGCAATGGGCTCGATGTTGGCAGTCAGCGCCCTATCGCTTGCCGCCACGCCTGAGCTAAATAGTCAGCTCAGTAGTACGTCTGCACCAGTGCCCGCAAAGCCAACACCGGCTCCCAGCAAACCATCACGTGCGAAACAGGTTACAGCCAAACCCAAGCACCACCCAACAGCGGTACCTATCCAGCTAGTCAAACCTGTTAAGTTTCACAACCGTCTGCTTGATGTCGCCCATAAATATAAGAAGAGTGGCCAGATGGTCTTAACCTTCCGCTTTGCAAGGCCACTTGGCAAACGCCCCTCAAGCTTTGTCACCAAAGATCCTAAACGCTTAGTCTTTGACTTTAAAGGCACACAAAATGCGCTTAAGACCAAGACAGATAAGATAAACATGGGCCCGATTTATCAATATTCCACGGTACAGAGTGCCGACGAAACGCGCTTTGTAGTTGAACTTAAAAAACACATCCAATACCGCTCAAAAGTGAGAGGTAACAAGCTGGTCGTGACAATCGGCCAAAAATCTCCCAAAGAGACAGTGCTTTCGCGTAAGCCTAATTCGATTATCGAGCATCACAAGCGAGTTGGTAAAAAGCATGATTTAAAAAATATCGATTTTCGCCGCACCAAGAATGGAAGTGCGCAGGTAGTCTTGCACCTCTCGGATAATCACATCCCGGTTGATATCGAGCGACGCTCCAACAACTTATTTGTTGACTTAATTCACAGTTATTTACCACGCCGCTTACAGCGCAAGCTTGATGTCACAGACTTTGACACACCGGTTTCTTCAGTCTCCTTGCATCAGGTTGGCAAAGACATCCAAGTCAAAATCAACTCTCGCAAAGAGTTCACCCACTTGGCGTATCAAGTCAATAACGATTTTGTGATAGACATTAGTCCTATCAGCAACAATCGTACTGCCAATGGCCTCAAGAAAAAGACTTACCACGGTGAGCGTATTTCTTTGAACTTCCAAAACATTCAAGTCCGAGCCATCATCCAGCTTCTTGCTGAGTTTACCGGCCTTAACATCGTCACTAGTGATCGGGTCAACGGCAGTGTCACTCTGCGCTTGCACCATGTGCCTTGGGATCAAGCATTAGACATCATCTTAAAAGCGCGTGGCCTTGCTGAACGTAAGATTGGTAATGTTCTGCTGATTGCCCCAGCAAGTGAGATGGCCGCGCAAGAACAAAAAGAACTGCAAGCAGAGAAACAGCTTCAACAGCTCGCACCTTTGCATTCCGAGTTCATCCAAGTGAACTACGCAAAAGCCTCTGATATCTCTGCGCTGATCCGTTCAACTGGAGCAAATGCTCAGTCACTGCTCTCTTCACGTGGCTTTATGAGTGTCGATGACCGCACCAACACTTTATGGATACGCGACACCGCGAAAAACCTAGAAGAAGTACGTCAGTTGGTACAACGTCTTGACGTCCCAGTCCGCCAAGTACTCATCGAAGCACGCGTCGTCAAAGTCAACCGTAACTTTGAGCGTGACATCGGTGTGCGCTTTGGTGTCACGAAGAACAACATTCCATTAACGGGTACATTAGAGGGTGCAAACACCATCCGCAACGGAGGCAACGCCAGCACAGCTAACCGCCTCAATGTTGACTTGCCAGCAGGGGCGGCTACATCACACATTGGTGTGGCACTCGCAAACCTAGGTCGTGGCTACTTGCTTGACTTAGAGCTCTCAGCAATGGAAGCCGAAGGTAAAGGGAACATCGTCTCTAGCCCACGTCTTATCACCTCAAACAAACAAGAAGCGGTGATCGAGGACGGTGAAGAGATCCCTTACCAGCAGGTCACTTCATCTGGTGCGACCTCTGTTTCCTTCAAGAAAGCGGTATTGGGTATCAAGGTTACCCCACAGATCACGCCTGACAATAAGATCATCTTGGACATCCAAGTGAACCAAGACAGTCCTAACTCACGTGAAGTACTCGGGGTACCGGCTATCGATACACAAATGGTAAAAACGCAAGCCTTAGTAGATAACGGTGGCACCATTGTCTTAGGTGGCATTTACAAACAATCCCACTCAAATGGCTTCCAACGTGTGCCATTCTTTAGCTCAATTCCGATTATCGGTCACTTGTTCCGTGAACGCAGTGTCGATAATACTGAAAGTGAGTTACTCATCTTCATTACACCGAAGGTGATCACACAATCAGCCTTCCACCAAGCCTAATGGCAGGGGTACAAGCGACGCTAACAGTTGACACCGGTTCGCGTCGCTACCCAATCTTCATCGGTGAAAAGCTTCTAAGCGATGAGTCTTTATTCGCTCCCTACTGCGCTGACAGACAAGTTTTAGTGATCTCCAATGCGCCTATCGCCGAACACTATCTACCCAAGCTAGCCCCCTGGTTAATGCAAGCAGGCAATAGCTTAATAGAAATTCCCACCGGCGAAACGCATAAAACCCTAAGCACGTGTGAAATGATTTGGCAAAAACTCCTTGCTGCGGGATTCAACCGCCACTGCTTACTGGTCGCCTTAGGGGGAGGCATTGTGGGTGATATCACCGGATTTGCGGCGGCCTGCTATCAGCGTGGTGTGGACTTTATTCAGCTCCCAACCTCACTTTTAGCGCAGGTCGACTCTAGTGTTGGTGGTAAAACTGGCGTCAATCATCCTTTGGGTAAAAACATGATAGGCGCCTTCCATCAACCCCAAATGGTTGCTATCGATATTGAGACGCTCACTACCTTACCCAAACGTGAGTTTCGTGCTGGGCTAGCTGAAGTGATCAAAATGGCCTTGTTATTTGACGCAGATTTTTTTGATTGGTTAGAAACCAATATCGAGGCTATCTTAATGCTTGATAAAGCCAGCCTTGTTCACCTCATTCGGCAAAGTGTACAGCTCAAAGTAAACATCGTTGCTCAAGATGAGAAAGAAAAAGGCTGTAGAGCTTTACTGAACTTGGGTCATACCTACGGCCACGCCATCGAGCACTGCCAGGGTTTTGGAAAAGTCTTACATGGAGAAGCAGTCGCTATTGGCTGTTTGCTCGCTTGCTATTTTTCTGAGCAAGAACTTGGCTTAGATCCAAGTCTACGCAAGCGCTTGCAACGTCTACTCTATCAATGCGACTTGCCTAGAGAGCTGCCGTTAGGCACGAATGGAAGCAAGATGCTGGAAACCATGAAGCGCGATAAGAAAAATAGCCAAGACAACATCAACTTAGTGTTGTTAGACGCGCTGGCAAGCGCTAGAATTTACCCATGCAGTGATCTAGCGTTAATTCAACGACATATCGATGAATATCGATTAATTTAAGAGCAAAATATGGCTAAAATGAAATCCTCCAGCACTAAGGCAAGCCCTTCCTCGGACGAGCTGAATAACCTCCCCTATTGGAAAAAATTTAACCTTGCGCAAGATCCGTTTACTGAACACTATCCCGAAGATCCTGAGATCTACTTAAGCTTGTCTGATAATGACGCGAACATCGATCTGATCAACCATCTCATCCACTTTAATAACGTCCTTATTGCTTTCGTCGGTCCACAAGGCGTGGGTAAAAGCTTTTTCTTACACCGCTATCTTAAAAATACCGACAGTGAATCGGTGTATGCTCACCACGACAGTGCTAGCGATAAGCTCACACCCGGACAATTAGTTTCACTGATTAACTTTGCGTTTGAAGTAGCGATCCCTGAAGATGAAACAGAGCCTGAAAAACAATTCGAGAAACAAATCGAAGCTCTGCAATTTCTCGATCAGCAATCATTGCTAGTCCTCGATGATGCACATCTGCTGCCGCCTGCCACGCTGCAATTATTACTAGAAGCCATCGTTAATCAGTCTGACGATCAAATGAATTTCCACGTGCTGCTGTTTGGCGATCCGGAACTGCTAAGCCAACTCGAGAAACTTACCGCCAGCGACGACGATCTAAAAGAGCTGTATCACTTGATTGAGATGGAACCGCTAAACCAATCACAAACCGAGCAGTATTTGCGAGAGTTACTGCTGGCCAATGGACTCAAGGGAGATTTTCCCCTGTCACACGGTGACATTGGCAAAATATGGAAAACCTCCGGTGGGATCCCAGGACGAATCAATAACGTCTGCAAACAAGTCATGTGTGATGCAGAGGTAGGTGCCACCAGTAAAGGTGGGCGTTTTAGTGGCATTTGGCAAAATCACAAACGCACGATTATTGGCGCGTTAATCTTGTTGGTTGCGTTTATCGCGGTCAGCGTTGTCGCTGATTTTTACGAACAACAAGCACAAGACACGAATGCCGAGCAAACACAAACGCTCGCCATCCCCGCGAAGACGGCTCCGACCAAGCCAGCCTCGAAAAAAACCGCCCCCAGCCCGGTGGCCATCACCACACGCGCTGATCTACCTAACTTACGCGAAGGCAGTGTCGATAAGACCAAGCCTGCCGAGAAGTCCCCGATTAAAGAAACGGTTGTGACACAACCCACGCCGGCCCCTAAACCCAAACCGGCTCCTCTTGTGAAAAAACCTGAGGGGATTGCCTCTTCTCTCTCACGCGAGGAGTCAAGCAGCACTGGCGCTTCTCCCAAAGCGACACCTCAAAGAGTCGATAAAGAAAAAGCGCATACAGAGAATGTGATAGCGAACAAGAAAATGTTAAAAGCTATCAAGCAAAATAGCCTTGCTAGCGATCGCAACGTTACCACTCAGGCGAGCTTACCTGCTATCACTCGGGAAAAAGCTACGCCGAAGACCGTGACGACCTTAAAGCCGAACTCACCTTATGAAAAATTAGTCAAAGCGAAAAAAGCCCCCGTAACCACTCGTGCAGCGCTCACCCCTATCAGCCGCGCTAAACCGACACCGGTGAAAAAAGCCAAGCCGGTTAAACACGCAAAACCGTCTTTACCAAGTAACCGTACTCTCTCAAGTGACGAGCGGGCACTACTCAACGTGAACTCACGACGTTATGCGATACAGCTGATGGCAGCCGTCCAGCGTGTTAGTTTGCGCCAACTGCGTAATCAAGGGTTGCGTAGTAAGCTTTACGAGTATCGCACGTGGCGCAGTGGTGTACGCTGGTATGTGGCTGTCACAGGCCAGTACCGATCGCGTGCGGCGGCTAGTGCAGCCATCAGACGCCTACCGGCAAGCTTACGACGTTACAAACCGTGGGTGAAAGGCTACAAACAAATCCACAAAGAAATCCGGCGTAAGAAATAAGCGTTACCCTGACGTAGGGGGGATTAGCGCGCAGCGCGTAATCCACCACCGTGCCATAGTTCGGCTTGACCGAACTATCCAATCAAAAAATGGTAGGTTACGTCCTAAAGATAAGTAGGACTTAGCCAAAAGAAGCCACTGACGTAACGCTACCTGATCCCGGTTGCTGCCCCGAGGCATCCCCGCTTCCCCCCTCAGAGTCAGGGGCTCTGGGAAGGCCTGGACTACCCGGATCTAGCTCAATACTACTAAAATCTAAAGGAGGAATATTAACAGGTGGTTTCTTCAGTCTAACCACTGTTGCTGATTGTGCGGTTGCCTCACATCCACCACTTTCTAAGCGACTTGCCGAATCATCGACATCTCCTCTTGTGGGGACCACCTCCCTAAGATTAAGCGCCCCCGCAGCCCACACCGCATAAGATATTCCGGGAGCAGCACTAGCACTCTCGTCGTAAGCACAATAACGCGATCCAGCACCACCGCTCACCTCTGTCCTACTAGGCCAGTGAGCTCTTCGCGCACCGCTCACAGACTGTTCTGCCTCTCGATCTAGATTACGCACCTCACGCTGCCCTAGACTATGCGCCATGAAGTACCACGCAATAGCAAACACCACAGGGACAAAAGCAAAGCCAAACGCCGCGCCACGCACTAAACTCAACTCATGCAAACTTGCTAACCCTTGATCACCGAGCTCCCCAGAGCGATTGCACTCTTGCAATAGACCATCGTTATAGCCGTTTTCGTTGGCTAAACCATTCGTCGCTAAGACAAACCCTA
>JAUHZG010000106.1 GCA_030425845.1 Gammaproteobacteria bacterium
CGAGAAAGTCTGCTTCCCTAAGATTTGCGCTTCGCCTACCCCTTTGATGGTTTCGAGTTTTGGTTGAACAATACGTGAAATATAATCGGTGATTTGCTCGGCACTCATCGTGTCACTGTTAAAGCCGATATACATCAGTGACGTCCCACGCCCCGATCCCTTTTGAATCACCGGCTGATTACTCTCACGCGGCAATGAGTTACGAACAGCGGCAACTTTCCCCATAATTTCCGTCAGCGCTTTATTGGGTGGAAAATTCAGACGGATATGCGCCTTAATCGTACTCACACTATCCGAGCTCGTTGAGGTGAGGTAATCCACCCCTTCAGCACTCGCGATGGCTTTCTCTATCGGACCGGTGATAAAACCCTGAATCACATCCGCACTCGCCCCAGGATAAGCCGTCGAGATCGTGATCACGGTATTCTCAAGATTCGGGAACTGGCGTACCTGCAGTGAAGTAATAGCACGCAAACCAAAAATAAATATCAGCAAGCTAATCACTGTTGCAAGTACAGGACGCTCGATAAAATGATCTGTAAACTTCATTGATGACCTTATGATTTGATTTTGGAGATCACAATACGAGCTCCATTGTTAAGCTTGAGCTGCCCAGAAGTCACTACTTCTTGTCCAGCTTTGAGTCCAGATAAAATTTGTACTTCGTTTCCTCTGACTTCACCCGGCTTCACGTAGGTGCGCATAACCTTTAACAGAGGTTTACCTAGTTTGTCTTTACCTTTATGTTCGACAACATACACAGAATCCCCGTAAAGTGTATAGGTGATCGCCGTACGTGGTACTGTCACTATGCTATTTTGTACTGGCTCTAAAATATCAACGTTGGCAAACATTCCTGGCAATAAGCGATGCGCGTTATTGTCTATCTGGGCGCGAATTTGTAGAGTGCGTGTATCATTTGAGACTTTGGCATTGACCGCTATCACTTTACCTTTAAATTGATAACCCTTGACAACATCTGAGGTCACGATCACGTCTTGTCCTTTGTGGACTTTTGCGAAGTAATGTTCAGGTAACTGCGCATCAACGTACAAGCTATCGAGTGATTGCAATGTCACTAGCTTATTGCCAGGCTGCACATACTGCCCTCTATCTATCTCACGAATACCAAGACGTCCTGAGAATGGCGCACGAATGTTCTTGTAATTAATCGTCGCCTTTGTCTTATCTACTTCTGCCTTAGCTTGTTCTAATTTAGCAAAAGCTGTATCCAGTGAAGACTTAGAAGTTCCTTTCTCTAGGTAAAGTTTTTGCAGACGTTTGTAGTCTATCTTGGCAAGGTTTAATCCCGCCTGGAAGTTCTCAAGCCCCGCCTGCTCCACTTGCATATCAAGAGAAACTAACAATTGACCCGCATGCACTTCTTCACCTGATTTGAAGTAAATATTATTAATGATCCCAGCCACTTGCGGTGTAATATCCACACCTTGTTTGGCTACTAACGTCCCCACAGCAAACACTTTCGGTTGCCAGGACTGCATGGTCGCTTTCGTGGCGGATACCGCAACCGGCGGAGGCGAAAAATGCGACATATAACGCGCAATCATGATCTTCTTCACCCCCCAAAACGCAAACAGCGCCCCAAACACTAAAACCGACACAATGAGGGTGACGGCAACGTTATCTTTGTGTGTTTTTTGACTCATGGATCCTTTACTCTTGTTCGTTCGTTAATTGACTCCAAAGGCTGGCTTTTTTCGCACTTTTTGCGATTGCAGCTAACCTTGCCTCGTGGGCTTTATTTTCTTCATCAGTCGCTAAAACTACCTTTAGCTTCGACGAAATGCTCTCATCGAGCGTACCTGTTTCTACACTAGTGTGCAATTGTTGATTTTTAGGGATCACCGCCTCAGCTTCAATGGCTAATGCTTTCTGCCCCCCGGTCATCCCAAGATAGACACTAGCAAGTAACTCAGCATCGAGTAACGCTCCGTGTAATTGACGGTGTGAGTTGTCTACCCCAACACGCTTACACAAAGCATCTAATGAGTTTCGCTGCCCAGGATACAGTGCCCTTGCCATTACCAGGGTATCTGTCACCTGACAATAGCGCTCCAGTCCGCCCAGCTCTCGCCGCGCGATACGAAACTCGTGGTTAATAAAGCCCACATCAAACGGTGCGTTGTGAATAATCACTTCTGCGCCATCAATAAACGCAAGAAACTCATCGATACATTCACTAAACCGCGGTTTATCTTTAAGCATCTCGCGCGTAATGCCATGAACTTGCTCCGCCCCCAGATCAACTTCTCTGCCAGGATTAAAATAGAGATGTAAATTATTACCACTGACTCGTCTATCAAGTAATTCCACGCAGGCAAGTTCGATGATACGGTGCCCCTCTTTAGGATCCAATCCGGTAGTTTCCGTATCTAATGTGATTTGTCGTCTCATGATCGGCTAAACTCATCCATTGCTTGGTTGGCAAGTGCATCCACCAAGTCATTTTCGGTATGTCCACTGTGACCTTTGACCCAGCCCCATTCCACTTCGTGCATCTGAATCAACTCCTCTAGCGCGATCCAGAGATCTTTATTTTTGACTTCTTTACCTGAGGCAGTACGCCAATTTTTCTTTTTCCAACCAGGTAACCATTCGGTAATACCATTTTTCACGTATTTGGAATCAGTGATGAGCTTCACTTTACAAGGCCGTGTCAATGAGCGTAAGGCTTCGATAGCCGCCGTCAGTTCCATGCGATTATTCGTCGTGTATTCTTCAGCGCCCTTGAGGTGCTTTTCACTACCACGAAAGCGCAGTAATGCTCCCCAGCCACCAACCCCAGGGTTGCCCCGGCAACCACCGTCAGTAAAGATTTCAACTTGCTCATTCGTCGTCATAGCGCATAGTCTCACTTACCCCAATCTCTCGTACCCTTGCAGGCCCTACCGCCCACGTCGGGCGGATGGGGGTAAGTGTAGAGGCTCTCTTCTCTAAGAGCAATGCAAAACCCATCCCCAATGACGGAAAACACTGCTGGCACAAGGATTCGGCTTTTTCTCGTAAAGATGGAAACCGTGCAAATGGTAACTCAGGCCAGACTGATATATATGCGCTTTTCATCGGGGTAAAGCGGAGCAAATTTAATTCACGATAACAACAATTTTTACTTAGCGCTCGCCCTTTAAGTGGCGAAGGATAACGCCCCAGCGTTAGAAAACGAGCCACTTGCCACCAGCCATGAGGGTTCAATCCCAATACTATCAGTTTGCCATTTGGAATAAGGATCCGCCAAGCCTCATCAATAGTGGCTTCAAGATGCTCGGTCAACTCCAGAGTATGTGGCATAAACACACAATCAACACTTTCATCCGCAAAGGGTAGAGCTTTATGCTGGGCCACTAGGGGTGAAAAATATTTAGTCACTTCAGACAGCCGGAGCTCAAGCCCTATTTGATGACCAATTCGACAATGTGCCAGCCAGTCGTCAAACTCGGTCAGACCCAGCTGACAAATGTGGTAGCCATAACAGCCCTGCAGCCAGCTCTCAAGCAAGGCGCATTGCGCTTTACGCAAGCGTCTCCCCGGGCTAGAGAGTAACCAGCTAGTAAACAGTTCCTGTTTGGTCTTAATTTGTTTGTCCATTGCGTGTATTCTATGAGAGCAGGTGTAGGGTAGCAAGTTAGGAAAGCAAATGTTCAATGTCGTCGCAGTTCCCATCTTAAATGATAATTATGTTTGGATCATTGAGAGTTCGACCGGTCAGGCTGTATTGGTCGATCCGGGCTCTCACAAAGAAGTCTTAGCCCATATCGCAAAAGAAAAGCTAAAGCCCACGGCTATTTTTGTCACCCACCACCACAATGATCATGTCGGCGGGATCAAATCCTTTGCCCGCAAGCATGGCAACATACCCATTTATGGCCCGAAAACAGTCGGCAATGGCATTGTGACCCACCCGGTGCACCAAGGCGATAAAATCAACGTGCGCGGTTTTGCAGGTGAATTCACGGTTGATCATATCCCCGGCCATACATTAGATCACTTGAGCTTCCATCATCCGATCCAGCAGCTGCTGTTTTGTGGTGATACATTATTTAACGTAGGCTGTGGTCGGTTATTCGAGGGCACGCCTGAGCAAATGCACGATTCATTAACCCGCATTAAAACGTTGCCGCCTGAAACCAAATTATTTTGCACCCACGAATACACCCTGGACAACATTGCCTTCGCCAAAACGATAGAGCCCGACAATCAAGACTTACTCGATTATGAAAAAGAGGTGATACGCCAGCGCGAAAATGATGAACCCAGCCTTCCCACAACGGTTGACCATCAATTACGTATCAACCCCTTCTTACGTTGCCACTTACCGCACGTCAAAAAGAAAGTTCAAGAGTTGAGCAACACCACTCATGAGGACGATGTGAGCATTTTTGAACAAATGCGAAGGCTAAAAGACTATCACTAGGCTTTTGCTCCCTAGTTTTAGCGAGATCACAATACCTGTCGTGCCCCCCATCAAAAAGTGCTTGACCCAGCCCCCCTGGGTCCTTACCATCGCCAAATGCTAATCACAAAGCGAAAAATCCAGCAAGTTTTTGGGTCTCTTTTTTTACTCATGTTTGTCTGCTTCGTAAGTGCCAGTGTTGGATTCATTGGCGCTAATAGTGCGCGCGCATTGGCCAAACCAACTTCAGCGCCCCAATCACGAAATGACAACGTCGGCTGGTGGCAAGATAACAACATTTGGAGTGCCATCCGCAATGGTTTTCGCTTAGATCATCATGATCTTAACCCTGCTGTGGACGCCCAAATCCGCTGGTTCGAACGTAACCCGCACTATTTTTATCGGATATGCCAGCGTGCTCGCCCCTACCTTTATTATATCCTGCAACAGGCACAAGAGCGTCATATGCCTACTGAGCTGGTCTTGCTACCAATGATCGAAAGTGCATTTAACCCTTTTGTCTCATCCAGTAAAGGCGCTGCGGGTCTCTGGCAAATCATGCCCATCACTGCAACAACATACGGCCTACACCGTAACTGGTGGTATGATGGCAGGCGTGATGTCTATCACTCAACCACGGCAGCCTTTGACTACCTCTCTTATCTATCGCACTTCTTTGATGGCAACTGGGATTTGGCGATTGCCGCCTATGATTCTGGCGAAGGAACAGTGTTTGACGCGATGAGACGCAATGCCAGACGCGGCGAGTCACAAGACTTCTGGGACTTGCATTTACCCCAGGAAACGCGGGCCTATGTGCCAAGGTTGCTCGCCATCGCAGCTATTATCAGGGATCCAGAAGAATATGGGATCAAGCTGCCTAACATCCCTAATCAACCCTACTTCGCCACAGTCCGTCTTCACAGCCAAATTGATTTGGCGAATGCCGCGAAACTTGCCGGCGTCAGTGTCAGCGAAATGTATATCTTAAACCCCGGCTACAACCGCTGGGCGACAGCGCCACATGGTTCCCACCTCTTATTGCTACCAGTAGGACATGTCGCCAAGTTCAAAGCCAACCTAGCCAAACAACCCGCCTCACAACGCGTCACCTGGCGTCGCCATGTGATCAAAGATGGCGATACCCTCTCCGCGTTGGCAAACCATTACCGCACCTCTGTTCATCTTTTACGAGCCATTAACAAGTTGAAAGACGATACCTTACACTTAGGGGGAACGTTATTTATCCCATTGGCCAAACGGCTGTTAAGTGCCCACAGTCAATTTAATCACCTCTATCATATACCTAAATACTTTACCCATAACGTCAAGCACCTGCCTCACAAACGCTTGCACCATACAGTGCGTGAAGGTGACTCATTATGGAAAATTGCAAAAGACAATGGCGTTAGTATCCACACGCTACGGCGCTGGAATCATTTCTCGCGCCAGCACACAATTAAGCCCGGCGATAAAATCACGCTGTGGGTTATTACACCCGATTCCTATCAAACAAGCAGACACCACCACAGTCAACATCATGCGCGCCGTCACCAGCACTTATCGCATTATATAGTGAAGTCGGGGGATAACTTAAAATCAATAGCACATCACTTTGGATTGACCAGCGGCGTGTTAAAGCAAGCGAATCATTTACACTCGAGTGTGATAAAGCCACATCAGAACCTAGTGATCCCAGCCGCTCAAAAAACTCATCAGAAAAAGGCCCCTTCTCACGCACATCACAAAACGAAAGCACCTCATCATACTAAAGCGACTCATCATGCTAAAGCCCCCCCACACCCTGTGGTCCATCATGCAACCGAAGGACCCGTGTTACCTAAAGCGTATAAGGTCCAAGAAGGAGATACCTTAAGTGAAATAGCTGCACGTAACCATGTCACAGTTGACGCGATTAAGCATGAAAACGGTTTATCGATTAATGAACTACAGATTGGTCAAGTGCTAGATATCCCTCGCACGACAGATCATTTATCCAAACACAAATACATTGTGCAAGCAGGTGATAACCTTTCTACTATTGCCAAACGCTTTGGCGCGAGCGTCAAACAACTCAAAGCAGAAAATCACTTAACTAGCAGTACGTTACATTTAAAGCAGGTACTGCATATTCCTAGGCGTTAAGAGCACGCCAATCTGGAGGAGAGTATGGCCAAACACTCACTGGGCTTTTTCTCACTCACCGCCTTAGTGGCTGGCAATATGATTGGGTCGGGAATATTTTTACTACCGAGTAACCTCGCAAGTCTAGGGGCCGAAAGCCTGCTCGGTTGGCTGGCCAGTGGCGCAGGCGCTATCGCTCTCTCTTTTATTTTTATTTACTTTAACCAAAAACTGCCCGGTGGCGCAGGACCTTATACCTATCCACGTGCCGCATTTGGTGAGTTAGTCGGATTGCAATCAGCGTATTGTTATTGGCTTAATATCTGGATTGGTAATGCCGCGCTGGCGGCAACCTTCGCGGGCTATGCCGCTAGCTTTATTCCGGGTTTAGAGTCCCCCGAGATGCGCGCCTTGGCCGCCATTAGCGTGGTCTGGATTTTCACCTTTGTTAACTTCTTACCGGCTAAACAGGTAGGATTGGTGCAAATTATTTTATTGATCACTAAATTACTCCCGTTGCTACTCATTGGCATCGTAGGGCTTGGCGCGATCCATAGTCAGTACTATCAACAATACTGGCGTATGCCAGGTTCCCCCTCACACCTAAGTGTATTTAGCCAAAGTGTTGCCCTGACCTTATGGGCCTTTTTAGGATTAGAGTCAGCGACAGTGCCTAGTGGTGCAGTTAAAGGAGGCAGTGACACGGTGAAAAAAGCCACTTTGTGTGGGGTCACTATAGCACTGGTTATCTACTTACTCACCTCGGTTGTGATCATGGGTGTCGTACCTGCACCCGCCCTTGCCCACTCTCATGCGCCATTTGCACTTGCCGCGCTGACCTTACTCGGCCCAGTGGGCAAATGGATAGTGGGTCTTGGCGCAATACTCGCTTGCCTTGGCTCACTTAACGGCTGGATACTGCTCCAAGGTCAAATGCCACAAAGCGTCAGTCAAGAGGGTTTATTTCCACGACTTTTTGCACGCACCAATCACCATGGCACCCCTATCGCGGGGATCCTCATTACCTCCGTACTTATCAGCTTACTGCTAATGATGACTGCTAGCCAGTCACTAGCAAAACAATTTCAGACCATCATACTACTGGCCACTCTAGCCACCCTGCTGCCTTACCTGCTA
>JAUHZG010000107.1 GCA_030425845.1 Gammaproteobacteria bacterium
AAATAACAGACGACAGTTTATTCACACGTGTAGACAGCAAAGAGCAGGGCCCGGAGTACTGTGCACTAAATTACTTAAGCCGAACATTGATTGGCCAAGAAATTATCTCTACTCTATTAATTCAACATGGTGATGGCAAGTTACGGCGTGTAGTCACAGCAGATGCACTTTTTGGCGACAGTGATTTGGGTGATGGACAGAGCACCGAAGGCACAACGTTGTACTATCTAAGCTCTACCCTAACTGGTCAAGCTTTGCTTGCCGATCTGCTAGCGGCGAATAATGGTAGGCTAAGGCAAGCCATGACTGAAAGGGCGCTTTGTCAGATCGTTGCTCCAAGGGAGAGAGAGGGTAATAAGAGCGCACTTTATTGGTTGAGTACCACCAGGCTTGGACAAGAGATCTTAATTGACTTGTTTCGAGAGAATGAAGGGCTGCGTATGTGCAAAAGAGTCAGAGATGCGCTACAAGTGATACCCAGCAATGCCTCAGCTAAATCGGCACTTAGGCATCTACAAGAAACAAAGATCGGAGAAACCATGTTACTGATGTATTTTCCACCACGACTATGGCGCTCATCTGCAGATGACGGGCGAAGTGGGAGTTCGCCTCTGAGCAGCAAAAGACAAAGAAGCTTGCATGAGTTTTGGAACGACAGGCGAGCTCCTACGGATTCAGAACATCGGAGGCGCGAGGGCCCAAGCCCGAGTGGCCCCGTTCCTGCTTCACACTGAGAGATTGGCGCACGTGTGTACGCAGGTATAGCCACCAACACTAGGAACCTGCAAATTGAAGTCACCTGGGTATATGCTATAGTGAGGGCAGGTAACCAGAGGAAGACATAATGACCGATATACTCGCGCTCGCTGAACAAGCACTCTTGGCTCCAGCGGAGCTCTCGCTAACCCAATGTGAATCTGTCTTGGGTCAAATGGCGACCCATGCCATCGATTACGCTGACTTGTATTTTCAGCACTCACGTTTTGAGTCTTGGTCTCTCGAAGATGGCATTGTCAAAGATGCTACCCACAGTATTGAGCGTGGCGTTGGGGTGCGGGCGATTTCGGGTGAGAAGACGGGTTTTGCCTACGCCGATGAGATTTTATTGCCTTCGTTGACAGAAGCAACACTCGCGGCACGTAGTATCGCCAATGCGGGTCAGCAGAGCACTTTTGTCGCTGCCAAGCGCCAAGACAGCAAGTTGCTTTATCCTATTGAGTCCCCACTACCAACCTTAAATGCTGATGAAAAAGTCGCACTCCTCAAAGAAATGGATGCCTATGCACGCGCGCAAGATTCGCGTATTAAGCAAGTGAGTATCTCCTTGGTGGGCGTGCATGAAGTGGTATTGATCTTAGCGAGTGATGGTACACTCGCGACCGACATCAGACCGCTGGTGCGCTTTAATGTGTCGGTACTTGCGGGTGAGGGTGACAAGCGTGAGCAGGGCTACACTGGTGGAGGTGGACGTTACGCCTACACTGAACTGACGAAGCCCGGTGTCACCAAAGGCTATGTGGATGAAGCGGTACGCCAAGCTTTGCTTAACTTAGAGGCAGTGGATGCGCCTGCTGGTACCATGCCGGTCGTACTAGGCCCAGGCTGGCCGGGCGTGTTGTTACACGAAGCGATTGGGCACGGGCTAGAAGGCGACTTCAACCGCAAAGAAACGTCGGCTTTTTCTAATCGTATTGGTGAACGGGTCGCGGCTCCTGGTGTGACCGTGGTGGATGACGGGACCTTAGCTGGGCGACGCGGGTCGTTGAATATCGACGATGAGGGGACGCCATCGAATTGCACCACCTTAATTGAAGATGGGATCTTAAAAGGCTATATGCATGACAAGCTCAATGCCCGTTTGATGAAGACATCGTCAACAGGCAACGGTCGTCGTGAGTCCTACTCGCACCTGACTATTCCGCGAATGACCAACACGTATATGTTAGCTGGCAAGCATGCGCCAGAAGACATTATCGCCAGTGTTGATAAGGGTATTTATGCCGTGAACTTTAATGGTGGGCAGGTGGATATTACCTCGGGTAAGTTCGTCTTTGCCGCAAGCGAAGCTTACCTCATCGAAAATGGCAAGATCACCCAACCGGTCAAAGGCGCCACCCTTATTGGTGATGGGCCAGATGTGTTAACTAAGGTGTCGATGATTGGTAACGATCTTGAGCTCGATGCTGGTGTTGGTGTCTGTGGTAAAGACGGGCAAAGTGTGCCGGTTGGTGTTGGTCAGCCTACCTTGCGCGTAGATGCGCTCACCGTCGGCGGAACTAATGGCTAAGTCTTTTCACGCAGCGGACTATGATCAAGAAAAAAGCGACTGGCATATTATTAAAACCTTAGGCCAGTATTTGTGGCAAAAGGGGAGTGTTGGTGCGAACTGGCGATTGCTCTTTGCTTTGTGCTGTTTATTCATCGCTAAGGGTTTTACCGCCAGTATCCCTATCATTTACAAACATGCGATTGATTCGCTGTCATTAACGCAGTCGCTTATTGTTGTTCCTGTCGCGTTGATCATTGGTTATGGTTTGGCGCGAGTGGGTTCGGTGTTTTTTGCCGAGTGTCGTGACTTTCTTTTTATTAATGTTTCACAACAAGCGATGCGCCATGCGGCGATGAAAGCGTTTACCCACTTGCATCGCCTGTCGCTAGCTTTTCATCTGGATAGACAAACCGGTGGTTTATCGCGTGTGATTGAGCGTGCGCTCAAGGGCATAGAGTTTGTGCTAGCGTTTATGACGTTTAATATCGTACCGACGTTGTTTGAGATCTTCTTAGTGTGTGGGATTTTGCTCTATAAATACAACTGGTATTTTGCCGCAATCACTTTCTTAACGATTTCAACTTATATTTTGTTCACACTTGTTGTGACTGAGTGGCGCTTAAAATATCGGCGCCAGATGAATAAAATGGACACGGTAGCGAACACTAAAGCGATTGATAGTTTACTCAATTTTGAAACGGTAAAGTATTTTGGTAATGAAGCGTTTGAGGCGTCACGTTATGACGAATCGTTAGCAGAGTATCAGCAGGCGGCGATAGGCAGTCAACGCTCACTCTCTGTGCTTAATCTAGGCCAAGGTGTACTCATTGGCGCGGGTTTGGTAGCTGTGATGTACTTGGCTGCACGTGGGGTGAAGTTGGGTAAGCTGACCGTCGGGGACTTCGTTCTGGTCAATACGTACTTGCTACAGTTGTATCAACCACTGAACTTCTTAGGTTTTGTCTATCGGCAAATGAAAAGCTCATTAGTCGATATGAACAAAATGTTTGAACTGCTCAATGTTGATCAAGAAATTAAAGACAAGCCCGGTGCAAGTGAATGTGAGGCCAAGAAGCTTAGCGTTACGTTTGATAAGGTGGGATTCGCTTATCACCGCGATAGAACCATTTTATCGGATTTGAATTTTTCCATCGAGCCTGGCAAAACACTTGCTCTAGTCGGTGCCAGCGGTAGTGGTAAGTCAACGATTGCCCGTTTGTTATTTCGTTTTTATGATGTGAATGCCGGTGTCATATTACTCAATGACACGCCGATTGATGATTTTACGCAAGCCTCTGTACGCGCCAAAATAGGCGTGGTACCGCAAGACACCGTTCTGTTCAATGACACCATTGGTTATAACATTGCTTACGGTAGACCCGGCGCCACGCAAGATGCGATTGTTGATGCCGCCAAACGGGCACATATTCATGATTTTATTACCAGACTACCTGAAGGATATGAGACTCGTGTTGGCGAGCGAGGCCTGAAACTCTCGGGTGGTGAAAAACAACGTGTGGCGATCGCAAGGATATTCTTAAAAAATCCACCCGTATTGATTTTTGATGAAGCGACTTCGGCACTCGATAGTCACACCGAGAAATCAATCCAAGGCTCACTTAATCAAATCGCTGAAGGGCGTACGACTTTAGTGATCGCTCATCGGCTATCAACGATTATTGAGGCCGATGAGATAATTGTATTGCAAGAGGGACGGGTAGCAGAGCGAGGAACACACCATGAATTGCTACAACAAAACGGTGAGTACGCCGCTTTATGGACAAAACAACAAACAACCTAATCAAAATTAGTTACTATAGCGAGGTGTTATTTATCATGCTTGCTCTCTCTACAACTCCGCTTTATGTTATTACTCTTTAACGAAAGAGAGTGCTTGAAGATGACATTATTACAAAAAAGATTGTTACTAGTTTTAGCGGCGGTTGTTGCGACGGCACAGGGCAAACCAGTAACAGAGTATGCTGAATGTGGGGCTAAGTCGGTTAAAGTGAGAAATTCTGGTGGGCGAGAGGTTGCTATCGTTTTTACTGAGCCGCCTCACCCAACGTTTGGATGTAGTGACGCGCTAGCGGAGGAAGCTAGCAAACATGCTCACGGACAGTTCGAGAAACACGTAAAGCCCTACTATGATAGCGTCTTCGCTGATTGTGAACTTGGTTCAACTGAATTAACTCCACCTCCTGCAGTTCTAGAGCAAGCGCAAAAGAGCTTTGTGAGCAAAAAGGGCGACCAAGGGGAAGTACGTTGGCGGCCTGAAAGTTTTAGTTTGCAGGTTTATTTTTATCGGCAGTTGTCAGCAACGCTCAGCCAACTGCTTGCCTGTGTTAGCCAAGGCTATGCTTTCACAGGTTGCAAGGCTGTCCTTTTCTCTAGCCCAACGTGCGAAGCGGGTGACATCACTAACGGACCCAGTATCACGCCAGGCCCCATCCAACAACCTTCATAACTGTTTCTAGCTAAGCGTTACCCTCTCTACCGGTAGTTTGTTTTATCGGTAGTAGCGCTTACTATTGTGATCTAACGTATTGATTCCATCTACAAATCAACATTTGTCACAGGAATAGATTGAAGGCAAGCCAACCTTCGAATAGTCTTTGACCAAGTTGTTCAGTTTTTGGGAGTCCCTATGAAACCTCATTCATCGCGAACACAACCCCGTAGAAGACAAGACGTAAGAGCGCCATTGTGTATTCGAGCGAAAGGCGGGGAGGTTCAAGCCAATTATTACTTTCAGCGGCAAAATTCATTTCGCTATGTCCCAGAGCTTACTGGAACTCATGTCACTGTTCCGGTTGGTATGTCTCTTGACCGGAGTGAGTATCAGGTGCTTAAGCAAAACTGGCTGCAACAACTTGGTATGGACGCTTCACAGCCCACTCAGTCGATTAAAATCACTGGCAGGGAAAACACTGAAGGCTTAGCGTCACTTAGAGAGTACTTAGACCTAGAGCCTGACATGACTCTCAATGAAGAGCAATACGAACTGACAAAAATAGCCCTTTCAGATATCGAGCGAGGAGGCAACAAGCTAGGTGTCATTGAGTGTGTCTATACAAAAGTAGGTGCTAGAGCAGGGGGCGTTAACTGTCAAATCGGACTGACGTTATTTTTGAATGAAAATCAGGGAGCATACACCGTACAAGCTGACAAGGAAGTGTTAGACACTGTTAAGTCTAAGCTTCTCAAACTTGCAAGTAACAGTGAGAGGCTGTTGTCAGCTGTGACGTTATTTGATTATGATCCTTTTTCTTCATACGATAGGGATAGTGTTCAACTGAGTTTACAGAAAGCAACCATTAATTGTTTCCACTTTTTTGTTGAAGGGATTTTAGATAAGTGGAGATCGTTAGAAGCCATGAAGTCGTCAGATGAGTTCAGCGCTAATGTAGACAACATAAAGAGCGCGTGCGATCAAATAAAACAAATATATGATACGGTTGTGAAGCCTACGGGGCATCAGAGGGCAGCCTTTTGGCCTCATACTCATATGTATCCTGAAGCGGTTTTACCTCTCGTCAAACAAATACAAGGGTTGCTGAGTGAGTGTCGTACGATTCTTGGCGAAGTGCATAGGGATGAATACGAGGCCAAGGGTGTAGCGTCGCTGGCATGGTGACTTGGCGCTGAAATTTAGTGAAAGAATAGGTGGCAGAAAAACACCGACGCTAACACTCCCACACAATCAGCGACTAGCCCCGCAGGGATCGCATGACGAGAACGTTGAATATTGACCGCGCCAAAATAGACAACTACCACGTAAAATGTTGTCTCGGTACTGCCCATCATCGTGCTAGCGACTTTCGCGATGAAAGAGTTGGCGCCAAATTGCTTGATGAGCTCGACTAAGATCGCATTTGAGGCGCTTCCTGAAAAGGGGCGCATTAAAGCAAGGGGTAAGACCGGTGCCGGCATGCCAATATGTTTTAAGAGTGGAGCCATTAAGAGTGAAAGCGCATCTAAAGCACCAGACGCGCGTAGCATCCCAATGGCGACAATCATCGCAACTAGATACGGGATGATACGAATCGCCACATCAAAGCCGCCCTTAGCGCCTTCGACGAATGTTTCATAGACACGGACTTTTTTGAGAGCGCCAAATAGAGGAATACCCGCGACCATACCCAGAAATAAAGTATTTGAAATGATGGTGCTGATAGCCATACTCATTGGGCCTCTCCATTCGCTTTGATCGCGAAAAACGGCAAACGTTGGAAAAACTTCACGGCTATTACTGCGGCAATAGTCGAGCAACTGGTCGCTAGCAGCGACGTGGCAATAATTGCCGTTGGGTGAGTTGCCCCACCGGCTGCGAGATAGGCAATCGCTGTAGTTGGGATAAGCTGTACGCTGGAAGTGTTAATCGCAAGGAAAGTACACATGGCATTGGTCGCGGTACCGGGGAAGGGGTTGAGCTTTTCGAGCTCTTCCATGGCGCGTAAACCAAAAGGAGTGGCAGCATTGGTTAGGCCCAACATATTGGCTGCCATATTCAGCAACATAGCCCCCATGGCTGGATGTTCGGCTGGGACGTCTGGAAATAAGCGTGTCATTAGAGGGCGAAGTACTCTCGCTAACAAACTGACCAACCCGGCTTCTTCGGCGATCTTAAGCAGACCTAGCCAAAAAGCGAGGATGCCGGTTAATCCTAGTGCAATTTCAAAGCCAAACTTGGCAGACGTGGTAACAGAGGCGACGACTGCACTCGTGGTACCATTAATGATGCCGAAGATCACCGCAAGCAAAATTAATCCAAGCCAAATCACATTGAGCATACCACTCTCCTTAAGGTACTATGAACAGAGTCTATCACAGTTTACCCAAGGACCAAGTTATGAGTGACGCCGCTATTTTAGAGACCAAAGCCGAATCTATTGCCGAAATGCAAACGCTATGTGAAGAGGCATTAGCGATTGCCACCAAGCTTGGCGCGAGTGCGGCAGAAGTAGAGCTATCGTTAGATTCTGGCTTTGATACCAGCGTGCGTATGGGGCAGGTAGAGACAGTGCAATATCAACGCGATCGGGGCTTTGGGGTGACGGTTTATTTTGATAAGCAAAAGGGCTCGGCCAGTAGCAGTGATACGTCACGCGAATCATTAGAAGAGACTATCAAAGCCGCATGCGACATTGCCAAGTATACCAGTGCCGATCCCTGTGCCGGCTTACCGGATAAAGAATTTGTTGCGTACGAGTATCCAGATTGTGATTTGTTTCACCCCTGGGACATCACACCAGAAGAAGCGTCAGAAATGGCGCTGGAGTGTGAAGAGGTCGGGCGCAATGCCAATGGGCAGATCAGTAATTCCGATGGGGCAAGCGTCTCGACCTACCGTTCTCATAGTGTCATGGCCAATACGGTAGGTTTTAC
>JAUHZG010000108.1 GCA_030425845.1 Gammaproteobacteria bacterium
TCACTAACCACTCAGCTTGAGAAGGAGGCTACTGATGAAAAAGACGAGTTTTTATCGGATTGAGCGAGATAGTATGGGAGAGGTGAATGTGTCCAAGCATGCTTTGTATGGGGCCCAGACTCAACGCGCAATAGAGAACTTTAAAATCAGTGAATTAGAAATGCCTCGTCGTTTTATTCAAACGCTTGGGCTTGTTAAAAGTGCCTGTGCTAAAGCAAATGGTATGTTAGGAGTGTTACCCAAGGATTTGGCAAGTGCGATCAGTAAGGCTGCGTTATCAGTTGCGAGAGGTGAGCACGATAACCAATTTCCTTTAGATATTTTTCAAACGGGCTCTGGTACCAGCACACATATGAATGCGAATGAAGTGATTGCTTCGCTTGCGAGCAAAGATATCAATGAATCTATTCACCCGAACGATCATGTAAATAAGGGGCAAAGTTCAAATGATGTGATCCCAACGTGTCTCCATGTTTGTGCCGCTATAGAGATCACGAAAAAATTATTACCAGCAATTTCCTTGCTTATCAGCTCGATTAACAAAAAGTCACGACAATTTACTCGTGTCGTAAAAACTGGACGAACCCATTTAATGGATGCCACACCGCTCACGCTGGAGCAAGAAATGAGTGGGTGGGCAGCACAACTTATCCTTTGTGAAACGCGCTTGAAAGATAGTTTAGAACGGTTGTATGAGTTAGCGATTGGCGGCACAGCTGTAGGCACAGGTATTAATACGCACCCTGCGTTCAAGCATAAGGTGATTGAACAGCTCAATCAAATGACAGGCTTACCCTTTTCTAGCAAAGCGAATTTATTTGAAGCATTGAGTTGCCAAGATACGGTCGTTGAAATGAGTGGACAGCTTAAAACACTCGCTGTTGCATTGATGAAAATTAGTAATGACTTGCGCTGGATGAATAGTGGGCCATTTAGCGGACTGGCTGAAATTACTCTTGCCAAGTTACAACCTGGCAGTAGCATCATGCCAGGAAAGATCAACCCAGTTATTCCAGAGGCTGTTACCATGGTGTGTGCACAAGTGATCGGAAATGACACAACGATAACTGTGGCTGGTCAGTCAGGGAATTTCCAGCTAAATGCAATGTTGCCCATACTTAGCTATAACTTACTGCAAAGTATCGAAATTCTCTCTACTTCAATGACGCATTTAGCGACAAAAGCCATAGATTCATTTAGTCTTAATAAGACAAAAATTGAAGAAAATTTAGCGAACAACCTTAGCGTAGTGACGGCGTTAAATGATCTAATTGGCTATGATACGGGAGCGAAAATAGTCGAGCTTGCTATTACTGAAAATAAATCACTGCTCGCCGCGGCAATGCAGCTAACTGATCTCAGTGAAGATACGTTGATGGAGCTAATGGATAAATCTAAAAACACCTAGCTGTGAAGTCGCATGGGTAGATTACGCAGTTGTTTCGCAGTTGGGTTTAAAAGGTAACTAGAGCTTAATAAGCGCCGTCAAATCACGCCACACTGGGTTGAGTGCACAAGAAGAGGCTTCGTCCAAACATCGGATCAAACGCAACACGTCTTCACATACCTCTTCTTCAAAATCAATGGAGTAAGCTTGCATAGCCCAGGGGGTAGTGCGCTCGGTGGTGAATCCCGCATCGTCGAGCAAGGCAAACAAATGGGCGTAATGCTCAGGAGATTGGCACTCAATAGTAAGTCGGCATTGCCATTTGGCAGTACGCTCAAGGCAGATAGAGGTGATCCCAAGACAGGTAAGTGTTCTGGTCTGATCGATATGATAATCAATCGCTTGCTCGAAAGGATATTCCTCATCGGCAATCCAAAAGCTTACCGTTTTGTGCGCTCGGCCGACTGTTGAAAACTCGGTGAGAAGGCGACCTTGGTTTAATCGAAGGACGTCTTCATCCGTTGGGACAAATTCGCCAGTAAGCCATTCGTTTTGGCGTTCAACCCAGTTGGGTTCGAGCGTGGGGGCGGGGGCGTCAGTGGTAGGTCGCTGTGTGCGATGCCATACCTGCGTGTCGACTACCTGTGTGTGTTGCTCTTCGCCTATCATAGTAAAATGCCCTATTGCCAACCCTGCTGACTTGTTGTTGTCTTTATGTGCTCACTATATCAAGTGAACCTTAAGGGAAGATTATGAGCAGTCTAATTATTTCTATTAATAGCTATTGCAAAGCACCCACAAGCCAGGCACACTCTACAGTGGTATACACGTAAAAACACCACAATATCAATGGGATGGAGTGTTTTATTGATGAAAAAAGCGGCAATTATTCTTTCAAGTTTTTTAGCATTTACCTTATTGAGTGGTTGCGCTTTTCGTTCACCTGATTACGAATGTATTCGAGTCACCCCACCCGCCCACATGATCATGGGCTCACCAAGTCTCCACCATGCCAAAAAAGAACTTAGCCATCATTCTTATAAGCAAGCGTTGCGTGATTACACTCTACTGGCACTTAGTGGCAGTGCTGAAGCACAGTATCAGCTAGGATATATGTATATGTATGGACAAGGCACCAAGAAAAATCGCTCCTTGTCCCGTGGCTATTTCCAAATGGCTGCAACACAAGGCTACAAAAAAGCCGCACAGGCGTTGCAGTTAGTCGACAGGCCTTAAATTTCCCTGAACTTACCGTTTTTCACTATTTGCCTGCACGGATTAGCGCCTAGCGCATAACATAGCTCGCTCACTTCATGCATATCCCACATGACAAAGTCTGCTTGCATACCCAAACGCAGTTGACCAATAGAATCTTCACGTCCTAAAGCTTTTGCCGCATAGTGCGTCACCCCGACAAAGACATCCCACGGTTTCATTTGCCATAACACACAGGCCATATTCATTACGGCAAGTAGAGAGTGTACGGGGGAACTCCCAGGGTTACTGTCAGTGGCAATTGCAATGGGAACTTGATGTTGTTGCAATAGAGCGATAGGGGGCTTTTGTGTTTCGTTTAAATAATAAAAAGCTCCTGGTAATAGTACGGCAGTCGTGTTAGCACTTGCTAAGGCTTTTACATCGACTTCGTCAAGATATTCACAATGATCACAAGAGAGTGCCCCAAGACTCGCACTCATCTGAGAGGCGCCTTGGTGGGTGAGCTGCTCAGCATGGCACTTGAGTGAAAAACCAAGCGACTTCGCTGTGGTAAAAAGTTGTTTTACCTGAGAGGGACTAAACGCAATGTCTTCACAAAAAGCATCGACACATTGAGCCAATTTCGCTTGCGCTACGGCGGGTAGACACGTTTCACAAAGATAGTCAATGTAGGCTGGCTTGGCGTCAAACTCAGGAGGCATTGCATGGGCGGCCAAGTAGGTTGCCACGATATCAAGTGGCAGCTCACGTTGTAATCGTTTAATCGCACGTAACATTTTGAGTTCGTTATTAAGATCGAGTCCATAGCCTGATTTGATTTCACAGGTGGTAACCCCTTCGTTTAGCCAATAGTGCAATCGCTCTTTGGCAAGGGCGACTAATTCATCTTCACTCGCTTCTCGTGTGGCACGTACGGTTGATAAAATACCTCCTCCTGCTTTGGCAATCGCGCTGTAACTTTTGCCTTCAAGTCGGGCGTTAAATTCATTGGCTCGGTTACCGGCATAAACAAGATGTGTATGGCAATCGATGAGACCAGGAGTGATTAACTTGCCTTGGCAATCGATGACGTTGGTAGCTAATTGATCGAATGGCTTGTGTAATTCGCAAGCTTGCCCAACAAAAGTGATCTTATCATCTTTGCTCGCAATCACACCATCACGAATAGTTGAGGGCGTTGTTGGGCTATCGACAGGAACTAGCGTCGCATTGTGCCAAAGTGTGTCCCATTGTGTTTGCATAAGCTTTATCCTTATCGCTGTCACGCAGGCTCAGTGTACCAAAGCGCCTTGATTGGTTACAATGGAGTCGAACACTAATATCAAGCCTGGAGTGACAATGGATAGAGAGTTATGGGAGATCTGTTATCGGGTACCTGAACCGTGGGTAGGGCGTGCAGACAGTAATTCGGGTGAGCGTTGGTTTTCTTGTGTGAAACCCTGTGATTTATCTAAAAACTCTTTTCCAAAATTACCCAATGCGATTGCGTTGATTGGGTTTGCTAGCGATGAAGGGGTGAAGCGAAACTTTGGTCGTCCTGGCGCCAGCGAAGGACCCTCGTCTATCCGCGAGCAACTTGCCAATATCTGTATCCAAAAGAAAATGCCTATGATCTATGATTTGGGTGATATTACTTGTCGAATGGGTGACTTGGAGTCTGCTCAAGTAGGATTAGGCCAGCTGGTTGCGAAAGCCAAACAAAGTAATATGCTGCCCGTTGTGTTAGGAGGCGGACATGAAGTCGCATGGGGGCATTACCAGGGGTTGGCGGAGCACACGCCGAGTAATCTAGGTATTATTAATTTCGATGCGCATTTTGATTTGCGCGAATGCGATAAAGATGGCCGGGGTTCATCGGGGACACCGTTTCTACAAATCGCAAAAGCACGTGAAAGTGCCCGTGAAAAATTTTCTTATCTTTGCCTTGGGATCCAAGAGACTGCGAACACCAAGTCATTATTCAAAACCGCCGAGAAATATAGCGTGAGTTACGCTATGGCGGATATGTTAGATAACCACTTAGATGAAGTGATTGCGCAGGTAGACTCGTATCTCGACGTGCATGAGGCGATATACCTTAGTGTGTGTATGGATGTGTTTGCCAGTAGCGAATCGCCAGGTGTAAGTGCGCCGCAAGTGATGGGGGTGACACCTAAACAAATTTTACCGCTGTTAGATAAAATCATTAAATCTGGCAAAGTAGCTGCCATTGATATTGCGGAATGTTCACCGCCGCTAGATGTTGGGGCAAGGACAGCTAAGCTAGCCGCACAATTAATTCATCGTTTAGTTTGCGGTGTGGTGGCCTGATGTATTCTGGGATCACACAAGGTTTATTTGAAGTTACCGAGGTTGAGCGCAAAGAAGGCTATTTGCGTTATACCGTGCAGTTTGATCAAGCATTTTGTCGAAACATCAAAATCGGCGCCAGCGTCAACATAGACGGTGTTTGTCAAACAATCGTCGCTATCAATGACGTACACTTAACCTTTGAAGCAATGGCACAGACATTAGCGGTGACAACACTGAATAGTCTCGACGTGGGTACACGGGTGAGTGC
Organism: Gammaproteobacteria bacterium; assembly: GCA_030425845.1. Lineage (GTDB taxonomy): Bacteria > Pseudomonadota > Gammaproteobacteria > JAUHZG01 > JAUHZG01 > JAUHZG01. Next base: position 5,166 of record JAUHZG010000108.1, read on the forward strand.
TGAGCGGAGTTTGCGAGTGGGCGATGAAAACGGCGGTCACGAAGTCGCGGGTCATGTGCGCGGCGTGGCGGCTTTGTTAAGACGAGAAGCGACAGACAATAACCTTCGTTTAACCTTCGCGCTTGAATCAGATTGGATCAAGTACATCAATGACAAAGGTTTCATTGCACTTGATGGATCGAGCTTGACGGTAGCAGAGGTGGATCGCGACGCCGCGACGATAAGTGTGTGCCTCATACCCGAGACTTGTCGGTTGACGAACTTAGGAGACAAGCAAGTTGGCGATAAAGTTAATGTTGAGTTAGATCATCGGACGGTGACGATAGTTGAGACGGTTGAACGTGTATTAAAGGATAGGCCATGAAATCATTACTGATTAGCGTGTTTCTCAGTCTTAGCTTAAGTTGTAGCTGCCAAGCTGTGCCGAGTCTGTGGGCGAAGATGACGCGCCATGATTTATTACAGATCCAAAAGGCCTTACAGCAAAATGCCCCACTAGGATTCGCCAAGACAAAGAGAGTGAATCGTTGGTACCAAATGGGATTTAACCAAGCAATGGCCAAAGCGGTGAGTGTGACGAACTTCGCCCAATATTACGCCGTGTTAAATCAATATGTCACCGGGCTTAGCGCGCCAGGGGTTCGACTGACGCCACTGCTGTCTTCACCTATCAGTGATATTGAATGGCCTGGTTTTACCGTGGGTGATCATAAAGGCGTGATCCAAGTGGTCTCTTCCCCGTGTCATAGTTATGCGCCTAACCGTTGCCCGCGCAGTGGGGCTAAGTTAGTGAGTTGTGATGGCAAGTCAGTCAATTGGTGGATCACGCAAACGTTGCTGCCAGACATGACGATGAATCCGCATGTGATAAGTTATCAGTCGCTGTTTACACCGAATTTATTACTTTCACACCCTGATAGCGGTCGCCTGCGCCCTAAACAATGTACTTTCGATAAGCAAAAAGTTAATTTGAAGTGGCATCTCTTCCGGCGTGGACTCACGCAATACCTGGCCTACATTAGTATGGCGCGTGACTTGGCGACACGCTCGTTAACGCTAACCAATGAGGTGTATCACGATCAATTGCCGATGGATTTTGCGATTCATCACTTTGCAAAAAATGCCGTGTGGATAAGGTTGCCGAGCTTTTCGTTTAAATACAAACATCATTTGCAAGTCATCGCGGATAACCTTAAAAGTTACCAAAAAGACAATATCATCGTGTTTGATTTACGCGGTAATTACTCACAAGGCGAAACCTATGCACATAAGATCATCGCGAGCTTCTATGGGTGGCAATATTTAAAATCCTTAGGGGCATCCTTGCCGCTGAACTTAACCGCCCAAACAGTCTGGCGCGTGTCAAAAGCGAATCGTCATTGGTTAGCGCAACAAATCAAAACACAAAAAGACGCAGAGCTAGTCAATGCGTATCGGCAGGTGCTAAAGGCGTTTGGCAAAGTAACAGCTGGTACCCTGGGGGAAATCACGGTCACCGATGAGAAGGCACAGCCACAAGCGCTGGCTTACCCTAACCCAGTTAAGTCACACATATACCTACTCACTGATCAAGCCTGTGCGCAAAGTTGTTGGCGTTTTGTTCGTAACATGCGAGCACTGCCGGGAGTGGTACAAATCGGCATGCCAACGGGATTATCATCGGTGCCAGAGGCGACGCGCACACTGTTGCTGAGCTCACAGGCGGCCGTTGTCTCTTACCCTGTTGCCAAAGCCATTACGCCGAGTGCACACTTGGGCAAACCTTTCTTACCGGTGTTTCGCTATCGCGGTTTTATGGGGAATACCACGAATCTAGAGCGCTGGGTGCTACACCTGAACCGATTCTTCAAATCGGGCGATGGTAGCAAGTTGCGCTCATAACTAATTGATTGTTCGAAATATGCTCGATCATTTTACGACGTATCGTAAAATGATCTTGATCGTTTTACGATACGTCGTAAAATGATCAGGATAGTATCCTTATTTTGAGGTCAAAATGAAGCGTTCCTACGAAGCACTGGTGACATCCCATTTCGCTCATGAGAGTGAGATGTTGTTTATTCATGGGCCTAGGCAAGTGGGTAAAACGACCTTAGCCAAGCAGTTCGTACAGAAGGCACGGTCTAGTCAGTACCTTAATTGGGATAATCAAGAGCACAAGATGCTGATTCTGCAGGGAGGATCGGCGGTTAGGGAAACGCTGGGTTCTCCTACTCTGAGTGATGAAAAGCCTCTCATTGTCTTTGATGAGTTACATAAGTATCCACAGTGGAAGAATTTTATTAAAGGCTTTTATGATACCTATGGTGATGAGCTCGCTATCATCGTAACGGGTAGCGCTAGGTTAGATATCTATCAAAAAGGTGGTGATAGCCTCATGGGGCGTTACTTTGCTTGTCGCATGCATCCACTTTCAGTACGTGAATGCTTAGATGTATCCACACAGGAT
>JAUHZG010000109.1 GCA_030425845.1 Gammaproteobacteria bacterium
CTGAGAAACCGTCAAAAAGATAATCACCGCCGTGGAGACAGGTAAGCCTAGAATTTTGAGGAAGATAGACAAAATCGAAAATGTCGCGATAATAGGGATCCCACCGGCGGCAATTGCCATACACATTGAGCAAACTACCACTAAACACATGGCGCTCCATGAAAAATGTATGTGGTAGAGGTGAGCGATATAGATCAACAAAATGGAGAAGAAGGCGCATTTTCCGCCTGGGTTAAAACAAATTCCAAGAGGCGCCAGTAAGTTAACTTTAGCGCGTTTGATTTTAAAGTTTTTTTCCAGATCATTTAGCGCCAGCGGTAGTGAGGCGAAGGCACTTTGCGTAATAAAAGCGACCATGAGTGTTTTACGTAAGAACCGTAGTGAGTCGAGTAAACTCGCACGACTATAAAGACGTATGATTAAAGTGGCAACAATCGAAAGGATGATCCCGGTGAGATAGACAATTAAAATCAACTTACCTAACGCTAGGAAAACACCCACTCCTGTATTGCTGACTTCATCGGCGACTAAGAACATTATCCCGATCGGGAGACCGTAGATAAGGCCATTGATTAATGTAATAAACGTATCGTATAAGCCCACCATGGTGTGGTTACAATAATGACTTGCCTTGGTGCGGATTAGTCCTAGGGCGGTACCAAACAAGATAGAAAAGATGACAATCGCAACGAACTGATCTTCCGAGATGGAGCGGACAATGTTGTTTGGGATAATACTATGGATATAATCGATGGCACTGTGGAATGTATGACTAGTTTTTATTTCTGTTTTGTCCTGCTTTAATAGTAGTTTGCCTATAAGTTGTTGAGTGGACTGTGAAGAGTCCCAGCCTACATGAGTGGCTTTGGCCATCAAAATCCCGGTGAGACTGGCTGAGAGTAGGCAAATAGCAAAGGTTACGCCCATGCGTTTAAGATAGTGCTTGGCTTCATTGGCTCGCAATAAGCGTGCAAGACTGGTGCTGATCGCGAGTATGACTAATGGAATTACACACATCTCTAGTAGACCTAGATAGACGCTACTGATGGCGTGATAGTCTTTAGGATTGAATATAACGTAATGCCCTAATAAGCAGCCAATGATCACGGATAGTGTCAGCATCCAAGGACTGACTAGCCACTCTAATGAAAATTCTTGTTTGTCTGTCATAGGAGATCCTGTTTTCATTTAGTAAAGGGAGACATGATTTTATTCATCTGGCCACTGTCATTGAGATTGCGAATGAGTACATTCAACCACACCCTAAGAGCAGGCTCGTTTGGGTTTATCGCAACACAGATGTTATCGACATGGCCGTGAAGTTTGATGGATTCAAACTGTACAGCCGAAAAAACGTTATCCTTAATGAGGTGTCGTGTGATCTGGGAGTCGGTTAGCATGGCGTAGACTTTACCCTGACGCAGATCATGGTACATTTTATGGAGATTAGAGTAGTAGACTAGGCTGGCTTTGGGGAACACATGCTTGGCTAAACGCTCGTAACTGGAGTGTCTAAACACCGCGATGCGAACACCTTTCTCATTAAATTCTGCCACATCATGGCGTGGGCTATAGAGCTTGGCTACCTTCAGTCGGTTAGCCAATAGTGTCATATCAAATTTACGGTAGGCGGTAGAAAATAAAATATATTTGGCTCGGTGCGCCGTGCAGCTAATATCAGAGAGCGCGATATCGCCCAAACCTTGGTTGATGCCATGAATGAGGCCAAAGTAACTTTTAACCCGTAGGAACTTAGGTTTAAGGCTGAGTTCTTTTGCGATACGTGATCCCAGCGAAATATCAAAGCCTGATAGTTGGTGGTTTTTATAGATGATAGCAGGTGGCAAGCTGTCGTCTAGCACAAGAATACGTAAGACGCCGTTGTCTAACAAGTCACTTAGGCCAGATAGGGGCTTAAGCGCGGCCTTTGGGTTTACTTTAACCTGACTTACCGCAGACACCGGGATGCTCACGCGTCCTGAGTCAGGTGAAGAAGCGAAACTTAAACCAAAAGAAATGAGGGCCGTCATAACAAAGAGGGTAAGTTGTCGTCGCATGTGTCAATTCCTAGTTGCCAAAGTCCATCGGTGGGCTGCTCGCATTGAGAGCTAACCGGTTTTGTTTGTACTACAGTAAGCTTTTAGTCTAGCGTGCGATTTGCACGGTGGCGATAGCGGTAGCACAGACTTATAAGTGTACCAGGAGAGGGATTTTGAGTGCTATAGGCGGTTAAAAGGTTTGCAGTTTGGGGGCACACACTTTCATCAGTACAGCTACACACTCTGCATCTGTTGGAGAACCAGCCTCTGCGGCGAGTTGCTTTTAGGCACTCGCATCAAGCCAATCAATCAGCTTGTCCTTATTTTGTAAGCGTGTTACCGAACTTTACCAAACTTAAATCAGTAGGTACTTGTCTAGCAGTAGTCACAAGTCTCAATACTTTAAGGCTTTTCTCGTATCTACGGGAAAATGGGTTAACAAGGTGATGTTGAATGAGGGTGTAAGCTACTGAGCTTTGATCAAAGTGGTCTCTTAATGCTGTTAGCTGTTGTTTTACGCCTGTGGAAACGGCGTGAGCACCCTCCAAGGCAGTAACATATGGCCTTGATGCAGGGTAGCCTTCAGGGCGCACAGCGTGCCTGGTTTTGGCTATTGTTGCGAGCCATTTGCCATTAAGGGTTTTTGCTAGATCCTCAGCTTGGTTGATAAGATCACGTATCTCTCCTAGATGATTAACTGGGAGAATGCTCTTCGGCGACGGTGACGCGCTGATAGCTGCTTGCATAATCCGATCTAGGTGATCGGCTTTCTCTAATGTTTTCACTAAGCTGTTATATTCCTCGGAGGCAAAGCAGTCGTTGGTATGTGCTAGTGCGACCTTCAGTCTTGCTCGAGCTTTAAGTGTTTTTTCATCTGTCGCTTCCTGCACTAAGCTTAGATGAGGATACCCACCAAACATCACAGACATAATCATTCCCTTCTTATTAAAATTTAAATGCCATTTTCGGCAAGCTTAACGTTATCGTAATTTATTTCAAGTTTTTGTTGTGTTGTAGTGAGGCATAATCAGCGCCTCACACTATATTTACTTCCTAGACAACACGCTGTAACTAGTGTCTTAATTTCTAACGAACGCCGAGTTTGTTTTTTGTAGTACGGACGATTCGTTTTTCTGCATTTATTTTACTATTGGCCAACCGCTGAAGGCCTTGCCGCAAGACCTGGAGCGTGGATTTTAGCTGAAAGCGCTGCCTCATTGCTATTAACGTCAGCTGCTGTTTGCTCTGCTTCATCAACATCAGAAGTCGAATCATCCGAGTCGCTGCCAGAGTCATCACTAGCTATTGCTGGTGCCCTATGTTCAATATCGGCATGGATGCCACTTATTTCTTTTTCAGCTTGTATTGCAATTACTGGGGGAGTTTTATCAACAGCTGCTATAGGTGAAGGTAGCACGGAGACTAAGCAGCTTTTGCGAATGTTTAGTTGCTTTGCTTTAATCGCTTCTACCGTCTTAGCATCCCCGTCAGTAAGCAAACCTGCGTGGATGGCACAAGCGACCTTAGCATGATCGGCGAGAGTAGACGTCTTAGTTGCAGGGATGTTTGCTCTTGATTTCTGGTAGCGCTTCCATAAGTTTCTCAAAGGGGTAGTAAACCAACGTAAAAGCCGTACCAGAAGGCCTCTTTTAGGTTGGGTAACATAACGAGAGCGCGCGTAGACTGAACCCTGTGGTAGTGGGTGGAATACTTTAGAAGAGTGTCTTATACCTTGGCGAGGTACCAACAGAGTATGGCCCGCCGCACTTTTTACAGCGTCGACTCTCAATGTTGTGTGCAGCCTGGCAAACAGAGCGTTGTCCTTCTTGTCGACCAATTCAGTGACGAGAGAAACCGTGCCTGCCTTTTGGTTGTACTCGGCAATGGTGGCTCTGAGCTGGAGTGCATCTGTATTTACTTCCTCTTCAGAACACGCCAGGCTAAAAGCAAGCTCTGTATAAAAGGACCGGGCAAGCTGTTTGACTTGGTTTTGAATTTGATCAAGGACACTTGGGTTGTCAGCTGCGCGTAGGGACGAAACGGTATCATCGTCAGAGTTCCTGGATAGGATGATTTGCTCACTGACATCAATGGCGAATGGGTCGTGCGCAAGATATTTCTCGGCTAGAGTTAAATCATATGTATTGACGTCAAATGCGGTTGTTTCTCTGTCCCTGTCTTCAACTCTTGTTCGATTTGCTAGAGACGCAGTTAACGCAGTGTATTTAAGTAGACTTGCTTGTGCCTCTGCTGCTGGCGCATCGTCCTCTAACTCAGCCTCAGTAGAGCTTTCCTCTAGTCTCTGTAAGGTTGTCCCAAAACCTTGGCTATCAAATGCAGCACTAGTTGTGATGAACGCAAGGGGGACTTTTCTGTCGCTATCAATCCGACTCGGATCTGCCGAGGCGGCCTTGACAACCTCGAGCGCATAGATTAACTCGCGCGCTTTAATCATCTGCTGAGCAATAGCCAGTGCATCGAGTCCGCCTAGGTGTTCCATAGGAATACTGTAGCCGTTAACGCGTTTGATTGAAGAGATACGCTCAATCACTTGTCTGGCAGCTAAGTGGCGACGGTGACGATAGGCATCAGAGGGTGCTTTGTACTCAGGTTTGTTGAAAGCGAGCTCTAACAATTGTTCACTTGAAAGCTTAGCAAACTCAGTCACATCGAGGTGGTAGTTTGCAGCGGCTTCACATAGATGGGGCAAAAAAGTGGGAGATGTCGCAAAGACTCTATCAAATTGGGCAAGTGCCTCTGAAAGAGAGTGTCGGAGTCCTGCTGGGTCCATCCCCTGAAGTATGATTAGCGAATCTTCAGGTAAAACTAGCTCTTTCATTGCGGAAGAGGTAGCATCAGCTGGCACTAGTGTTCGTATTTTTTCAATGAGATCCTGAAGTCTCGAAGGGGTTACTATGCCGTCTTTGTACTCTTCTTCGGCTCGCCCACTCTCTGTTTCTGGTATGGGATAGAAGGACAGGGAGACAAGCGACTGTTGCAATTTGTCGTGGAGTTCTGAAATGTCTTCAGGCAGATCGACCAGGAGAAGATCCCTTGATGAACTGCTTCGGCGGGGTCTAGCGAGGCCAGGGTTTTGCTCAGTTAAAGCCATGGTCTCAACGGCCATATTCTCACTTAAAAATAGCTCTCTCACTTGCTCGTTAAGAGAGGCACGCATTGTTTTTGTTACCGTACCCTTTTGCGAGAGTGTAGCCTTGATGTCCCTTAGGTATTTGAGAAACGCAGTGTATCGTTGTTGATATCGCAATATCTGATTGAGCTTTGAGGAATCTGCTATGGTTGCTTGAGCAGCCTGGTAAGCCATAAGGGCCTTTGTTCCTATTTCGCCTTTGAGCTTGAGCCAATTCTCTCTAAAGTTGATCATGCGCGTTACAAGATTTTGTGCCAGCGCTTCGTCATCGGTACTTGCTGAGATCAGGGTAGACAGCTTGCCATCGTCATAACCTGTTAACAGTAATTGCAGTAGTAAGCCATTGACCACAGGTAGTTCGAGAGCGCGACTAGCGACTTCAGGCAATTGTGCTGATCCCATCTCGGCCTGGAACCAACGTCTTAAAAAGCTAAGCTCATGGAGCTGTACAGAGGGTTTCTCTCCTGGAGTCTGGCTAACTAACCGCAACAGTTCCCCCGCTTCGGGTAGGGCATCCAGTGAGAAATAGCGTGTTAGGCCGCGGGCATGCAGTTCTCTTAGACAAGACTGTGAGAGGACATGTGTCAGCTTTTGTCTATTGATAGCGCTGTCTACAACCTCTTCGACATGTTGTTCGAAAGTCTCACTGTCTAGCATAGTTAAGATGAGGTCTTCCGCGTAAGCCGGCGCATCACCTTGCTTCAGAGTTAAAGATAAAAGAGCGGTTGCTACAGCCATTGTCTTGCTTGGAGAGGCGCCGGCAGTGGGAGCATCGTCTTTTGCTGTGGCAGGTGGACGACGACTAGGGCGTGGAGGTGTTCGAAGGGATTCTGTTTCCACTTGGGCGGTATGCCTGATCTCACCTAGTAGGTCGTCAATTCTTGGCTGGAATACCTCTTCAGAGAGGAAGCTCAGTTGCAACTGGTTAAGACGAGTTAGTTCAGCCTTAATTGTGTCAATGTCAAGCGTGGACTGACGAGCTTGTAGTTTAACGAGCTCTCTAGTGAGAGTGCGATGAGCAATCACATGGCGTAGAGTGGCAGGAGTGTTATTATCTCCAACTAATCCCGCAATAAAGAGGCTCGCCATCATGGCTTGGTAAGTGTTCTCCTTCTTGCGCAGTCCCGACAGCGGCAGCCCAACCTCTATGATTTCAGTAAGGTTTAAGTCTGCAAGAGGGTGGGTTTCCTCAGATCTGCTTTGTAGTGACTGATAGCCAGGAAGGGAACTTGGGTCGATGTCCTCGCACTTTACGGCCAACTCTGACGCCTCTTCGCAATGGCGGGGCAGATTAAAGTCCGTTAATGCGCGTCGCAATTGGGCGGGAGTGAGAGTTTCATATAGCAAGGGGGCCAATGAGCCCGCTTTATCTAGCCCTAGTGACTTCTCTTCCTCTTCCCCGTCATTTGATTGCTCGGTCTGAGCTCGCTCATGCATTGAATGTTCAAAAGCGCTAATGGCAGCAACCGTGCGGAAAGTGTCTTCTGTCGCAGCTGAGGCGGCTTCCTTTTGAAGTAAGGGGGCTATGGCAGCCCGCACAGTAGGAGCGAAATAGGTATCTCGCCCAAATTCGGCAACGGTAAGTTCGCTTAAAGGTTTGCCCATCATCCCTTCTGCCATTGAGAGGGGCGCTCTTGCACCTAGCAAACTATCGCCAAGCGAAGAGGCAAGTCTTTGGTAATCAAGCAACTCTTTTGCATAGAGTGCTTCTTGGTACTTTCTAAACTCTTTCGGGTGTTGACTTGCCCCAAGCCCTGTATCACGTTGAAATAACTTGGCTGCTTCAGCACCGTCCAATACATGCATCATCTTCTCGATATGCCACTGCCTAGTCACATTGGTACTTGCTGATTTATGCGACATTGCTGCACGGGCGAGCTCCGGTTTATCAAGCAAGGCTGGTTGGATCCAGCATTCATCGAGGAAACGTTCAACCAGTTCTGAAACATGAGTTTCATCTAATTTCGCAATGAGTGTATCGCTAGTTACATTGTCTTCTGGTCTCTGAACGGGGAAATCAGCTCTTCCCTCGGGGACGGCTGTCTTTAGCCAGTCGAAGAAGTCTTTTCTTTCCTCGAGGATGGCTGCCTTTTGACGTCGCAAAACCTCTAGCAATCCAGTTTTGGTCATCCCGTGCAGTGCTTTGGGGTTGAGTGTTTGTTCCCTAATGGCAATTTTTTGCAGGGAGAGAATTTCGAGGCTGTAAGTAGCGCCGTCTTCCATTTCCTGTAGATCAGTGAACTTCCCAAAGCTTAAACTGCTGAGGTTGGAGATGAGCTTGTGGTAACGGACAGCCGCATCGACAGTGCGGGTGACGCTT
>JAUHZG010000110.1 GCA_030425845.1 Gammaproteobacteria bacterium
ATCAAACTCACGAGTAAAGTTAAGAATGACAGAGGAGCGTAGCGAGCTAAATGATAAAACGTCCCATCGATACAATCCCCATCGCTACTGGCGATTCTTTCGCGACATTGACGAACAAGAAAATCACATCCCTTATCTTTTTCAGTGATCACTATATTCACAGCAGTGATAATCACTAAGTATAAAGAGGAGCATCCAGCACCCACCACGGCCAATGCCCCGAGTAAATAACTAGGCAGTTCCCCTATCGCATAGGCAAACGCATTTTCTCCCACTGTCTCAGGGCACTCAACTTCTCCCTCGGCGAGCTCAGAAATTGCGTTATCACGTCCGATATTATAAGCCGAAATACTCGCGAAGTAATAAACCGCCGCCAGAGCGGCTGTTTGCGTTATCGATCCAAACACCATGATTAGCCAGTAAGTACACCGTTGTTTTTTCATTGTAATTTTCTTTGTTAGTTGCTTTTATCTATACCCATTCTCTAGCATTCCGCTAGTGAACCCCAGAGGTACCAGGCAGCCTTCTTCGCGCCTTAACAGCATCCCTTGGTTCAGCTTGCTCTCTTGTCGCCTGACAACCCGCAAGGCGGTAAGCAACAAAGGTAACCAGCAGCGGGACACAGACGTTAATGGCTAAGACGCCGATAAGACAGGTATCACTCATCACATCACTCCACATACTCTTCTGTAGGACACCGCTTAATTTGCTCGAACGCTTATCATCATCAAGAAGACACAGGTTTGATTCAGCATTCGCTGCGGCAAATAAACCCGCCCTTTTACCATCATCGTGACTCAAACCATGTGTCGCCAGAGCAACATTAGTAACGCCCGTTATCACATTCACATAGAAAAACTGCAAAAAGCTACAAAGGTTATAACAGCTAAAATTTCCGTCCTTATAGCAGCTGTCATGAGGCTCTGCGCACCCCGCCCTATCGCTAACGCTAAATCTTTTTAACTCGCCACTGGTAAAGGGCTTGGTATAACGCCAATATGTTAGCAAGGTTGAAAGCAGTGAGATAACCGCCAGTCCTCCCTCCCACGCAGAAAGTGCATAAGAAGGCTGTGTAGTTGCTACAGTTACTGAAGAGTCGTCACAGTATTTAGCAACACCGGCGAGCACACTTTGGTTGTACTGATATAAAGACGTGCCATAGCCTATCCAAGCAAAAGTGGCAAAAGTCGATAATGCACCTGCTGCCAGCCAGAACTTATAACAGCAGCTGGTACCCTCTTCTCTGTGCTCTTCTACCGGAGGCAAATCTGCGAAATGAACAGAGCGGCGAGCTCTGTTCCCCCCTGACGCAACAACACTAGCTGCACCATTATCTCTGGAACCTCCACTAACAGAGGATTGCTGTCCGTAAGCCATACCTTAACATCCTTTTTCATTCATTCCTTCCTGTGACCTTTTTAGTGTACACAAGAAGAAAAGTGAAAAAAGCTAGTGAAATTCACTGGAAATTAGTATGTGAATTGTAACCTGTCCGTTAACACATGCTAAAATTATTGCCCCTCTGGATGCGGATTCAAACCAAGCCCCCTGCGCTTTCTAAATGGCTCTTCCATTTCAACCCCGGCATCCGCATCACGCTGTAGAAAACGAATGAAATGAAAGTGCGGTGGCTCACCACCTAGGCCTGGTGCTTTTATCATTTTCGCTAGTACTTGCTGAGAACGAGCAACGCCTGGTAGCTTTACATCAACAAGAAACAAGCCCTGCTGGTGCTGTTGGTAGCCTATTATTTGATGTGCAACTAAACGCGAAGCTGAGGAGCGCCCTCCTCGACTCGGTGCAAGCGTGCCAATAGCGTCTACTTGGCTACCCGAAGGAGAGCCGCCAGAACTCGAGCTTTCTGTAGATGAAACCGCATTACTTCCACCTGTACTGCCATAGTAGCTATCTATTGCCTTGCGCGCTTGCGCTCTATCCCCATGGCGTCGACCACAGCACGCGGTCAACGTATAGGCGACTAAAGCCGCCCCCACAGAGGTCAACACTGTGCTCACCCACCACTCCATACCGCTGTTTTCTACCCAATCAGCAACCGTCGACTGTACAGGGTAGTGTGAACGACTTAAGGGGGAAGCGTATGCCAATGTCGTATTACACCCAGTGCTACTCGCCAAACAATTTGCCGTTGCTAGCCCATTCTCCTTCGGCACTCCACCCAAGTTACCCACTGCTAAGTGATAACCTATCACACCAGGGAGCAGTGCCAACCCTGCTAAAAAAATCATGAGCATACTGTGATAGCAGAATCGACTATTTAAGTACCACGAATTACAACACACCTCGTTTTTACTCAGGCGCCGACCTAAATAGCGGTGTAGATACCCCCCTAAACCTAGCGCAAAGGCACCCCCAACCACCCAAGAAAGCCAATACAACTCGGCGCCTTGATTAAACGCATAGTCATCATCAAGCTGACTCGTGTCACAAAGCGCCGCCAAAGTGGACCCGCCCCCCACACAAATGGCGTCGTACTTCGATTCAACGCTTTGATTAAAGGATAATCCACCAATGGCTTGAATCACCAAAGCTGTTGCAGTCGCCGCGCCACTCGATAATGCCAGCAGAGTGAGGAAATATAAACCTTGCCGACAACTACTATGTGGTTTTGACTCTTGCTCATCCCGATGACTTAGTACCTTTCCAGGCTCGTCACCAGTAAAAGGGTGGACACTTGGGGCTTTTGCCACACCCACGTGGCGTGGGGATCCAGAAGATCCTGGCGATCGACTTCTACGCATAATTCTCATCCTTGACGTTTAACTTTATTCATCATTTACAGCCCTCTTTCCCGGGGCTTAACGACATATTTAACGAGCAAGACCTGCAAAGTCAACGAAAAAAAGTAACAAAGGCTAAGTCGTCTAAGTTTTTTGCCAGCACGCTAGACAGTTGTTTGGATGCTGCACTATATGGCACAACTGTGTGAGTAATTTGTTAAAGATCTGTTTTCAATTTCTTATGAGCGTGCTACGTAGCCGCCAACCGTCTACCGTGATAAACTGGCCCTTCATCAACTATACGAGTACCACCATGCTACAAAATGACAGACTTCTGCGCGCCCTACTGCGCCAACCCGTGTCCCAAACTCCGCTGTGGATGATGCGACAAGCAGGCCGCTATCTCCCTGAGTATCGCGCGGTACGTGCAACCGTTGATGGCTTTATGGGCCTGTGTAAAAATCCTAAGCTCGCCGCTGAAGTCACCTTGCAGCCACTAGCCCGCTATAACTTAGACGCGGCTATCATTTTTTCCGATATCTTAACCATTCCTGATGCCATGGGGTTAGATTTACAATTCGTTCAAGGGGAAGGCCCTAAAATAGGTCTGCCAGTTCGTACTTTAGATGAAGCCAAAGCCCTGCGCATACCTGAACCCGAGAAGGATTTACATTATGTGCTAGAGGCTATCGACAGAACGAAAACCGGCCTTGCCAATCGTGTACCTTTAATTGGTTTTTGCGGCAGCCCTTGGACCGTCGCTAGCTACATGGTCGAAGGCGGCAGCAGCAAGGATTTTCGTCACATCAAAGGCCTACTCTATCGTGAGCCAGAGGCGTTGCATCTCATCTTAGATAAACTCACGCAAGCAATCACCGCGCATCTCAATGCGCAGATCCAGGCAGGGTGTGATGCGGTGATGGTGTTTGATAGCTGGGGCGGCGTGTTAACCACGGATGCCTATCATGAATTTTCTCTACCCTACATGAAAAAAATCGTGGATGGCCTTATCAAAGACAAAAATGGCGTACGCGTGCCCAATGTTTTATTCACCAAAAATGGCTCTGAATGGATCGAATCCATCGCCCAAACAGGCTGTGACGCGGTCGGTTGTGACTGGATGATGCCTATGGGTACTTTGCGCGAACGCGTTGGCGATAAAGTCGCTCTTCAAGGGAACCTTGATCCTAGCGTACTCTATGGCTCACCCAAAACCATCGAAGCAGAAGTACAAAAAATACTAGCCAGCTACGGCCATGGCAGCGGTCATGTGTTTAACTTAGGTCACGGTATTCATCAGTACATTGATCCTGAAAATGTCGACGTACTAGTCCGTGCCGTGCACGAGTTTAGTCGCGCCTATCATCAGTAGGCCAAAGGCTCGCTAACTCCCCCATCTCATCAAGAGCAATCTTCTCTTGCTGACGCGCGCCTGCGTCAATAAACATAACTGATTGTTTTAAGTCACTAAAAACATCGATAGCTGTGGCAAAACAGCGATGCTAGCCTTGCCGCATACTAATGAAAAAAACGTCACCAGGAGAAACTCATGCTTTATAACGCCCTAAATGTGTCTGTACGTATCTTGCTGCTTGCCGCAAGTAAAGTAACAGGAAGTGAATTTGATATAACGGGAAAACTACCTAAGAATGGTCCTACTTTTAACAGACAACTCCACGAAAGTACGCCAGGAGCCGTGAAGCATTATTTGACGCACGCGCTACGCTATATCGAAAGAGAACTCCCTTCGCACAAATTAACCAGAGAAAGGGTTGAGCTTACTCGACAAGTGAAGCAGATACTAGGCCTTTCGCCTGGCTCCGAACGCCCTAGACAAGCCGTTGCGACACAAGACTCTAGTCGCTTGCTATCTGATTTTGATGCGCGATTTGCCGCAAGATTACAGCCGAGTCTCACACCGGGTTTTAATTTGATAAGGCATCTGATTGCGGTGTTTGCTGAGCTACCGCACTTTTCTTCACTCTCTGCCTTAATGCAAACTATCAAACAGAGTAAAAGAACCACCGGCCATCGCCGAACTCTCAGCTGGAACCTAAGAGGTCCAGCACGAAGACAACAAGAGCAAACTCAACGATTAAACGCTTTAGAAACGCTACTACAACTCTCTGTCAGTATTCATATCTTTTGTGCACTGGACGCTACGCTACTCTATAAGCTTGCGAAATTAAACGCATTGCTTCCAGCCAATAAACAAATCGTGATCCCAACGAAAGAAGCAATATGCAAGAGTCTTAGTGCCACCCTGCGTGAAACACTTGATACCCTTAACACGCTGCTTGTGCAAGAGCGCGCTTTCAATTATG
The DNA here is from genome assembly GCA_030425845.1 of Gammaproteobacteria bacterium. Classification (GTDB taxonomy): domain Bacteria; phylum Pseudomonadota; class Gammaproteobacteria; order JAUHZG01; family JAUHZG01; genus JAUHZG01. Next base: position 5,063 of record JAUHZG010000110.1, read on the forward strand.
TGAAACAAGAGAGTGAGCTCTATCTTGTTATCAATGGACGTACCGAATCAGATGCAGCATTAGGTGGCCCAATCCTCACCGCACCGTTTACCCTATCAAGGGAAGGTGGGCTAGACACAGTTACTGAAGGTGCCGGTTCAGCAAGCTGTACAACTCGAGCAGCAACCCATACCACCACTGCTGTTAATAGCGTTTTTGCCATAATCACCGGCCAACCTCTCAAACGTCGCTCACCACATGCAGACCCCCCTTCGCCAAGAGCAAGTCGACGCGCCCGGCTACAAAAGCAAGCCCCCGGCACACTGGGTAGCGCATCCAGTTCACCCTCATCTGAAGACACACCACCACCTCCTCCACCTTCTACCGCTAGAACAACTAGAACAAATAGAAGCACATCAGGATCTGGTTCACCTGACGTCCCTCTCCCCCCGCCGCCACCTGGCTTCGGACAACCAACCCCCCCTCGTTCTCCTGCGAACGCAGCGGACTCACCTCCTTTGCCTCCACCGTCATCTGAGAGCGACTCGTCGGAACCACTCTCACCTCCCGAGCCCCCACCTGCAGGTTGGACAGGAACACAAGAAGAATGGGAAGCACACTGGGATGCGAAGCAAGCTAGGATTGTCAGAAATCTTGGTCACTGTTTTACTGCCGCGGCAGGAACAACCACAGCGCCATCAAGCCCCAGACAGTCACTCACCACCGAGGAGCGAAACGCCGCACTAAGAGTACGCGCCAGAATGTTCGGTCACGCAGATCATCGTACTCGAGAACGGCAAGCAGACCGAGCCAGGCGAGCCCCCCATCGCTCCGTGCTATTCTCCCCACCACCTTCAACCACGGCGGTTGCTATAGGCGCAGCGTCTACCGGGGGCCCTCATCGAGGAGCCACGCTCGCCCCCCCTACACTTACTGGCTCCCCTCACGAATAACACTGTCACGGGTCAAGTTCTCGCTTGACCCTTTACTAACCCTAGTCTATTTTTAAAGTATGACTTCTGTTAATGCTAAACCCATCGCGACCGTCAAATCCACCTATGCGAATAGCTTCGTCGCCAATGAGTCACCGATGATCGCGGTGATAGATAATGTGATCTCACCCGAGGAGTGTGCGCATGTCATTGCCTTAGCCAAAGACAAACTTGCCCGAGCACGTGTTTCCGTAGAAGGTGATGGCGCCATTTCCGAAGGACGCACAGGCAGTAATCATTGGCTCACGCATAATGTATCGGATGTCACACAGCAAATCGCCGAGCGCATCGCTAAGATAGTCGGTATACCGCTCAGTCATGCCGAATCGTTCCAAGTCATTCATTACGGTGAAGGCCAACAGTACAAAGGCCATTATGATGCCTATGACTTATCGACCGAACGCGGCCAGCATTATTGCAAAAACGGAGGACAGCGCTTAGTAACAGCTATCGCCTACCTTAATGATGATTTTGAAGGGGGACCCACTCGCTTTAGCAAGTTAAATAAAGAAATCCCCGCTAAGAGTGGTCGTCTAGCGATTTTTCATAACTGTCTAGACAACAGCACAGAGGTACATCCGATGAGTTTGCATGCAGGCAGTCCAGTGGAAAAAGGTGAAAAATGGGCCTTTAATTTGTGGTTTCACGCACGCCCGATGACTGAAATCCAAACCTTCTCAGACTCTAGTACTCAAAAATAAGAAGCTAGAATCCTAGAAATGTGCGCCCAACTGCCGTTTCTAGGACAATTGTGATAAAAATGTCTTGGCAGGTACAACAATAGGCTTACTCTGTTCAAAACAATCTTTATCGACATAAGGTAACCCCAGGACTACCTGAAAAGCATGTTTGGCTTGGGTCAACTCTTGAAAATAACCCAGGTGTTGACTGAGCTTAGTACTTTTTGATTTCACTTCGACAATAAACCATGGTTCACCATTTTTACTGACTAAAAAATCTACCTCACGTTTCTCAAGTGTACGCAAATAGTAAAGCTCATATTGGCCTAATCCTGCATCGGTCCAACGATGAGTCGCTTTCAATAAGTGTGAGGCAATAAAATTTTCTGCTCTAGCACCAACATCTTGGATAATCGACCAATCCCATAAATAAAGTTTAGGTTCTTTCACCAAGGAGCGGGCAATATTCTTACTCCAGGGTTTAATGCGATAACAATAATAAAATGACTCTAACACATCTATCCAACGCGTTATCGTATCGACAGACGCACCCACCATTTTAGCTAATACACTGTAGCTTAGCTGACTCGAGGCACGACTTTGAATTACCTGAGTCAACAGTTGCAACCGATTAAGATCACGTATCACATTCACATCACGAATATCTTCACTCAGCAATTGATTCATTCTGAGTGGCTGCCATTTTGTCTGAAACTGATCATCATCACGCAAATA
>JAUHZG010000006.1 GCA_030425845.1 Gammaproteobacteria bacterium
AAGTATTGTAGTCGCACTTGCCACACCTGTGGATGATATCACGGTAGAGCTTGCTAAGATCACGGGGTTAAATCCAAGGCAAGTGATGGGATTTGGTGGCGATCTCGATACCAACCGTTTGCGGGTTGTGCTAGCAGAGCGGTCACTTCCTACCAAGCCATGTTATGCTATTGGTGAACATGGCAGGCGAGCAGTTAGTGTGTATCCAAACGAGGAGCAATACGATGAGGTGAGTACACGTGTTCGTCGATATTTATCTGATATCACTCATATGGCCGGTCCACCGATGAATGCTGCTACGAGTAAGCTGCTTGCTATGCTTATTGACTCAATAGCGCACGGCAGCTCTCAAACGCACGCAATCTGTTGCTTGCATCCTAGATATGGATGGTTGACCTGGCCTTGTAAAGTAGGGAAAACCGGAGTGATAGAACATCTTGCGATAGAAGGACAGTTTGGGCCAAAGGCCAAGTCTGCTTTGCGAGATCTTGTTGCGAAAAGGTCCCGTGCGTCGCAATTGACTCGAGTAGCTAGGCAGGATGAACAACGTGCAGTGGCAAGAGAAAATACTGTTTTTTTGGCTGTGGATTGCCAAAAGGATTTTGCAAGTCAGGGAGGTGCGAAGTGTCCACCCGGTAGAGAGCGTGTTACGCGTTTTATTACTCGGACACTACTTCCAGCAATACGGGACAAGTACCCACTTGTCGAAATACTTTCAGATGATAGGTTGCCACGCGCTTGTGAGTCAGAAGAGTATTGTATTCCGGGAACTTGGGGTTATGAATCTGTGATTCCTCGCGCGCAAGTTCGATCGACTTGGCTTAAAGCAATGTACAATCCGTTTTGGACACGCTCAAACATTGGTCTCGCTGACACAACGACATCGGAACCCTATCTTGATGAAGAGGGATTCCGTACGTGGTGTGAGTCTGTCTTTGGTCTGCCCGCACAAGCAAAAAAAATAATAGTTTTTGGCCTGACCTTGGATTGTTGTGTTTTAAACACTCTAATTGCACTACATTTTCTTGGTTATAAAAATATAGAGGTGCTTGAACAAGCAGTGGATACTATCGATGTAAGCGATAACAACCGTCACCAGCTATTAACGGGAACAGTGCTGACGAAGTATGCGCAAGGGATCACTTGGGAACAATTTAACTCGCTCTATTTGGCAACACATGAATTCCCTAGAGCCAGGCTTTAGACTTACAAACTCGAGAGCAGAGTGCTGGCGAATGCGATAAGCGAAAAGCCAATCAATAGCCATAATACAACTATCTCTGAGTGGAAGTGTGCGACGAGTAACCCCGTGAACGCTTGCATGATAGCACCTAGTCCAATGAAGCAAGCGTTTGCAAACCCTTCTGCGCGGGCAAGTGCAAAGGGGGGGCATAGCTTTGCAATCCATGTATACGAAAGTACTTGGGTGCTTGCAAACATGCCACTAAGTAGCATGAGAAGAGACAAGCACAAGGTTGACGTTGTCAGATGTAATACTAAAATGAGCAGGACACACCCCATCGACAATGCGCAAATACGCATTAGCTGTGTCAATGCATACTGTACTAAACTAACTTGCGTGAGTAATAGCAACCCTAACATGTTACCAATGAAGATAAGGCTTGTTAGCATTGAGGCATGTGTATTAGAAACGTGGTAGTAAATTTTAAAAAATCTTGCTCCCCAAGCAGCGCCAAAAACAAGCACTACAAGATTTATCGATGCCCCATAGAGACAGGCAAATAGACAAGGAAAATTAAAGACAGAGAAATTAGTCATGCCTATCTTTTTAGTTTCCTCATATTTTACGGTAGAAAAAAGACTAAAACGTAATGTGAAACTAAGCCATACAATTTCGAGAGCAGCGACCACTAGCAGACAATTGCGAACCCCAATAACATGAATGAGGAGGATAAGGGGGGCGTTGGCACACCAACCGCCAAGCAAAGCGACAAAGACAATTTGACTTATTCTCTTAGTGTGTTGTGATGTAGGCGTTGAAGTGAGCACTGTGCGAATGGGTAGCAAGACCCCGCAGGTGCCAGCCATACCCATGAGAAAGCGAAAGAAAATCATAAGGGGGGCATCAAGCGAAAAAGCAAAGCCAGCAATGCACACCGCATGAATGAGTAAACTTAGGATTAACACACGTTGTGGAGGGTACCGGTCAAGTAACCAACCCATAGGGAGTGAAAAGCATAATGCTCCTAACAAATAGCTAGAGGCGATAAAACCGATTAATGGTGTAGAAAGTACATATTGGGTTTGCAACATCGTACTGATGCCATTAATAAAGCTGATTTGAATGATATCAAAAAAGAAAAATGCCGAGAGTAAAGGTAGCGTAAGGAATTGATTTTTTAGATGACCATTGTGGTACAGGGACATTTTCACACTACCTCTTGTTAGCTATTTTACAGGGCATTTGCTATAGTCAGGCCTTGCCTCCTACGTTCTGGCTTGTCCCTCTAACGACGAGCGGGGCTGTAGAATTTAGGTTAGAAGGAGTTTGCCAATGAATAAGCATGTTAGTTCAACTCAGTCTAAATTACTATTTGACAAGTCTATTAGTTTATTTGACAATTTTTTGCAGCATACCGACCAAGCAGATAATGCTGTCCAGCACATTCTTGCCACGCTTAAGCCAAGTTTCCCAACAAAGGTTGGTTCAGATGAAAAGTTTGCTTACTTGGATGTTGGCTCTGGTTCGGGAGTTAAGACGTTAGCGATTGCAGAGCAAATTACAAAAATCGGGCCAATTGATGTCATTGCACTCGATCCGTCGCAGGATTCATTGGCTAGGTTGAAAACTGATAATCCTGCCATTTCGCTAGAGACACATTGCGCGTCATGGGAGGACTTTCAGCCAGACCGTCCGTTTGATTTGATAACGTCGATACACACAATGTATTACATGAAAGACTGGGAGGCAGCCATTTCAAAGATGTTGTCATGCTTAGTGCAAGGTGGGACTTTGTTTTTGTCACTACGCACTCTCGATGAAGTGTGTAAGTTCAAAAATACATTCTTTCCATTGTTGGCTAAGCAAGTTACAGTAGAACCAGACTTTAGCATGTTGGTAGAAACTCTCAAATCAATGGGGGTTCGAGCCGAACTATTCACTGTACCATCAAGCTTATCAATCCAAGATTTTTTTGACGGTAAGGAGTCTGGTTATCAGCTTATTGAGTTTTTACTTAGAACACCCTACAGCGCTATAGCTAAAGACACGCAGGCAGCTATAGAGGAGTATCTTGAACCCTATCGTGATGGAGCTGTGCTAAAGCAAATAGATGGGTTTGCATATATTGTAAGGGATGACCAATCATGTTGAGTAATGTAAAAAAAGCCTATTTTGACAGTCTTTTTGATAGCGGTGCTTTTCACATCAGTGAAGAGGCCTTTATGCTTCGCAGTGGTAACAAAAGTCATGTATACCTCGATCACAGGTTTTACTTGTGTGAGCCAGCGCATCTCAAATGCTTTATAGCAAACTACGAAGAGCGATTGAAAAATATACCTGGCGAGTTTCAGCTCGGAATTGTCGATTCGATGATGAGTCCAGTGATTGTGAGTAGTTTATGCTACAGCTTAGGGCTACAATTTGTGTATACTAAGTTTGAACCATTAACGCATGGTCTTGAGACACGGGTGTTTGGCAAACTTGACTTGCCAATCGTTTTGGTAGACGATGTTACGTCTACTGGTGGGACATTACTTGCTAGCGCGAAACTTTTACGGGAACAAGGTGGGACGGTTGAGCACGCGCTCATTAGCGCTAATCGTGATGGCACGGCACGCGACAATTTAGAACAATCGTCAATAACACTCCATCAAATCGCAAGTTTTGATGAAATTCTCAACTACCTCAAACCTAAGCTAACAAGTGAACAACTAATGTTGTTGTGATGAGCCAACTATTTTAGCTCAGTAATTTTACTTAGGGAGTATTCCCAATAGTAAATTACACAGTGTTTGCTATCATCGGAGCTGCTGGGGTTCGACAGGATCATATCAGCAGTTTTTCAAGGTGGCTCAGCACAAGAATATGGGCATGAATAACAGACATCTGAAGTGTCAAGTAACAGGTGTACGAAATGGAGAAGCTCAAGCTATTAACAAAATTCGACGTTGAAATCAGGCAAATTTGTGAGCCTTTGTTCAACTATTTCGGTTTAAATTTTTTTTGTTATGTTAAGCGCTTCCCGAATAAGAAACATTTTTCGCTATGCTCTAACGCGCTTTGGCAGCAGCATTTTTATGAGAACAAGTTCCACCTTAGTGGGCATGCATACGAGTATTGTAATGAGTATTCAAACTACCAATGCGGCAATACCTTGTGGGTCACAATGTCATATCATAATCCAATACGCCAATCCATTGAGTCATTTAATATAGGCAATGGGCTCACCCTCACACAGCTCAATAGTGATTCGATAGAGTTTTTTCACTTTGGAGCTGAACTGGAAAATGTCGAAGTAGTAAACTCTTACCTCAACCAGATGGAAGACTACCAGCGATTTACTTATTATTTTAGAGATAAAGCTGAGTCCATTATTACCCAAGCAGAAACAGAAGCTATAATCCCTCTTGGTAGAGAGGTCTCTGTTGTTCAAAGAGGGCGACTTGATCTGCATAACGAACAGGCACTGTCGGACCTACTCGACATCGATAAGGTCTATATTAATGAAAACTGTTCTCTTACAAAAAGAGAGCTTGAATGCCTTGATTTGTTCGTTAAAGGGTTATCTGCAAGAGAAATTGCAACAGTGCTGCATAAGTCGGTTCGTACAGTCGAGTCGCAGATAAGTCAGTTGAAATGTAAGTTAGACTGCCAAAAGAACACACAACTGATAGTCAAAGCGATAAAGCTCGGGATAGTTTGAACGTATTTTGTTAAAGAAATATCCAACACGTTGTAATAATAGCTTGTGGTAGGCTAAGCTTTATCTCTTGAAACAAGCATTATTGACTAGCTAATGGATTAAGCCGTGCCTTTTAAGAGTATTGAACTTTACTGTTCCCAAGAAAAGCTGCAAGCTGTCCTAGACGTAGCCGAAGATGAGCATATCCTTGAAAAACACTTTATCCATCTAGCAGACGAAGCCAAAACATCGCATGTGTACCTGCTCGCTAAGGAAGAGCATGTGCAAGTGATCACAGATAAACTGCAAAGTATCCTAGGCAAAGAACCCACCTATCGTGTTCGAGTGATGACGGTGGATGCCGTTGTGCCTAAGTTTGAAGAAAAAGAAAGCGTTGAGCCACAAAAGCCGCAAGATGAAAAACCGAAAAAAAAATTTCTTGGTGTCAGTCGAGAAGCGTTGCTTGAGACAGTATCTGCCGGGGTGAACTTAGATATCAATTTTGTGTTATTGGTGATCTTCTCAACAGTTGTTGCCGCGATTGGTATGTTAGAAGATAATGTGGCAGTAGTGATAGGGGCGATGGTTATTGCGCCGTTATTAGGTCCCAATTTGGCGCTTGCTTTTGGCACCTCGCTAGGCGATAGAGAGCTCACCGTGCGCGCGATGAAAGCGAACTTGGTAGGGGTACTCGTTTGCTTGTGTGTGTCTATCTTGATTGGTAAGTTCTGGCCTGCGCATTTAACGGCTGAGCAGCTAATGATGCGAACCCAAGTCAACTATGCTTCATTCGTCTTGGCTGTTGTCTCAGGTGCAGCCGCAGTGCTCTCTCTGACCAAAGGGATCTCCAGTGTCATGGTAGGTGTTATGGTTGCTGTGGCTTTATTACCGCCTGCAACGACGCTTGGGATCATGTTGGGTTCATCGAACTATCGGGCAGCCTATGGGGCACTACTCTTGCTACTCGTGAATATTGTTGGCGTAAATTTCGCGGCACAAACGACGCTATTACTACGCGGGATTAGGCCGCGTACCTGGTACGAGCAACAAAGCGCAGGACGTATCGCTAGATTTTATTTGGGATTTTGGTTTGTCGCGTTACTCTTTTTAGCTACAGTGATATTTCTCTGGAATGCATCGGTCGGGTGAGCGTGCTAGACTCGTCCACAAACTAAGTTCGCAGGCACCGCAATATCCATGTGCTTTGGTCTAGGAAGGTTCAAATTAGCCATTAGCTGTGCATACTCATCGGCGCTTTTGACTTGTAAACGCGGGTTATATTTTTTCTCTTCTAAAATCGTACTCGAGGTAAGGCCATTATAGTCATGTCCTGGATAGACTGTGGTTGAGTCATCCAGTTTAAAAAGCTTATTTTTAATACTGTTATATTGCGCGTAGGCATCACCGTTTTGAAAGTCAGTTCGTCCTGTACCGCGAATCAACAAGGTGTCACCTGTGAATAAAAGATCATTCAGCAGGAAGCAGTAGGAATCGTCTGTATGTCCAGGGGTATAAATAGCTTTTAATTTTAAGCCATCGAAATTCAACTCTTCCTCATCTTTAACACGTAAAGAGAGGAATTCGGCTTTTGAGTGCTCTCCCATGATAGTTTTACACCCTGTGGCTTGATTGAGATCGTCTAGGGCAGTGATGTGATCCGCGTGTACATGTGTATCGATCGCAGCAACTAATTTTAGTTGTAGTTGTTCGATCATGGTTTGATAGAGTTCACCTTTGGTTTTTACCGGATCGATAAGTATGCCTTCACGTCCCTGGGCGGAGGCGATCAAATAGGTATAAGTAAAGGTTTCTGAATCAAAAAACTGTCTGAAGATCATCTTCATTCTCCCTGGAGGGTTTTTAAAAGTATTGTCAAAGGAACAATTAAGAGCATTATAAAGTATCAGTTTAGATACTTGAATATAATCCTAGAAACGGCAGTTGGTTCACCCATTCTAGTGCAACATCTTGATTCATCTAGCATTACAAAAAAAGTCTTCATCACCAACAAGGTGACTTCAGATTTTTTTGAAAAGCTATCTAAATCAATCTGCTACCCTAAAAATGTGCGCCCAACTGCCGTTTCTAGGATAATAGCTTGAAAAGATCACTGAAGTAAAGGTGGGCTCTATAGTTTGAGTCCGCTAAGCCACACCTTAAAACGATCACTAGGATGAAAATAGGTGGTGTATACAAGAAGAGTCATATTGGCAAAGTCGATACAGATCGTTATAGGCGTAATAATAATCTAAACGTGAGTTGATATAAGCTATTCTCGCGGCAGCTGCGTCTTGTTCGCGCTGGTTGACAATGAACAAGCTACTGCTACCCTTGCGGAAACTAAACTTTTCAGCAGATTCGACTTTTCGTGAGAGTTCAGCTTGACGTTTTAAGAAACCTATTTGGCGCGCATTATAGTTTATTTGATTAATCACCTGATGCACTTTTGCCGATAATTGCTCTACCAGTAACTTCTTCTTCAAGGCTAGGGCAAGATACTTAACTTTAGCTGCACTCACTTTACCACGAGCCTCGCGTAAAAAAAGCGGGATTGCGAATGATACCGCGGCATTGTAAGCGCGCTTGCCAAGGGTGGGGGAGCCTCGGCCATTGTCTTTGTCGGTGTAGAGTTTGACAGAGAGTTTAGGCAATAAGTTATTTTCTTGGTAACCGATAGTATTGGCAAGTTGTTTTGCCTTGGCCGCAATTGCTAACACGGCAGGTTGTTCATTGACGAGCTCACTAAGGAATTGGCGAACTTTTTTGTGCTTGAGCGAAATGCGACGTATCGGTAGATACTTTACCTTGAGCGCATTTGGCCTAATCACTAGCGGGTTGGAGTTTTCATCCCGGTAAAACAATGATAACTCAATCGCTGTCTGTTTTGCCTTGAGTAACATGGCAGTAAGTTCAGCTCTGCGCTTCATGATGGCACGCAAGTTATCGGTGACGACAATTTTGGCGATATCACCATGGGTAAATTGAGTCGATAAAGCTACATTACGCTCGCGCGCGAGTGTCAGCAAGTGGCGGTAAACGCTTAAGTTACGATTCGCGGTAACGAGCGTCCAGTAAGTATTGAGTGCTTTCTCGATGATGCTATTGCGCTTTTGTAAAAAAAGAATATGAGATAAATCGACACCGATGAGCGCGTTAGCTAAAGTGGTACGCATCGCATCGGTAGCACGTCCTTTGAGTAAAGGCAGCTCGGCGCCAACTTCAAACTCGCCACGTGAATTCGTTAGGAAATTTTTTTCATAACTAGGGAAGTCGCCTTTCCCATTGAGGTAACCGGCAAAAAGATTTATCCCTTGTACACCGGTAGGAACATTGACCGTCGAGTCGGTATACCAATTGACGTAATCACCATTGGGGGTATCTCGAAAGTCAGATTGTAAACGGGGATCAAAAGCCCCGTGTGCGCTTAACGCCTTTGCTTTTGCGATAGCGATATCGCGCTTGGCATTAATGATGCTGGGATAATGTGCCATCACATTGTCGATAATTGTCTTAGGGGTGACTCGCTTTGGGTTTGTGTGCGAATGGGCGAGACTTAACGGACTTGCTAGGCAGCTAGCCAAGAGTGCGGACACCGCTAAAGAGTAAGTGGTTGGGAATTGCTTTGCCATCATTTAACCTTTCGTCCCGCGTGAAATTTTGGTGGGTTGGGGCTCTTAGGTGGGAACCCGTTAAACTTACGCCACAGTTCATAGCCAAGCTTTACTCGTCCTAACATCACCCAACCGTGTACGCGTACCCCTTGTCGTAAGTAACGTTTCTCAGGCCAGTCGTCACGCTTCTTTGGGATCACTAAGATGCGAAAGTTTCCATGACCATCATCAGCAGCATCGACTAGTGCAACGATGGCACCAAACGTGCCAACAGAGACTGACGGCCAACCGCTAAATTGGATGGCTGGCCATCCTTCGAATTGTAAGCGGACTTCTTCTCCCTCTTCGACTAGCGGGATATCATTGCCATCAAGCCACAACTCAACCGCACGTGAATTCGTATCGGGAACCAGTGTGGCAAGGGATAGACCGGGTTTGACAATCACGGACTCTTGCCCACTGATACGACGTAAAATCGTTCCAGAAGTAGGGGCAACTACCATTTGACTGTGTTGACGTGATAGGCGTGTTTTAATCTTGGCGAGAGCGACTTTAGCACTGGCATTTTCATTGACGAGCTTGTTGTACTCGACGCGGGCTAATTCGTACTGACGTTTAGAGTTGATCCCCTTTTCGAACAAAATACGTTGACGTTCAACGTTGGCTTCAGAAATCTTAACCGAGTGTGCAGTGGACTTGAGTCTTAGTTCAACGGCGTTTTTTTCGATGTGTAAGCGTTTGAGTAGATCAGGATCGATATCCATGATTTTAACGATACGGTCGCCTTTTTTGACGTGACTACCTTCGTGTACATACCATTGGCCTATTCGTCCCTCAACAGTCGCACTAATGGATTGCTGTCTATCCGTGGGTGAGTAAGCAATCACTTTTCCCTGACCTAAGGCCGTTTGTTGCCAAGGGACAAACATCATAGCCAATGAGAACAAAATCAAAATAACAACCATGATCTTAGCAAATCGTCTAAACCAGCTGAGATCGCCGAGTTCTTGTAAGCTTTGGCTTGCGTGGTGATCATTCATAGTGAGAGGGACTCCTCAAAGTAACGTTTCACGTCTTTGCGTTTGGAGGCAACGATTAACGTTGTCTCAGGTAGTTTTTCGTCGAGTAAGTTAAAGATAATATCGATATCTTGTTCGCCTAATGAATCAAATAAGCCATCAACGATTAAAACTTTCGGGGCGGCGACAATAGCGCGTAAAAATAATAGCTTGGATACACTGGCACGTGAAAGCGTGAGGTTGGTATCAGAGATATTGGTTTGCACCCCATACTTTGAGTGCATAACGTCATCTTCCATCTGTACGTAGGTGATAAGTTGGTACACCTCTTCTAATGTCGTTTGTGTGTTACCCAAAATAATATTATCAAGCAAGGTGCCCGCAAAGATCTCTTCGTCTCTTAGCAAAAAAGTGTTTTGACGGTAACAAGGTAGGATATTATGATTTAACGTGACATCATTGACGCGCATATAACCTTGAGTGGGAGGTAAAAAGCCCATTAGCAAATCAAGAAACGTCAGTTTGGCGCGATTACGTTTTCCTGTGACGACCAGCTTAGCGCCTTGCTGGAGCGTGATATTGAGTGGCTCTTTAAAGGCTGTCCAGTTGTCTTGAGTGACATTGACATTGTCTAGCTTAAGTTCGAACTTGTTAGTGACAAAAGACGGTAGGGGCTTAGTGTCTTCATCACTATATTCAGTATCGAGTTCATAGAGCTCGCGCAGCTTGAAACCTGAAGCAAGTAAGTCATAAAAGTCTTCGAGTAACGAAGTAAGTTTGATGAGTCCTGCGGCAAGGGAACCGACGACAATCTCTGCTGCAACCAACTGACCTAAGGTCAATTGATTATGCATCACCAAGAAACCACCAATCGCAAGTAAGCCAGTCACTGCACAGGCTGAGACCAGGTGGATACCGCAGGAATGTAATAATAAGTTGCGGAAGTGTTTTTTGCGTTCAACTAAAAAGTCTTTGGTTTTACTATCGGCTATCTCGTAGGCGAATTGCGCGTTATTCTGTAATTTGAACACAATCAAGTTGTTGACGATTTCTTCTAGCCAGGCGGCGACATTATGTTTTTCTTCACATTCAGCGCAGGCTGTTTTAATTGCATCACGCATAGGCCATAAGATGCAAAAGCCTAGTGCAAGTAGCAATAATACATCAAATAACAAAAGATAAGGGTGGTAACACGCGAGTAAAACCATTCCAAATAAAATTTGTGTGATTAGTCCTAAACCGTAGATCAGCATAGAGGAGGTGGCTTTCTGTACGGTGATGGTATCAAAGAAACGATTAACCAGGTGCGAACCATTATGTTGAATCAAACTGTTGTGTTTGATCTTGGGGAGTAGGCTCGCAATATCCAAAGCAATAAAAGCAAAAATACGCTGTTGGATTTTCTCAACTAGTATAGATTGCCCTATACGAAAGAAAGCTAGCGCGCTGAGCAGGACGAACGTCGAGACGGTTAAGACGAGCAATGGCTGAGTTAACGTGCCAAAGGCAACGACGGTCACCAAGGTTTGAGCGGCGATGGGTACGATAAGTGTCAACAATCCAATGCAAACTGAATAGATAAGGAATATTTTCAATGTGCTTTTATCACATTGCACAAGTTCTAATAGTGTCTTTTTACTCACCGAGTCTCCTAGCGCGACAAATTTCTATTATCTTACTGATTTATCAAGGACTTCTCAATTTAAATTAAAAGCCAAAATGTAGCTTGAGCCCCGTCTCTATCAGGATGAAAGCGCTTACTCCGTAATAGATAAGTAAGGCGCCTAGCAGGTTCAGTAATCCTATCCAGTTGCTGAAGTGATCTTGAATCAGAGTGATAGCTTTTACGCCGATGACTGTCAGCCAGAGGCAAGCAAGTGTAAACAGACAGCGGTAAGCCACTCGTGTAATAAGCTTTGGCATGAAGATAAATGGCACTAGACACAGTGGAAACCATAATAGTCCCGCGCCTAGCTGGGCAAGGGTTAGTACGCACTGCTTGTAATCTGCATCGCCCATCAAAGCCGCGCCTACGAAAAATATCAAAAATGCCAAGCTCAGCAAGAAGAACACTAGCGTGCCGAAAAATGTCAGTACGGGTAAAAAACTCTGCGCTAGATGAGCGAGGCTATTTTTAGTTGGGCCAAAACTAAAATAAGTGATTAAGGCGTTGGGTAACGTAAACTCTATGGCCAGTAGCAAGCTCACCAGAAAGACGAAGCCATAGCCTTTGCTGCGCAGAGTAGTTTGTAGAGTCTGCATGGGATGCAGAATGACAGTGAAAAACCAGTGGAAACTGTTGGGAGTAGGTGTTTCTCGCATAAAAACTCCTTTAACCTAGCGAGATGCTACTTAGGATCAAAGTCCTTTAAATGTTTAGAGACAGCAAGCCACGAACCGGCAAATCCTAAAATCGCACCAACTAGCAACAAAGATTCTGTTTGCCCGTTACTAAGGCCTGCTAACCGGAAGGTGGAGTCATACAGATCGCTAAGCTCCATCACAGGATTTGCTATCCAAGATAAGAAGCTATCGACTAACACCATCGCAAAGATGGCGCCGATAACACCGTAGACGATACCTGTGAGCAAAAACGGGCGACGAATATAACTATCGGTCGCCCCGATAAGCTTAAGTACTTCGATTTCGTCGCGTTTGTTTTGCGTGATAAGACGAATCGTATTGCCAATGATCATCACTACCCCTAGGGCGAGTAGCAAAGCAAGGCCGTAGACGATACGCTCGCCCAGTGCGATGAAACTATAGAGTCGCTTGACCCATTGCATATCGAGTTCAGCAACATCCACTTGCGGCATAGCCTTTAGCTTATCGAGTAACTGGCTGATCTGAAGTGGGGTGCTTAATTGATTTGAGGGTTGGATCATGATCACACTGGGCAGAGGGTTATTAGTCAATTGGGATAAAACATTCTTGAAGCCGGAGTATTTTTCGAATTCTTTTAAGCCACTGCTTGGTGAAATGTAATCAACCTTGGCAATACCTGACTCGCCACGTAGTACGTCAGCGATTTGTTTGGCTTGATCGGCGGTAATATCACCTTTCATGTAAAGCGAAATACGCGCGCCACTGTTCCAGCCATGGGTGATACTCTCAACATTTTTTAGCATGACCAAAAGGCCAGAGGGTAAGGCTAACGCAATACTAATGACGGCGAGGGTCATGCAGGTGGCCAGCGGATTGGCGCTTAAGCTTGCAAAACTATTGGTCAAAGCGGTGACTAACGTACGACAATACGCCATGAACGAGCGTTTTTTTACGCGATGGGTTGAGGTCGTACGTTTGGGGTAGTCGGCACGACTAGCCATATGCTGTGTCATGAACAAGTTTTCCTTTATCAAGTGTTAGACGTCGGTAAGGTAGACGTTCAATTAAGGCAATATCGTGAGTCGCAATGAGTAAGGTGGTGCCGACTTCACGAAACTCACTAAAGAGCATCATGATCTCTTCTGAAAGCAAGGGATCAAGGTTACCTGTGGGCTCATCTGCTAAGATAACTTTGGGTTTTTTGACCACTGCGCGTGCTATTCCTACTCGCTGCTGTTGGCCGCCAGAAATCTCATCGGGATAATAATTTTCTTTGGCTAGCAGGCCGACTTTGTCGAGTGCTGCACGCACCCGTCTCTTAATATCAGACGTGCGATAACCTTCGATGACAAGCGGAAGGGCAACATTATCGAAGACAGTTTTGTCCGGTAATAACTGTGGGTTTTGGAAGATCATGCCAATGTGGCGGCGTAGAGTAGGAATTTGTGAGTTTGAGAGTCGTTCTAGATGGTGGTTGCCGACTTGCAGCTGACCTTTGCTTGGTTTGTCAATCAGCATGATAAGCTTGAGTAAGGTACTCTTGCCTGCTCCTGAGTGGCCTGTAAGGAAAGCCATCTCTCCTGATCCTAAACAAAAGTTGATTTGACTGAGCGCTTCACAACCACTGGCAAAATGCTTGCTGATATTATCAAAGCGAATCATAAATCTCGTCCTTCAGTTAAAAGAGTGCGTCAATAAACTCTTGCGCGTTAAATACACGACAGTCTTCTATGCCTTCGCCAACCCCGATGTATCGAATGGGTAGCCCTAAACGCTTGGCAACGGCGAATAAGATCCCGCCTTTGGCAGTACCATCGAGCTTAGTGAGTACAATTCCGGTGACGCCAACTGCTTCGTGGAATAACTCAGCTTGTCGCAGGGCGTTCTGCCCATTACTGGCATCCAATACTAACAAGACTTCATGGGGGGCGCGCTCGTCAAGTTTAGCGATAACGCGTTTAATTTTTTTTAACTCTTCCATGAGATTGTTTTGGGTATGTAAACGACCGGCGGTATCGGCAATCAAAACGCGGGTACCTTTGGCTTTGGCTGACTGAACCGCATCGAAAACAACCGATGCACTGTCGGCCCCGGTGTGTTGAGCAATCACTGGCGTCTGGTTACGCTCGCCCCAGGTTTGCAGTTGCTCAACGGCCGCCGCCCGAAAAGTGTCTCCCGCAGCTAACATCACAGAGAGATTGTCGGCTTGAAACTGATGGGTGAGCTTGCCGATGGTAGTCGTTTTGCCAGCGCCATTGACGCCGACCATCAAGATCACAAATGGTTCTTGAGCCCGATCGATTTGTAGTGGTTGCTCGCAAGGGGTGAGCAAGGCGAGCAGCTCGTCTTTGAGGGCTTGCATTAAGGCTTCTGGATTGGCGAGCTCTTTGCGAGAAACACGCGCAGTGAGTGAGTCTAAGATGTCATTGGTTGCGTCCACGCCGACGTCTGCAGTGAGCAGGATGGTTTCTAACTCTTCAAATAGTTCATCGTCGATTTCTTTTTTACCCAGGATAAGTGTCCCAAGTCCACCGGAGAGTTGCTGACGTGTCTTGCTAAGGCCGGATTTTAATCGTTTGAACAAGCCTTTCTTTTCTTCGGCTTGAGTTACAGTGCTGACAGGTGCCTCGTCCGCTTTGGATTCGTCGGGTTGGTTATTTTTGCGTTTTAGGAATTTGATCATGTAAGGTCTCGACTGTTTAGTATTAACGATCAGCAAGAGTTGATTGTTACTTAAAATTTCGCCATTATCGTATCATTGTATACGAGTAAGCGCGAGACCGTCGGGGGAGCAGGATGCGACATTTCTTCACAGGATTAATCATTGTACTAATTTCTTTCATTTCGTTGCCAAGTTTTGCCAGCAAAGTGCATGAGTATCGCCTCGATAACGGGCTAATGCTACTGGTCAAACGTGATACGCGGGCGCCTGTGGTCGTCTCGCAAGTGTGGTACAAAGTGGGTTCTAGCTATGAACCACTGGGTTTGACCGGTATTTCACATGCACTAGAGCATATGATGTTCGAAGGCACACGCAATGTGGACGGCAAAGCCTTTACCAAAGCTATTGGACAAGTCGGTGGCTCATTCAATGCGGCAACTAGTCGTGATTACACAGTATACTTCGAAAAACTCCCCGCTAAGAATCTCAATATTGCTTTTCGACTCGAAGCCGATCGCATGCAGCACTTATTGATGACTAAGAAGCGCTTCAAAAAAGAAATAGAAGTGGTTAAAGAAGAACGTAGAATGCGGGTAGAAGACAACCCCCAGTCACTTACCTATGAGCGCTTTCTTGCTGCGGCTTTTATTTCCTCGCCCTACCATCACATGACTGTCGGCTGGATGGAAGATCTCAATCACATGAAACTAGTCGATCTACGTAATTGGTATGAGCATTGGTATGCACCAGGTAATGCGATTGTGGTGGTCGATGGTGATGTATCACCCAAAGCGGTATATGAGTTGGCGAAGCAAACCTTTGGCAAGGTACCGGCTAGACGTGTGCCTAAGATTGCGCTGGACAAAGAAGTCAACCCGCTGGGGCGTCGCTCACTTGATGTTAACGTGTCGGCGAAACTGCCTTGGTTAGCCATGGGATACTTGGTACCGACGCTCACTACAGCAAAACACAAATGGCAAGCGTATGCGCTTGATGTGTTAGCGGGTGTGTTAGATGGTGGACGCAGTGCGCGTTTGCCACGTAAGTTAGTGCGCGAAGAGGAGATAGCAACGGATATCGGTCTGGATTATTCGATTGCCGATAGGTTGCAGACACAGTTTGTTTTAGCGGGGACACCGGCGCAAGGCCACTCGTCCATTCAACTCGAGAAAGCCATACTCGCGCAGATACACGCGTTGCAGACCAAACCCGTCAGTGCTGCCGAGTTGGCGCGCGTCAAAGCGCAAGTCGTGGCTCAAAAGATTTTTAGCCAAGATTCCCAAAGTGAGCAAGCCAATACGTTGGGGCGTTTAGAAGTGGTTGGGTTACCTTACAAACTGGCTGGTAGCTATGTCAAACATATCGAAGCGGTGACTGCCGCCCAAGTGCAAGCTGTGGCAAAAACATTTTTAACCGAAGAGCGCCTGACGGTAGCTAACTTAATTCCTAAAAAGGAGACGCATCAATCATGAGAAAACTATGGACTGTACTCGCCGCTCTCACTTGCCTAGGGGCACAAGCTGCTACGCCCGAGCTTCCCTCGCACAAGATACAAACTTTTCATACAGACAATGGTGTGCCGGTTTTATTTGTACGAGCGAAGCAGTTACCCATGCTCGATGTGGCGGTAGTGTTCCATGCCGGCTCGTTATTCGATGGCAAGTCACGAGGTCGGGCTAACATGGTCAGCGACTTACTCGCCGAAGGGACCACACGTTACAGTGCTGAGCAGTTAGCGTTGCGTTTTGATGATATTGGGGCAGAGTTTATTGCGATTGCCGATAGAGATAAAGCTACCGTTTCACTACGCACCTTGACAAAAAAACGTTATCTCAATACTGCGATTAGCACCCTTAACAACGTGCTGACTAAAGCGAACTTTCCTGCTGCAGCTGTGGCACGCGAGAAAAAATCTATTTTGCATGCGATAGAGATGCAACAACAATCGCCTTCAACCTTGGCGAGCAATGCGCTCTACTCCGGGCTTTATGGTGACACTGGTTACGGGGTGCCTGTGATAGGAACAACGGCAGGCGTATCTGAGTTAACACGCGATGAGTTGTTAGCGTTTTACCATCGTTACTACGTGAGTAAAAATGCAGTGATCGCCATGATTGGTGATGTGACACTTGCCCAGGCGAAACGCGTTGCGAACAAATTAACGCAAGGCATGCGAGAGGGCGTCAAAGCCATAGAGCCCCATTATTATCGGGCCAACAAACGTAAAGGGATCCACCATATTTTATATCCGTCATCACAAATGCAGATCCGTATGGGAGAGATTGCGATTAATCGTTTGAGTAAAGATTATGTGCCCATGTTTGTCGCTACCCATATTTTAGGGGGCAGCGGAGGAGACTCGATTTTGTATCAGTCCATCCGTGAAAAGCATGGTTTATCTTATGCACCTTACAGTTATGTGAATCCTCTGTGGCGTAATGGGCCGTTTGTGGTGTCACTACAGACTCGCACGAGCAAAGGCGAACAGGCGGTGGAGCTTACCAAAAAAGAAATCGCTCACTTCATTAAAGTGGGGCCAACCAAGGCCCAGTTAGCGCAGGCGGTAGAGCATTTAACAGGCAGTATCCCGCTGTCTGTTGCGACGAATGTCACCATGCTACGACGTTTGGTGCTGATTGGTTTTTATCATTTGCCTCTTGATTACACACAGCAGATTTTACATAAGCTTGCATTACTCACTCCTGAAAAAGTACAAAAAGTCTTTGCCAAACACGTAAGCTTAAATAGCATGTATATCGTTACTGTCGGGAAAAAAGAGCGAGCGTAGAGGTATGCGAGCGAAACCTGGGCATATTCGCTTAATCGGAGGGGCGTTTCGTGGGCGACAAATTCCGGTTGCTGACGCCAAGGGGTTACGTCCAACACAAGACAGAATTCGTGAAACGCTGTTCAATTGGTTGATGAATGAAGTGCACGGCGCGCGTTGCCTTGATATGTTTGCAGGCACAGGCGCACTAGGACTAGAAGCGCTGTCGCGTGGTGCTGCTCATGTGACTTTTTTTGAAAAAAACTCAGCCTTAGCCAAAGCCTTATCCGACAATGTGGTGCGCTTAGATTGCGCCCCGCGCGCGAATGTACTTCATGCTGATGCGACTTCTTATGTAGCGCAAGAGCTGGCGTTTGATATTGTTTTTTTAGACCCACCGTTTGGGCAAAACCTCTTAACCCCAGCACTAGCGGCGCTAAGCCAAAAAGGGATGCTGGCCAGAGGGGCTCTCATTTATATCGAGAGGGCTAGCGACGATAAGCTACCCTATCTACCTGAAAGTTGGAGTTGCTTAAAGTCCAAGCAGACTAAGCAGGTTAGCTATAGCCTACATACTTGTTGCGATCTATGAAATTTGCTGTGCTGCATAATATTTCCTTAAGGATGCTGTTGTATATTCAAAACTCACTTAAATGAGGAGTAAAATTATGACAACTGTTCCCTTTGACGGTAGAGATCTTGAAGCGGATGCTGATCCTGAAGTAAAACGACCTTTATCCTATTCTGACGACTCCGCGCCTGTTGTCCGAGCTGCTAACCCTAGAGCTATTGCGAAAACAATGGGTTGGTTGGTTTGTATTGGCATTGCGGGAGTGATTTCTTATCTTTCGGTAGTGGGGTCACAAGCGCAATCTGCTACTAACGATGGCTCGGGTTCTTCGACGATGGGGGCTGCACTTCTATTGGGAGTGGCTGCCTCGTCAGCTCTGTTCGGCATGTGCTCAACTGGTTGTATGATCAGTCAAGCTTGTGGAATACGTGCTTCACGCTAATGACTTAAGCCGATCTGCTGTTTAGGGTTAAAGCCCCCTAAACAGCAGCTGTTTGCAAAGAGCAATCTGATTTTATTTGTAGTCACCTCGCAGGAACTAGGGAGCGTAACTGGTTGACTTTAATACTGCTTCTTGTTTCAATAAGAGTTTGAGGCACAAGATATTCTACTTTAGGGATGTGGTCGATAAATGCGGAATAGCGTTAGATTGTTAACTGTACTTGCAGCGAGCACCATGCTTGCTGCCTGCGCGACCCGAAACATTACCACTCCTCGGCAAATCAATCCTAGCGATCCCGCTGAAGTGACCCTCGCTGAAGCGGCGGTGTCTGTTAGCCAATCCCTCAAAAATATGGACGAAATCACGCGCGCGAATACCCCTAAGAGTAAACGTTTGGTGAAAGTGAGTCCTTATCGCATGCCTGGACGTTTATCGATTGACTGGTCAGGTCCGATTGAGAAAATTTTACTGCGGATCGCACGCTCGCAAGATTACAAGTTGCGGGTGCTAGGAATAGAGCCTGCGATTCCGGTTATTGTCACGCTTAACGACAGAGACACAGCTGTGACCAGTATCTTAAGAGATATTGATTTCCAAGCGGGCGAGCGTGCACGTGTTAGAGTCTACAATAATAGTCATACTATTGAGCTTCGTTACACCCCTGTGTAAGTAGGGGCGACGAGAAGCGCGCTATGCGGCGTTAAAAGTTCGCTCAAAGTCGGTCATTTACTATGCGTGCACTCCCTCCTTGGAGTAGGGCTGATGAGAATTGCGTTATACGTCGTTGCAGCCACACTCAAAGTCGGTCATTTACTAAAGTAAACTCCCTCCTTCTCGCGTGACTACGCCTCGTCTAACACAATTCTCATCAGCCCTTGGGTTTTGTGGAAGGTGGGTCAACCAATTATATTGGATTGTCCGGTCAAGCCGGACAATGACACCTCATGCTGGGCTCCAAAGGTGACCTCATACGTAAGAATGCCACCTTGACGTTCGTAGGGAGATTAGCGCGTAATCCACCAAAAATGTCTGACTATTCTAGCCCCCATCCCTGAATAGTCTTGACTATTCGGGGATGGATGCTGGAATAGTCAATGAACAAGGAAGCCTTTCAGTTATATAATCAACGGATTATCAAAGTCATGCTTCAAAGGGGAGGTGAAAACACTTGCCCCATGGTTGGTGTCTCTCAATTTTAAGATTGAAAAACTGATTAATTAAGCGTTAAATTTCATTTTTCAATAAGTTACTCATAACTTAAGCTTGCCTTAAGACTTGGCGGCTATAATGGTCGCCTGCGCGATGTCTATAAATAAAACAAATGCGCGAGCAAATATGTTATAGCGTCTTTTTCTGTTAATGGTAACGAGTGAGAAGAGAGGAAAGTCAAAAATGCCGATGAATAAATTACAAGGTAGCGACAAAAAAAGAGTCGCGATAGCCGCGGGCGTGTTAACAGCGCTTATTTTACCAACTACTTCCATTTACCTTGCTTCTTCTCGCTCGAATCCTGACAGTAATGTCTTGGACGATATCGCTTCCCCAATGTATAACTTATTCCTCACTTTGGCTTTTTCGCCTGAAGGCTTTCGTTATGCCATTGAGCCGCTTTGGCGCATCTATCTTTATATTACAAAATCTTCTTACACTGAGCTGAGTGGGGGGGAGGCTCCTGCCCCAAGAGCGGGATATGATGACGGCGGGCCTGTGGCCGAAGAAGAAAATACCTGGGCGGACGTAGCTTGGTATACTCTAGAGTGGGTAGCGACTATGTGGTTCTCAGTGGCGGCTGCTAAGCTGTATGCTGATATGATTAAAGTGGATGCTATTGCAGAAGAAGCATTGCTTGGCAAAGGGTGGTACGGGTATTACTTAGCAGGCTTTACCCCAATGAATATTGTCGGGGTGAAAGATTTATTGGTTGATAAGGTTATTGCGAACATCAAAATGCTGATGCGTCATCTGATATGGCCTGAAACACAACAAGACTCACTTAACGCCAATGCGGTACGAGAAGCGCTCCGTTCGCAACGACTTGCTTACAAGCACAGACAACTGAAAACAGTCACACATGCAGAGGGTGGGGCTGAGGCTCATCAGCCTTTGCAAGCAGTAAACCACCTTGATAGAGGGGCTTACACTCAGTATGGGTCTTCCCTTGTGACATTTCCCATCTTGTTTATGTTCGCCTCGGTTGGTTTTATGTCTTACTTTCGTGACTCAAACTTCTGGGGTGAGGACGTAGATGGCCTAGAAGCATTTTGGCAAGACTCGGCTTTCTTGAGTGCGATGGTTGCAAGTTTAGGTTTGACTGCCGTGATGGTACAAACGATGGTGACATCGCTTGATAACTGGGTTGATTCAAAAGTGCAACCCTGGATAGCGCGTCTCAATCAAAAGGACTCAGGCAAGCTTAATCAAGTTGGCCAGGTAATATTTAAGTGGCTTATTTCTGCTTTGATTGTGTATGGAGCGCGCTATACGGTGATCCCAACGCTTAACTTGAACGCGATATACTTTACTAATCTGTTTAGCTCGTCTGTGAATGAGTTCATCGATGCGCCAACCTATGCCGGTACTATGTTTTTTAATGCGTTCGGTGCTTTTTCGCTTTATTGTCAGTATTTGATGAAGGCATATGATTATTTTGGTGCTGATGAGAGTGCCAAAGCGTATAACGAGTACCAACATTATACAAAAGATGGCAGCGGAAGAGATGTCGAGTCAGTCGTAACTAAGGTTGATCATTTGTTAGAGCTCTCTGATGAGGAGTTGTTGGGTATTGTGGCGAACGCTGGTGATCTGAGACTCAGCAGACCTGAAGGCAGTGCTCCCATCCAAGTGGCACATGATGATATTTCTACTCGCTATAAATTACTCCTTGTTGGGCTGGTGAATGCGGCGGTCCCGTTGTTAAATGGCTTGTTTAATAAAGTACTGCCTGATGGGCTAGCGCCAGCGTACCGTGCCTTTGCTACGCCTGCTATTGTGATCACCTTGCTTGCAGCAGCTGTGCAGTGGAAACAAGTGAGTCAGTTTACTTCTGGTGGCGGTGCTGAAGTTGCTGCTGTACCTCAACCCAAATCAGCCAAGCTAAAAGGCCTGATGAATGTGGTTTTATCTGCGGTGGCTTTTGGTGTAAGTGCTGGTTCGGTTTGGTTTATGTACTATACGTCTATTGATCCTAGTTACGATAGGACAATGGTCCCCGTTAGTGATGATTTTGAGGTGGCAGTTGGTTACGATGACAAAGCAGCTGCTGTTGAGTTAGCCATGGAGTTTGCCCAATATATAGGGACGTTCTTTGCCTCTGTCATTGCGGTGAATACGCTTATTCCTTACAGGCAAACTCAGCGAGTAGTGGATCTTGAGGTCAGTCCAGAGATCATTCCTGCTGCCCCTGTACCAGGTGCTGCGCCAGGCTCTGGCGGTACATTCGCATAAGTCTAGCAAAAGAAAACCGGAGGATTCGCGTGTAGCGCGAGTCCTCCTTAGTGCGGGTTACTCTTCAACAGAGATTTTACGAGAGACTTGTACGTCTTGTTTGGGAATTGTAATTTGCAGCACTCCGTGTTTACTTTGTGCGGAAATTTTTTCTCCATCAACGCCGTCCGGTAAAGCGAAGCGACGGTAAAACACCCCGTGCTGTCTTTCGATGCGGTTAAAGTTATCGCTAGACTCGGCTGATTCGTGTTTGCGCTCACCTTTAATGGTAAGCACATTGTTATCCATAGAAATATCAATGTCTTTAGGTGCAACGCCTGGAATATCGGCTATTAGGACGAAGCTGTTCTTTTCTTCTTTGATATCCACATGCGGCGTCCAGTCGCTGGTTGCCACATTGGAATGATCATCGCTGGGCAACCCATCGAAGAGTCGATTGATCTCGTGGTGTAATTGTGAAAAAGGCGCGTATTTTTTTACTAAGGTCATGACTTTTCTCCTTAACGGTTTTACTAGCTCAATAATTAACTGGGGATCACCACAGATTTTTCAAGTGTATTTGACAGTTCGCGTCTCTTCATTGATCATGAGGCATGTCGACAAAAGAGTTAACTAATTGATGACAAAGACAATCCTTACTATTGCAACACGTGAAAGTCAGCTGGCACTTTGGCAAGCGAACTGGGCTAAGGCAACCCTAGAACAAGCGCACCCTGAGCTGACGGTGAAATTACTGCCTATGACCACACAAGGCGATCAGTTGCTTTCCATGCCACTGGCGACGGTGGGCGGCAAGGGTTTGTTCTTAAAAGAGCTCGAAAAGGCCCTACTCGAACGGCGTGCTGATGTCGCGATTCATTCACTCAAAGACGTGACCGTGACACAACCTGCTGGACTCTGCTTAAGTGCTTACTCACCAAGAGAAGAAGCACGGGATGCCTTTGTTTCGAATACCTACCAATCCATACACGCTTTACCCAAAGGTGCGCGGATTGGTACCTCGAGTATTCGCCGAGTGAGCCAGCTCAAAGCGTTGCGCCCAGATTGTGAATTCATTCCTTTGCGCGGTAATGTGCAGACACGGCTTTCCAAGCTTGATGCCGGTGAGTTCGATGCGATTATTTTAGCGGCCGCTGGGTTGTTACGGCTGGAGTTGTCTGCGCGCATTGCAAGTTTGCTAGAGATTGACGAGTGTTTACCCGCGGTAGGGCAAGGGGTAATGGTGGCCCAGTGTCGCGTGGAAGATGAGGCAACACTAAAGCGCTTGCAGTGTCTCAATCAGGACGCGGCGAGTGCTTGCGCGCAGGTTGAGCGTGCAGTGAATGCGACGTTAAACGGTGGCTGCCAAATGCCAATCGCGTCACACGCGACAGTAACTGCAGATAAAGTCTCGGCTAAAGCATTAGTGGCTTCTGAGGATGGAGCGACTATCTTGCGCGCACAAGGCGAAGCCCCACTAAGTGACGCGCAAGTGCTAGGAGAGCACTTGGCGCAGGAGTTATTTTCCCAAGGGGCACAGGCATTGTTAGACGCCGTGACGTCACGAGATAAGTCGTGAATGCTCAACCACTTCAAGGGATCCACGTACTGGTGACGCGACCGCGTTTTGCTAGTGACAAACTAGCTCATGAACTAGCCAAAGTAGGCGCCACAGCGGAAGTTTTTCCTTGTATCGATTTAGAACCTACCACAGTAGATAAAGCGCGAGCGAACAACTTACTTGACGCGAGTGATGTTGTGATCGTCACGAGTGTGAATGCGCTTACTCCATTAGATAATACAGTACTGTTGCCAAGAGCGCCGCGTTATTTTGCGATAGGCGCGGCAACCTTTGACGCATTGGTGACGCGAGGCTTAGAGCCGCTCCCCTACCAAGAGCAGGCACGCTTTACTAGCGAAAGCTTACTGAGTCACCCCGAGCTGCAATCGGTTGCAGGTAAGCAAGTTGTCATTATCACAGGAGAAAATTCGCGAGCATTGTTAGCGGATGAACTTTGTCAACGAGGGGCGACGGTACAGTTACTCGAAACTTATCGTCGCGTGTGTCCTAGTGACCCGCCTGTAGCGTTGATCGCGAATTGGACGGTTGATGTTAGTGTGATCACTAGCGTGGAAACCCTGGTAAATTGCAAAGCATTATTAGGGGAGAGCGGCTGGCGGTTTTTTTGCCAGACACCATTGTGTGTCATTAGTCCTACGGTAGCCGACAAAGCGCGTGAATTAGGCTATGATCGAGAAATTATTGTTGCCGGCAATGCGAGTAATACAAAGCTCATTGCCGCCTTAGTCAGTTGGAGAGAAAACCATGAGCGAAAGCCAGCAGGGTGAGCACGCACAAGCGGACAATCAGCACAAACAAAGTGCCTTAGTGTTAGGTGGGCTTGCACTTGTCGTTGCCCTTGGCGTTGGCGGTTATGTGGTTTGGCAAAGCAAGACGCTGCATCAGCGTATCAGTCATTCACAGCAAGCCATGTCTAAGAGCTTGGCGGCCGCGCAGACAAAATGGCAAACAAGCTTAAGCTTACAGCAGGCAACGATAGACAAACAAAGCGAAGCACAGGCACGCACGTCGCAAAACTTACAAGCGGTCTTGAAGCTCACTGGGCGCAGCAAAGAAGACATCACATTATTTGCGATTGCTGAACGTTTACAAACAGCAAATTTACAACTGCGCTTTACGCGGAATGTTTCGGGGGCACTGGCTTTGCTGCAAGTGTCTGACGAGCAACTTGCCGCGCTAGATGATCCTGGTTTGCAACCATTACGTCATGCTATTGCCAAAGATATTCTAGCACTCACGGCAGTGCCGACGGTGGATGTGGCTGGTTTGCAAGCAAAGCTTATTGCTGTGAGTGATTCGCTAGCGTCGTTGTCTCTTATCAAACATCCCGCGGTGAACGGTAAAAGACTGTCACAACCAAAGGTAAACCCTACAAGCCAGTGGCGTGCAAAGTTAAATAAAGCCCTCGCTAGCCTTGAAAAAGTGGTCGTGATAAGACATCACAAAGCCCCTCTGGCGCCACTGATGAGTGAGCAGCAAGTTGCTTTGGCGAAAGAAATGTTACAACTTCAATTACAGCAAGCACAATGGGCGGCAATCAAAGCGAATGCCTCGGTCTACCAACAAAGCTTGCAACAAGTGAGTGACGAGCTAACCAAACTCTTTGCCCAGGATAGAGGTAGTGATGCGTTGATCAAATCGATACAAGCACTACAAAAGATAGATGTAGCACCTCATGTGCCTAATCTCAACCATACACAAAAAGTGATGAATAAACTTCTGCAGCGTGAGCTTAAAGTGAACCGAGCTCTTCCCCCATTGATGCCGGGTATTAAGCTGCCAAAAGGATAAGGGTGACCTCATGAAAAAGTTATTATTAGCGTGTGCCGTGTTGTTTATTGGCGCCTGGTGCGGGGTTAAGATAGCGGCCGATCCGGGGTATGTGCTGGTTTCTTATAAGCATTGGTCAGCAGAGATGCCTCTATGGTTTTTAGTGTTAGCGTGGTTTGCTGGTTATGTGGTGTTAGCGTTAGTGCGCGCCCTATGGAATGGTTCATTTGCATTGAGCGTTAGTGCTAAACACTTTTTTTCTAAGCGTTCTGATGAACGCTCACGTAACTTGACCAATAAAGGCTTTATGGCCTATGCCGAAGGGCATTGGGACAGTGCTGAGAAACTATTGCTGAAAGGGGCCAAAGAGTCTAAGCAGCCGTTGATTAACTATCTCGCTGCTGCCATGGCGGCACAAAAAACTGAAGACTATGAAAAGCGTGATAAGTTCTTGCAAAGTGCGCATCGCGTGATGCCCGAAGCGCAAGTCGCTATCTTGCTTACGCAAGCGCAGCTGCAGTTTGATGCGCATCAACTAGAGCAGGCGCTGGCCACTTTACGTCATATTGAAGAGATTGCGCCGTCACATCCCTATGTGTTGCGCTTACTCAAAGATGTCTATGAGCAAGTAGGTGACTATGATAGCTTACTAGACTTGTTGCCACGTCTACTCTCACAAAAAGTGGTGGCCAAAGCCGATAAAAATGATCAAGAACTCAAGATTCATCAAGCACGCTTACAAAGTGCTATTACACAAGAGCTAGGCTCTAAAGTGCACTTATGTTGGCAAGATGTGCCCCGCAGTCTGCGTAAACATGAAATCTTGGTTTCACTCTATGCCAGCTTCTTAGCGCGTAAAGGTGACACAGAACAAGCCTGCGAGTTGATTGCGAGTGCTTTGAAGTCGAGCTGGTCGCCGAAGCTCATCAAGCTGTATGGTTCTATTCATTGTGGTGAGGTCGCGAAACAGCGCAAAGTAGCAGAAAGTTTTTTGAAGCTACATGGTGGTGAAGTCGATTTAGTGCTGTGTTTAACGCGTTTATGCATGCGTGAAAAGTTATGGGGGCAAGCCAAAGATTATTGCTTGCAAGCTATCGAACAAGGTGAAGTGTGTGAAGCATTGTATTTATACGGAGAGTTGTTAGAACAAGCCGGTGAGCCAAGCGAAGCACTACGCTATTATAAAATGGCCAGTGGGGGACAAATTGAAAATTAAAACAGGATTAATTGCTTTGATGGTAATGGGGCTAGGACTTAGTGTCGTGGGATGTAAGCGGGAAAATGCCGTCCTTAAAATCTCCCCGGGTGCTTTTGTCTCGATGGTCAACAAAAGTCAATACAAACCCATGGCAAAGTCGTGCGCCGATTATTACATCAAAAAAGAGCGGATTAAGGTGACCCGCTTATCGATGGTGTGCGCAGAGCTCACTCGAGAGATGCAAGCGATGGCCGAGAAGCAAGGCCTAGTGCCTCAAGGAACCAAGCTTGAAAGTTATCGTCAGCCCGAAGTATGGCGTCGTTGGAAACGTTTATCGAAGAAGCCTAGTGACTCCAGCTTGGGTAAGTAGTCGCTATAGGGTCCACTTAAAAAAAACCGAACTAAAGTTGCCCTTAGCTCGGTTTCGTCGGTCAAAACCGTAGAATTATTGATTATTCTACACGTTCAATCCCGTACTGCTTTAATTTTTTGCGCAGAGTACCACGGCTAATGCCAAGGATAATCGCCGCTTTGCTTTGGTTACCTTTGGTGTAGCTCATTACCGCTTCGAGAAGGGGTGGTTCAATTTCAGATATCACCATTTCGTAAACGTTAGTAACAGGTTGGTCGCCTAATTGAGAAAAGTAATTTCTCATGGCTTGCTCAACGTGATCACGCAATGCACGACCTTCAGTCGGCTGGTGATGTTGCACTGGTGCTTCGTGGTGGTGAATTGCAGTTGGGTTTTCAACTAATATTGACATAATCGACCTCTCTTCCTTTTTATGCGGCGACGCCGCGTTGTTTCAACGACATCCTTATCATTTATCCTGATAAGCATGCCTGCTTCCTAGCAAAGTTTGTCAGCTTGTCACACAAACTGTGTTATAAATTGACAACCTGAGAGCAATCTTACCTAATGGGTTCTGATTGCTCAAGTGAAAATTTGTTTTTTTTTTCCGCAACCTTAAATGGTAGGAATGATCGGTCGTAACTTATTGTTTAGTCGATTTTTTTGCCAACTAAGAGGCACCATTGGTCTTGAATAACCGTCTGAATCCATTGGATTTTATCTGGGTATGCACTTTTTATGACCATCTCTTGCTCGGTAAGTAACCCTGATAAAACTAAGTAACCGCCACTAGCAGTGAGCGACGTTAGCAGGTTTGCTAGTGAAATCAGTGGGTTAGCTAGGATGTTAGCCACCACAAGTCCTGACTGGACCGTCGTTTGGAAGTTTTCAGGAAGGCAGACTTCAAGGCGCTCAGGGGCAATATTGTTTTTTGCCGCGTTCTCTTTTGTGGCCAGTAACGCTTGAGGATCATAATCGATAGCGATGGCTTTTTCTGCGCCCAGTAAAAGCGCGGCTATAGCTAAAATCCCTGAGCCGCATCCGTAATCAATGATAGAGGCGTTGTTCTCTACGTGTTCGGCAAGCCAAGCTAAACACATCGCCGTTGTTGGGTGGGTTCCGGTGCCAAAGGCGAGTCCTGGATCGAGCTGCATGATAACGCTTGCGTCATCGGGGGCCTGACAGTGGCTGGGGACGACCCATAACTTATCTGCAAAGCAAAGTGGTTTGGCATCGGCCAGGCAGCGCCTTTCCCAGTCTTCATCGGGAATAAACTGCCAGGCAAGATAGGCTATCTGATCGGCCGCAAATTGTGTGGTGAGATTTTTTTCTATCGCAGCAGTGTCACAGTCTTCTTCAAAAAGCGCTGTGACAGCAGTGTGTGACCACACAGGGCTGCTGCCAAGCTTAGGTTCTAAGATGGGCTCATCCGCATCATCACACAAAGTGATGGCCAAGGCGCCCAACATGTCACACCAAGCTTCGAGTGCTTCGACATATTCACGTGTGGTATGTAAGGTTAGCTGTTGCCAGGCCACTTAGTCCATTCCCAGTTTTTTTTCTAGATAATGGATATTGGTGCCACCTTGCCTGAAGTTCGGATCGCGTACCAAGTCATGGTGTAGAGGAATAGACGTTTTAATGCCGTCGATGACGATTTCATCGAGTGCATTATGCAGTCGCTCAATTGCTTCTTCTCGGGAGTTACCATAAGCAATTAGCTTACCAATCATCGAGTCATAATTAGGCGGCACTTGGTAACTGGAATAGATGTGCGAATCCACTCGTACACCCGGGCCACCTGGCGCATGATAATAAGAAATCAAACCAGGGTTTGGCATAAAGGTATAAGGATCTTCGGCGTTGATCCTGCACTCAATTGCATGACCTTTGAGAGTGATATCCTCTTGGCTATAAGAGAGGGGTTCACCGGACGCAATACGAATTTGCTCTTTAATCAAATCTACCCCTGTGACTAACTCTGTCACAGGGTGCTCAACCTGAATGCGCGTATTCATTTCAATGAAATAAAAGCGCCCATCTTCATATAAGAATTCGAAGGTTCCTGCACCTCGATAATTAATACGTTCACAAGCTGCGACACAAGTAGCCCCGATTTCATCACGTGCCGCTTGACTGATACCCGGCGCCGGGGCTTCTTCTAAGACTTTTTGGTGACGACGTTGCATGGAGCAGTCACGCTCACCTAAGTGAATGGCTTTACCTTTACCGTCGCCTAAGACTTGGATCTCAATGTGGCGGGGGTGTTCTAAGAATTTTTCCATGTAGACCATGTCATTGGCAAAGGCGGCTTTGGCTTCTTGGCGTGTTAGGTTGATCGAGCTGATAAGGTTGGCTTCGCTATGAACGACGCGCATACCACGACCACCGCCACCACCGGCTGCTTTAATAATAATGGGGTAGCCGATTTCGCGTGCAAGCGAGAGATTCGTCGCATCGTTATCGCCTAAGGGGCCATCCGAACCGGGTACGCAAGGAACACCGGCGTCTTTCATCGCTTTGATCGCGCTGACTTTATCCCCCATGATGCGGATAGTTTCGGCGCTGGGGCCAATGAAGGTAAAGCCGCTTTGTTCAACGCGTTCTGCAAAGTCAGCATTCTCGGCTAAAAATCCATAGCCAGGGTGTATCGCTGTCGCGTCACTGACTTCCGCCGCACTGATCACGGCGGGGATATTAAGATAACTCTCTAGTGGACTCGCGGGCCCAATACATACAGACTCGTCGGCCAAGCGCACATGCAGTAAATCTCTATCCACACTTGAATGTACGGCGACGGTTTTGATCCCAAGCTCTTTACACGCGCGTAAGATGCGCAGAGCAATCTCGCCGCGATTTGCAATGACGATTTTTCCAATCATGGTAGCTACCTTTTAATTATTCGATGATAAATAATGTTTGATCGTATTCGACAGGTTGTCCGTTATCGACAAGTCGTGCCACGATGGTACCAGACTTATCTGCTTCGATAGGGTTGAACATTTTCATGGCTTCAATGATACAAAGCGTATCACCCGCATTTACGGTTTGACCGACTTCAACAAACGGGGGTTTATCAGGGGTAGGTGAAATGTACATGGTGCCTACCATGGGAGAGTTGACTTCGTGACCTAGCGGTTGCTTCGGTGTCTCAACGGGTGCTGTATCTGCTGCGGGCGCGAGGGGGGCGACAGGCATCGCCGGAACCTGTACTGCATTTTGCATCGGTGCACTAGCCATGACACTTTGACCCGTACGGCTAATGCGAACAGATTCTTCGCCTTTTTTGATTTCGATTTCGTGTACATTTGAGCTTTCGAGTAAATCGATAAGCTTTTTGACTTTTCTTAGGTCCATAACGTGTCTAACCCTTGTGTTAAATAATGATGAGCTGCTTGTAAAGCTAAGTGATAGCTACAAGCTCCAAAACCACAAATAGTCCCAACAGCAATGTCTCGCAAAGTCGATTCATGGCGAAAGGCTTCACGGGCATAGATGTTGGTGATGTGACATTCGATGAATGGGATGTTACGTGCCAAAAGAGCATCGCGAAGCGCGATACTGGTGTGGGTCAACGCGGCAGGATTGAATACGATAAAGTCGGCTTTGCACTGCTGTAGGGTGTCGATAAGTTCGTGCTCGGCGTTGGATTGGAAATGGTTAAGTTCATGGCCTAACTCGCTGGCGGATTTTTTGCAGGCGTTAACGATGGACTCCAAGGTTTGGTGCCCATAGGTTTTGGTTTCTCTACTTCCTAAGAGATTAAGGTTGGGTCCATTAAGTAGTAAAATGTTGGCCATAATTGCCGCCAAAGGTTGATTGTTTCCTAGTGTGCCAGAGCCAGGGTAACTTGTCCAGTTAACCGAAGATATACGCACTTTTACCGAATTTAGCCGAAGTTAACTCGGTTTTGATTGTTATTTAAACAGATTCTTGACTGGAGGCACTCACTCCCATACTTGGCGCTCTAGGGGCACTGCCAGAAATCCCTGCCTCTTGGGAGGCCGGTTTGGCTTCATCCTCGAAGAGGACGCCAGCCGCTCCCATCAGTGCGAGTAGGCTATCGAGGAAAAACAGTGGCGAGGGAGAAGCTCTAACCCCCTGAAAATCATCACTTTTCTCAAATGCTCCACTGAGTAAGCATTCCACGTAGTTGGTTGCGATTTGTAACGCAATGAGGATGGCTAGCTTGAGACGACGTGGTGAGGTGCTGTCGGCTGAGCGAGAAAGCAATGATGTTGTGACTGTTGCATCTGTGGAGGGCAGAGGTGGGACTGATACTCCGTCGCTATCAAGTGAACTTGGGCTGGGCTCTCTCGTTGCCAAGCAAGTACCGACAGTCAGTAGCAGGGTAAGTGCTGGGATAAGATGCTTGAGTGTACTGGCGTTATCGGTAGTGAAACCGGGAGAAAAGCCATTGGCAAACACATAGAGTAAGGTAAACATGAAGCCACCGGTTTGACCGCCGCGCATGACGAAGGTAAGCCAAGTTTGCACTACAGGGGGTCTACTCTTTTGCAAAATAAGTTGTGTGTCTGATTTATCTGTATTGCGCCAATTACTTTCGATGTGTAAATTGGTGAAGTCGAGAATACAAGTTAGTACGAACTGTATTGCGCCTAAAAAAGTGAGATTAGCGTAGAGTACTTTTGCTGTCTCGGATTTTTTAAAATTAGTATCCGCGAGCGCGCAGTACAACAGTAAGTGAATGAATACCCCTGAAAAATCCAACAAGCGTAGGAAGAAGTAATGGCTAATGCTCGCGAGTTGGTGGCGTGGCGTGCTCGCTTGGGAGTTTGTCAGACGTGTCAAGTTTCGCGCAAGAAGATAGCCCGCAGTTAAGCTAAGCGTGATCGTATAATCGTACGCGTTTTCTAGCTCAAAGTTACCAAGATAAAACAAAAAACCAGTCACACCACCCATGCAAAAGCGGATGTACTGTAAATCAATAAGTTGTTGTTTTAGTGTGGCTTTGTATGACATGCGTTGCAGTATACAGCTTGATTCTTAAGGGGAGATTAACAGGTTAGCTTTTTGCTTCTAGTGCCTCCCACCGGGCAAAAGCCACTTCAAGTTTTTGATTTAACACGCTTAACTCTTCTTGCGCTCGTTTGATTTGGTCTGGTGAGTGAGTGTCATAGTAATTGGCTGCGCCAAACTTCGCTTCACAGGCGGCGATTTTGGTTTCTAGCTTTTCACACTCTCTAGGGAGTTTGTTCAGCTCGCGACGCTCGTCTTGGGTGAGCGAAGACTTGGCCTTTTCTGGCTTGGCGGCGGGGGATTCGGTTGCTTTGTCAGTAGAGATGAGCGGTGCTTTACGTTGTCGACACCAATCATCATACCCGCCGACATACTCGCCGACGAGGCCATCACCTTCCATCACATACAGGCTAGTGACCACATTATTTAAAAAGGTTCTATCGTGACTGACTAATAATAAGGTGGCGCTGAAACTCGTCAGAAACTCTTCGAGTAATTCTAAGGTTTCCAGATCTAAATCGTTGGTCGGCTCATCAAGCACTAAAACATTACACGGTTGGGTAAACAACTTGGCGAGTAGTACACGATGGCGCTCACCACCAGAGAGTGCAGTAATGGGGGCGCGAGCGCGTTCAGGCGTGAATAAAAAATCTTGGCAATAACTCATGATATGTTTCTGTTTGCCACCGATAGTGACACTTTGCTGGCCTTGGCCAATGTTTTCGGCGACGGATAAATTTTCGTCGAGTTGTTCTCGCAATTGATCAAAATAGGCGATTTCAAGTTTGGTGCCGTGCTCGAGTGTGCCGGTGTTGGGCGTTAATTCGCCCAAAATAAGTTTAAGCAAGGTAGACTTGCCACTGCCATTCGGTCCTAAAAAACCAATCTTATCACCGCGTGTGATCACACTGGAGAAGTCTTTAATCATCGGGGTGCTAGTATTCGGGTAGCTAAAACTGATGTGATTGATTTTGCAGACGAGTTTACCCGATTGCTCGGCATCGCTTGCTACCAAGGAGACATTACCCGCACGGGTGCGACGGGCACGATGTTCTTCGCGCATTTTTTTAAGCGCACGGACACGGCCTTCGTTGCGTGTGCGGCGGGCTTTGATCCCTTGTCGTATCCACACTTCTTCTTGTGCCAGTTTTTTATCGAAATTTTTATTGGCGATTGCTTCAGCGTTGAGTCGCTCTTCTTTGGTTTTTAAGAAACGGTCATAGTTGCAGCGCTGGCTGATCAGTTGACCGTTGTCAATTTCAACAATATGCGTCGCCACTTTTTGTAGCAAGCTTCTATCATGCGTAATGAAAATCAGCGTTTTTTTATAGTTTGTTAGGAAAGTTTCAAGCCAGGTGATGGCTTCAATGTCTAAGTGGTTTGTTGGCTCATCGAGTAACAAGATATCCGGATCGCTGGCAAGGGCTTTGGCGAGCAGCACGCGACGTTTTAAGCCGCCGGAGAGTTCGGCAAAAGAGGCATTGGCATCCAAAGCGAGTTGTGCGGTGAGTTGCTCTACCTGATGGGTCGTTTGCCAGTCATCTTGCAAATGTTCTGCTATCCCTAGTCGTATGATATCGCTCACTTGTCCGCGGATGTCGTCGGGGACTTTTTGCTCGAGCTTGGTGATGGCGAGGTTGGGGGCGCGCTCAATGACACCTTCACTGGCTTTTAGCTTGTCCTCAATGAGTTGAAACAGGCTGGATTTACCCGCGCCATTGCGACCGATGAGACAGACTTTTTCACCACTCTCTATAACAAGGTTGGCGTTGGCAAATAACGGATCGCCACCATGGCTTAAGGTGACTTGGCGTAGGGTGAGTAGGGGCATAGACATCACATTAGTTGAAACGATGGGGCGATTGTAAACTAACCCTGCTGTTTTTGACATAGGACAATTCATCCTGGTTACCCTTACTGTTATGCTAAGAAGATAACTTCTCTAAAGGGATGATTCTTATGACAAAAATGGGTGTGGGGACCGCGGATTACAACTACCATGTGGTCAAACAATTCGCAGTAATGGCATTGATCTGGGGCATCATCGGCATGCTGGTAGGTGTCTTATTAGCCGCTCAGCTAGCCTGGCCTGCGTTTAACTTCAATACGGCTTGGCTCACTTATGGCAGGCTGCGTCCCTTGCACACCAATGCAGTGATTTTCGCTTTCGGCGGCTGTGCCTTGATGGGGTGTTCCTACTATATTGTTCAGCGTACGTGCCAGGTGCGACTTGCGTTCCCTAAATTGGCAAGCTTCACTTTTTGGGGATGGCAGTTGGTAATTTTAAGTGCGGTGATCACGTTGCCACTTGGACTCACAACGGGTAAAGAATACGCGGAGCTAGAGTGGCCAATCGATATCTTGATCACTTTAGTGTGGGTTGCCTTTGCGATTGTTTACTTTACTACGGTTGCGAGGCGTAAGACGAAACACATTTATGTGGCGAACTGGTTTATTGGCTCGTTTATTTTAGCGGTGGCGCTATTACATGTAGTCAATAGTCTTGAAATTCCAGTGGGCTTATTTAAGTCGTATTCAATTTATCCGGGTAGCATCGATGCCATGGTACAGTGGTGGTACGGGCATAATG
>JAUHZG010000111.1 GCA_030425845.1 Gammaproteobacteria bacterium
CGATGGACTTGATGAGCGGGTGGCTACTGCTGAGTTTGCGGTGATGGGGCTTGGTATGCCTCAGCCTATCGCGGCGGTAAAAAAACGTGGCGTGAAAAAATTAATTACCGCTTTGCTTGATGCGTTCGTTTATGACGAACTTGAAAGCGAAGAGGATGAAGATGAGAATAAGCCGATTAAGGTCGCAGTCATTGGACGACCCAATGTCGGCAAATCCACCTTGATTAACCAGTTGCTCGGTGAAGAGCGGGTGATCGCCTATGATATGCCGGGTACTACGCGTGATAGCATATTTATTCCGTTCACGCATAAAGAGACGGACTACACCTTGATCGATACCGCAGGGGTTAGGCGCAAGAAAAGCGCGGCAGACATGATAGAAAAATTTTCTATTGCCAAAACACTGCAGTCGATCAAAATGGCCAATGTTGTGATCATGGTGATCGATGCCAAGACCAATGTCGTCGAGCAAGATCTGCATTTACTCCAATATGTCGTCGAATCTGGGCGTGCCTTGGTGGTAACCATTAATAAATGGGATGGACTCGATAGCGAACAAAAGGACGCTGTCAAAGAAGAGGTGCGTCGTCGGTTACAATTTGTCGATTATGTGCGTATGCCTTTTATCTCTGCGCTTAAAGGCACAGGCATAAGGCGCTTGATGGATTATGTGTTAGAAGCCTATCAGTGCTCGATACAGTCTTTATCGACACCAGAGCTCACACGGATCTTAGAACAAGCTCTAGAGGCTCACCAACCCCCATTGATTAATGGGCGTAGGATTAAGTTACGTTATGCCCATGCCGGCGGTAAGAATCCGCCTCGAATCGTGATTCACGGCAATCAAACCAGTGCCTTAGCGGGCTCTTACTTACGATATCTCGAAAAATCTTTCCGTAAGTCGTTAGATCTTAAAGGGACGCCTGTCGCGATTGAGCTACGTACTGGTGACAATCCGTATGAAGGCAAACATAATACGCTGACTCCTAGGCAAGAACGCAAAAAAAAGCGCATGATGAAGTTCGTCAAGAAAAAAAAATAACGCATAGATGTCAATGCTTGTGATGTTGAGTCGCGCTAGATGTCGCGGTTGCAGAGTGAGCTAACTCGATGATAGCTAACAGTTACGTTATTGTAATTTTTCTTTCAATTTATCGATAACTCGCTCACCCGCCAGCTCACCTTCTTTGATAAGTTGATCGCGCTTACTAAAGTTTAGCAGACCGATATTGTGTACGTTAGGCTGAATGAGCACATCTGCAAGCCCCTTGTTTCTATCTTCTTTTGTGCCGGCACCTAAGGTGATAGCATTATAAAAGCTCTCAAAGAAACCAGGGAAACTGTAATGATTGTGAGCCATCTTAAGTTTATATAGGAGGCTGTCTTTAAGTGGAATAACACTAGGGAAGTTGTACTTGCGCTTGTCCGCCTCTCCGCCATTAAGGTCGAGGGCACATATCATCGCCTTGTGACCGTATTGTTTTCGAACGATATCCGTGGGTAAGTTATTCGTTAAGGCGCCATCGATGATCATTTCACCGTTACGTACCACTGGAGGGATGATCCCGGGAACGGCAGCTGACATACGAATGGCTTCATGCAGTAAGCCACGAGATGTATGAACTTCACTGCGAGTATTGACGTTGGATGCGACAATGACAAAAGGGCGCCACAGATCCTCTAGGTACAACGCCGCAAACGTACGTCGGGTCGCATCTGTTCCAGCACAGCCACTAAAAAGAGAGACGATAGGAAAAGTGCTTTGTAATAAAGTGATCGTTTTGGCAAGATTTTTATTGATATAGCTGTATTTCTTGACGAAAGCGGGATAACTATCTGTGGTGAGTAAACACGAGACAATGATCGCTCCTATACTAACACCTGCAAAGCTATCAAATGACTCTAGCAGTGGATATACCAGCTTGAGCGCACTGACTGCTGCCCAGCCTTTAGCGCCACCACCGCCGACGACCAGTGCATTGGTACGTCCACTCAGTACTCTCGCTAGGTAATTGATATCTGAGTTTCGCTCACAGCGAACATGGTAGTGTTGATTAAAACGCGCTTTACTTAGCCAGTCACGTGTCCTACGTGGCATGGCGAGAGTGTCAGGTTGAAGGAGTAACAAATCAATTTTGAGTTTGGGGAAGACTTTAGCGTGCTTTAATAGAGATAAAATCGCCTCAGGAATCTGCGGACGCGAATCACCTTGAACAATGATAAGTAACGTGTCCATGTCTGGGAGGGCGATTTGCAGCGAACTAATTTCGCTATGTCTTGCATCAAATAAAAGGCAGGTACTACTATCAGGGCTATATTGCTGAGGCTCATCTCGCTTAACTAAGTGCAATGATTCACGACCATAACGAGTCGCCAATAATTTGTTTAGTAGGCCCGTGAGATCAATGTCACCTGTGGCCGGCAGCAAGAGTATTTTTCGCTGCCGTTTAGTTACGTCGCTTGAGGTGAAGACATGGCGCGAACGTGCAATGATCTGCATAGTGAGTTTGGTAACAAACGTCGCGTCATTACGGCAAAAGGCGTCAAACTGCTCTTTGCTTAATTTGAGCAGTTTACTAGGGCTGATAGCCTTAACACTTAGCGAGCGTGGTTCACCCGAAAGTAGTCCCATTTCACCGACGGCTTGATCGTCATAAATATTACCTATGATTTTCTTTTCATGTTGGGGGGTGTCAACATAGCAAACTAGCTCACCAGACAATACAATATAGAGGCTATCTGAGGGGGAGCCTTGTTTAAACAATACTTGCTCACTTTCGAGGGTGATAGGCGTGAGGGTCTCATACACAGAAGCGCCGCTATGAGTAGGCATCGCTTTTAACAGTTGTAGTAAACTCTGAGTCATTTTTTATTGTCTTTCTTAGCGTTACGTTCTTGGGCTTTTTGCTCTTGTTTGAAAATAGTTAGTGCTCTTATCAACCCTTTGTCTAGGACAATCTTGGATTTTCGGTTTAAGAAAAGTCTGGGTTGAACGCGAGCCTTATTTAAAATTACTTCCCAGTGGACTGATTCGTTTGACGCTCGACCAGTTGCCCCACTACGACCGATGACAGTTTTATTTGTTACCGGATCACCGACTTTGACACGATAAGATTTTAAGTGCGAATACTGTGTAAATAAGCCTGCGCCGTGATTAATGATAACCGTATTACCTTCAAGAAAGAGTTCGCCTGTGAGCGCTATTTTACCCGCGGCTGCAGCAAAGACTGGAGTGCCGCGCGCCGCTGCAATATCAATGCCTTGGTGCATCGATAGCACGTGACCATTCAAGAAGCGGTAGGTACCAAATTTCCCTATTTCCTCATCTTTGACCGGTAGTAGCATGTGAAAGGGGACCTTGTTGACTTCAGTCCATTTCTCGAAGGCTTTATGTAGCACTTCTTGCTCTTGTAAAATTAGCCTACGCGTGATTTTGTCAGGGGTGACCAATCGCTTATTTTTGAAAGGGATAATTTTTTTGCTGTATTGATGATAGTTGATACTGAACCATTGCTCAGTTTTTTTAGGTTTGCTGATATCGATTTTATAGCGCCCTGGCTTGAGTTTAAGTGATAATCCAATGACAGCAAACCAGTGGTGTTGTTTGTGTGGATTTTCACGGACAAAGACTTTGGTACCATAAAAGCTTACTTCGGGTTTCTTCGCAGAGACAACTCCCAAGGCAACAATAGCGATGCCGCCTGGGATCCGATCATCTCTTGGGTAATCCGTGCTTGCAAATAGGGTGTTAGTGAGCAAGAGGCTGACTAGCAATAAGGTTGTGAATGAAACTATTCGCTGTTGCTTGTATCGACCGAACATGTGAACCATCCTTTAGCGAGTTGAACGTCTAGCTTATCACCAGGTTTTACTTGTTGGTAACTGGTAATAACGGTTGTTTGGTTGTGAGCTTTGGTAAGTGAATAGCCTCTGGCAAGTACGGAAAGTGGTGACAATGAATCTAACTTGCCAAGTAGGACTTGTAGTTGACTTTGCTTCCGCTCAACTTGTCTTTGCACGGCGTGTGTAAGATGGTTTACACTTCGCTCTAGTGAGCGCTCGGCATCACTGACGCGGGACACCGGATTGTGGCTTTGTAATCTAGCTTTGAGTAGCGCACAGGTATGAGTGCCTTGTTGCAATCGTGACTGCAGGGCTTTGTCGAGACGTTGGTAAAGGTGGGATAAGGTCAGTTCGGTTGCTTTTAGCTGTTCACGCGGATGCACTAGCAAGCGGCGTAGCCCGATAAGTTGCTGTGCCTTTTCGTAAAGCGAAGCATTGACTAAGTACTGCATTTCTTTCGCCATGCCTGCTAACACACTGATGAGTTCTTCACTATCGGGTACCGCACATTCCGCTGCGGCAGAAGGGGTGGGCGCGCGTAAGTCGGCGACGAAGTCCGCCAAGGTGAAGTCTATCTCATGACCTACGCCACTAATGGTAGGAATGTGGCTGGCAAAAATAGCGCGTACCACGGTTTCTTCATTAAATGGCCACAAATCTTCGAGTGAGCCGCCCCCGCGACTGATGAGTAGAACATCGCACTCATCACGGGTATTCGCTGTTTGTATGGCTTTTGTGATGGCTTGAGCAGCGCTCGCCCCTTGCACCAACGTCGGGTAGATAATGACTTTAGCCACAGGGTAACGACGCTTTAGCACGTGACAAATATCACGGATAGCTGCACCGGTAGGCGAGGTGATAACGCCAATAATTTTAGGGTAGGTAGGCAGTGCCTGTTTATGTTTCTCATCAAACAAACCTTCAGCTTGGCATTTTTGTTTGAGTTTTTCGAAGGCTTGTCTTAAGGCGCCGCGTCCAGCCAAATGCATTTGCGATAAGATTAACTGAAAATCACCACGTGGAGGGTATAAGCTCACTTTGGCTTGGACTAAGACTTGCTGCCCATCTTCAGGAGAAAAGTCTACTCTGGCATTCGCACCTTTGAACATCGCACAGCGAACCTGCGCCATATTGTCTCTTAAGCTTAAAT
The DNA here is from genome assembly GCA_030425845.1 of Gammaproteobacteria bacterium. Taxonomy (GTDB): domain Bacteria; phylum Pseudomonadota; class Gammaproteobacteria; order JAUHZG01; family JAUHZG01; genus JAUHZG01. The sequence continues at coordinate 4,994 of JAUHZG010000111.1, forward strand.
ACCAATGGCCTGAGCGTGGACAAACGAAATTGGAGACTTCACCCTCTAGCCAGACACTCGGAAAATTATCCTCAAGAAGACTCTTGGATAAGAGAGTGAGATCGCTGACGGAGAAAATTACTTCCTCTTCGTCAACGAAAGCTTCTGCTGTATTACTGTCTAGTGAGTGATGCATAAGGGCATTGTAGCGCAAAAATTACCATCGCAACAATCAGTTATCGCCACGTGAGCCGTTATGTAGAGAAGGCATATGTGCCAATTAATTCATTATTAATGCATATAATGCTTGTGATTAGTGTAATGCTTCAGTAGAATTGGAAAATTTTTTTATCTGGGAGGCTGGAATGTCCACAATTGAAGTTGCATTGACCTTTGATGACGTATTATTAGAACCCAAACATAGCGAAGTACTTCCTAAAGAAGCTGATTTAGCGACTAAAATTACACGTACGTTAAAACTTAAAATACCTTTAGTGTCGTCGGCGATGGATACGGTGACTGAGGCTCGTTTAGCGATTGCGATGGCTCAGGAGGGGGGCATAGGGATCATTCATCGAAACATGCCACTTGAACAACAAGCAGAGCATGTACGCAAGGTGAAAAAATTCGAAAGTGGTGTTGTACTCGATCCGATCACCATCAATTCACAAACCACCGTAGAAGAACTATTAAACTTGCGTCAACAGCACCATATTTCAGGTGTGCCGGTTGTCGATGGCGATGAATTGGTGGGTATTGTCACAAGTCGCGATGTGCGTTTCGAAACCGATACCACTAAAAAAGTCGCGAATGTAATGACGCCAAAAGAATCACTGGTCACTGTACGTGAAGGTACCGATAAGCAAGAGGTGAGACAACTGCTGCAACAGCACCGCATAGAAAAAGTCTTAGTGCTCTCAGATGACAACAAGCTACATGGCCTTATCACCGTCAAAGATATGCAAAAAGCTAAAGAAAAACCCAACGCAAGCAAAGATACCCAAGGGCGCTTGTTAGTGGGGGCCGCGGTTGGCACCGGGGCTGATACCGATGAACGCGTGGCGGCTTTAGTCGATGCGGGTGTGGATGTGATTGTAGTGGATACCGCGCATGGGCATGCGCAATCTGTATTGGATAAGGTTCGTTTTATCAAACAAACTTACCCAGAACTACAAGTGATCGGCGGTAATATTGCAACGGGTGAAGCGGCACTTGCCTTGGTAGAAGCGGGCGCCGATGGGGTTAAAGTAGGAATCGGGCCCGGATCGATTTGCACAACTCGTGTGATAAGTGGGGTTGGTATGCCGCAAATTACCGCCATTATGCGTGTCAAAGAGGCGTTAAAAGATTCCGATGTCGCGATTATTGCCGATGGTGGTATTCGTTTCTCTGGTGATGTCTGTAAAGCGTTAGTGGCAGGTGCTGATTGCGTCATGTTGGGTGGTATGTTTGCTGGAACTGAAGAGTCGCCTGGTGAGGTCGAGCTCTACCAAGGGCGTTCATATAAATCTTACCGAGGGATGGGCTCATTAGGTGCAATGGGGCAAGGCTCAAAAGATAGATATTTCCAAGAAGCTACCACTGCCATTGAAAAGCTTGTCCCAGAAGGGATTGAAGGTCGAGTACCTTACAAAGGGCCTATTGCGGCAGTTATTCACCAGTTGATTGGTGGCTTGCGAGCGAGTATGGGCTATACGGGTTGTAAAAACGTCGCCACACTTCATACCAAAGCATCTTTCATTCGTGTGACTGCTGCTGGGGTGAAAGAAGGGCATGTACATGATGTCACCATCACCAAAGAAGCACCGAATTACCAAGAGGTGAAATAAGTTATGACAACACAAGCCATACAACAGGACAAACTGCTCATCCTTGATTTTGGTTCTCAGTATTCACAGTTGATCGCAAGAAGAGTGCGTGAGTGTGGTGTCTACTGTGAGCTGTATCCATTTGATATGGATGAAGTCGATATCCAAGCCTTCAATCCAACGGGGGTGATCCTCTCCGGGGGACCTGAGTCCGTTCACGCCGATAATGCACCGACAATTCCAGAGTGTGTGTTTGCGTTAGATTGTCCTGTACTGGGTATTTGTTATGGCATGCAAGCGATGATGCAACAACTCGGTGGTAAAGTGATTAGCGCAGATAAGCATGAATACGGACATGCTAAAGTCAAAGTGCATAATGCGGCGGCTTTACTATCTGGCTTAGCCGATGAGCTTAGTGAGCAAGGCGAGGCGTTATTAGATGTGTGGATGAGTCACGGCGATCGCGTTGACGAGTTGGCTCCAGGCTTTCAAGCAGTAGCGAGTACAGAGAGTGCACCTTATGTAGCTGTGGCAGATCCCGCTCGCCAATTTTATGCGTTACAGTTTCACCCTGAGGTGACCCATACGCTACAAGGGCGGGCCATCATATCGCGTTTTGTGATGGATATCT
>JAUHZG010000112.1 GCA_030425845.1 Gammaproteobacteria bacterium
GCCATAGGGTAAAGGTGTACCTTGCCCATTGCTCGCTAGATCATAATTGGGCGCCACTTGCTCGGCTGCACCTTGGAGATCCATAAACATTTTCTCAAAGGCGATATTACGCGCCTTGGCAAGCTTTAAGGCGCGGGCGGTATTTTTAGTCTTATCTTTGCCGTCGAGATCAGTGTTCCAGCTCATGCTACCGCAGACACCGTTAAATTGATGGTAAGGTCTGGTTACGTTGATAGCGGGTACGTTGGTTGAGGCTGGACCGAGTTGTCCCGTAGTTGGATTAGTCTTAGTGCCGACAATTAAGGGGTTAACTGAATTAAAGAAGTCAGGCACGATAGGCAGCGAAGGATCAGCGTCTCGCTGAGCTCTTAAGTAATGCTGTAAGTTAGCGAGGCAGGTGACGACTTGGAAAGTATTACCAGGCAGCTTGGTTAAATTTTCTTTGGCGACGCCCGTGGTTTGAAAACTCGATGAGACGATAACACCACCTTGTTGCAAGTAGTTTACGGCTGCATTCCAGGTACTATCGGCGGCGCCTATGCCCTGTACCACTATCCACATCACAACCACCTGAATAATAGAGTAACCGGACGCTTTAGGAATAAGCAGTGCTAATCCCACGATAGAGCGGACAGGCATCCAAATCGAAGAGTAGCGTTTACCAAACAGTTCACCTTCATGCGCAGTGTTGAGGGTGCCCATAAAAAATAAGTAAGAAAGGACTAATCCGCCAAAAGCGAGTACGGCAGCGTTAAATATCCCGAACATTTTCGCTAAGATATAGCTATTGCCACCTGACAATACTGTACCGACACTTCCGAAAATATCCGCGAGGTAATGCATAGAGAGATCGCTTTCGGGAGGGGTGAAGTGTAAGGTTGCATAGCGTGTTTTCTCGATAGGATCGTCAGCGAAAACGCAAAGAGGCAAGAGCACCAAAAGGAAAAATAGGAACTTTTTACTAAAAATTTTCTTACTCATGGGGTTGCCCTTTTTTTGAGGTGAATGCATTTTTGAAATAATCATGTAAGCTGGCACCCAGCTTGCGATTCTTTAGCTGGTAGCACCAGAAGTGATAACGAAAAGCGAGCACGGTGAAAAAGACGCTGATAGCAAGACATAATAGCGAGGCATGTATGGCATGGCTGTGTGCATACAAAAAGATCCCATAGCCTAAAACAGCCACGGCACAGAGTACAAAGACAATAGCATAGAGGAAGTAGGCTTCAAATTGCTCTTGCAATGCTTGTGCGGTCATTCCCTGGCGCTTGCAGGCTTCATCAAAGGTTTCTTTGGTTTGGCTGGGGCTATCAGTGTGGTATAGAGTTTTCACGGCATTTGCGATGGACTTACTATCCTTTGCGATTTGTTTCGTGCCCAACCAAGGCCTGAAATCTACCATGGGCTTTATCGCCCGTCCGAGTCGTTTAAACATGATTGCCCCTCTTCGTTTCGCTGGCACGAACTGTTAATTGGAAGGTTGTTAGCCTTGTTCAAAGATTAATCCAATTGTTTTGGCGCGTCAAAGCTATCTTTACAAAAAGGTAGCAAATGATGTAATGCTAATCAATGCAGAATATTATGGGTAGACTTGCAGTTTTTGACCATATTTAATACAATGCTCTGTGTGGCAGCCAACAATAAAGGTGTTGAGATGAGGTTAACGTTTTGCCAGTGGGGGGCGTTCTGCTTAAGTATTTTAGTATTTTCAGTAAGTTATGCATCGACGGCGGATAACTCGCTGCAGAGTTTTTATCAGCGACTCAATCAAGATACCGCGAGTGCGAATCAGCAGGCTCAACAGATACAAACACAGCACCAACAGTGGCAACAAAAAAAGTTGCGTCAGCGGAAGCTGCAAAAGATGGAGCAGCAGTCTCAGCAGAAGTATTCGACCAATTGGGAGGTAAATAAGCGTACCAATAAGACGTTGAAGCCTTGGATCAAAGAACAATCCAACCCTTGGGCGAAGCATCGGCAAAATACTTTTGCCCCCAAGACACCACAGCCAAGACCTGCGCCAGTCGATAAGAATACTTTTCAGTCGCGTACACATGACATGTATCAATCAAACCAATTGCGTCAATCGTTTGAGTCACGCAATTTTAATGATAAGGCGAGTGGGCAGAGTACTTCAAAACAACCGCCGGATATTTTTGGTGAGCAACCACGTAATACACAAGGTAAAACCCCCAATATTTTTGATTAACACGATAATAAGTTGGAGAGAATGATGATTAGGTTCGATAAAACAAAATGCATAAGGCGCATGCTAGGCGCGGGGCTACTTTCTATGACCTTTGCAACAAGTGCTCTCGCGGCACCGCCAATGCCGGTGACGAATCCTAACTTCTCTGCTCTGCAGTCGCTTAGTTCCTTGTCAACGATGTTTACTAACATGAGTGCGGTGATAGGATTGGCTGCGGTGACTTCCACGGCTTATTATGGTGTGCCCGATCCGGCAAAATCAGGCATTGATCCAAATGCATTGCGTTTTGATAGCAATCAACAATCTCCACAGGTGACACAGAGTTTAGAAAATAGCGGTACGTCTAGTTTACTCGCAAACCTAGGTCAAGGCATGTTAACAGGTTTCTTCAAAAATTCAGGGACATATTTGCCGCCATTGGTACCTGGTAAAGTCAATACTTCTAGTGCTTACTGTGTGCCAGCGAGTGATACTTGGATTAGCAATTCTTCTCTTGGCCTTGTTGGACCTAAGTTTAATTATGAAGGTTCAGGTAGTGTGTGCGGTAAGACGGCGGTGAATTATTACGAGAAGAATGCAAGCTATTTTCGTAACAATGCAGCGCTTAGAGTCAATACCTTGCTTAACCCCGACAACTCCGATGTCACTAAAGCACAGGCGGCGAATCCTGCTGCGTTAGATTTTATTTCTTTTGTTAGTGGTTTGACGTCTTCGTACAGTTTGCCGCAGTTTATCAGTAACTCTTTCAATTCGAGTGCCACTGCATTGGCAAGTGACAGTGTGAAAAAAATGTTTACGAAAAAGCTTTCCCAAAAAGGCTCACAAGTGGTTGAAATGCGCACTTACTTGTCGCAGCTTTCAGTCGCAGTAAACAACCTTTATCATATTTACTTGCAAAACTTAGCCAATATTCCCAATCCACAAGCGGGCAAAGGAAAATACCTCATTCCAAATGCGAAAGGTTTTGTGAGTCGTAACCAAATGATGTCGTATTTAGCTGATCATAGGCTACAAGATCCGAATTGGGCTAAACAACTACTCAAAGCAAACCCTGCTGCACTAATGCGTCAGCAAGCATTGATGCAAGCTATTAACTTAATGGAGCTGGATAAGATCAGGCAGTCCATGCAACGATTGACGGCATCTATGAGTACAATGCAAATGGAGTTGTTGGCGCAACAGAAGAAATTCCAAGCGGCTAGTACCAATACCGATAGCTAGGGGAGAGAGTTAACGGGGAGCTTGTGGCTCCTCTTGACTTGTTGGGGTTTAGACTGAAGAATGGTAGGGTTATTTGCCCATAGGAGAGATGAATGCCTGACTTGAGCCTCGAAGCCTCCCATCAGTTTTGGGCTGACTACCATGATAAAATGATCTATCGTGTCGTGGTCTTCATGGAACAAATGGAAGACTGGACTTACGATGGCGTTAAAGGCTTTGAGTCAGCTATACGTAACCTGGGTCGTGAGCTTGATGACATACAAATGCTGGATATGAGCCAGCTGGGTCATGAAGATTACTTTGTCGATATTGCCAGTAATGCTAAAGCGTCTCGTGGGTTGCGTTTGTTGCAAGCGATAGATACCGTCCATCCTGGTTCAGCCTCTAAATTACTCATGTATGCCGAAGAAAAAAGTACGTCACCCACTGATATGGCGGGCTTGTTTATTCGTAGAAATATTGTCTTTGAACGCTTGCGTTTGCTAGGTCGTGTGTTTTCAAGAGAACGGATCACCATGGTGATGCGGTCGATTGAAGGCGATGAAAGCGAGTTGTAGGCAATGGTGGATAGGGTAGGTTACACAACGTGCGTAACCTATCATTGAACCTAGAAACGGCAGTTGGGCGCACATTTCCAGGTTGAATGTTCTGGATGATTGTCCAGTGTTGTTTTTAAGCTTTGACCCATATACCCTTGGCGTTACGGCAGGCTTTACCGTGAATGATCTCGGCTTTGCCGTCAATAATCGCGGTCATTTTGTAGTGACGGCAATTCCTTCCATTGTCTTTATAGGTACGCGTAGGGGTGACACGATAGCGGCGGTTGTTATCGGGATTGACCCAAGAACGCGTTTGACCTGTGCGGTTGTTTTCTAAGGTTTGGTTTAGTCTAGCGCGGTCGTTTTGATCCATGCTTGCACCAATGCGTCCACCGATCAGGGCGCCAGCAAAAGTGCCCAGCATAGTAGTGACCACTCGACCTGAGCCGCCACCAAAGCGACTACCGAGTAAACCACCAATGGTGGCACCCGCGAGCGTACCCGTGTCTTGATTGGACATGCCGGCACATCCAGTGAGGGTAAGGCCGGCGGCTAACAATGTGGTAAAAAGAGTCAGTTTGCGCATTGGGTGTATCTCCTTAATGATCGCTTTATTTATCCAACTTATCCATTTGTTGCTCTAGCTCTTCGAGTTTTTGCCGAGTTTTGGCGAGTATTTTCTTTTGGGTGTCAAATTCTTCGCGCGTCACCAAATCGAGCTTGTTGAAGGCACTTTGTAGAGTGTGTTTGAAATTGCTTTGGATATCAGCCTTAAGCGCTTTGGCTTTATCAGGCATTGTGTCGGCAAGTTTTTGCGAAAGATCGTCGAAAAATTTAGGGTCAATCATAGTTTACTTCCCATCCTTCATTTACTCTAATTTTCCAATTATACCTGTTTTTTATAACCTTGTCGCTTTATACTCTAGTAAAGGAAATTTAACATCTTCATGCATGAAAGGATTCGACTATGTGGCAACGTTTATTTTTTATCATTTCGGTCGTTATATTAACGGTTATCCATTTTTTAGGTAAGTGGGATGCTGATTATTACTGGTTGTATGCGATTGCGGGCCCTCTCTTCTTACTAGGGACTTATGATTGTCTGCAAACAAAACGAGTCGTTCTTCGCAACTACCCCCTAATAGGACACTTGCGTTATATGTTGCTTGAGATCCGCCCGCAAATACGTCAATACTTTATTGAGTCTGATAAAAGTGGTCGCCCATTTAATCGCGAAGCGAGAGAGCTTGTGGTTAACCGTGCCCATCAAACGTTAGATGAGTTACCGTTTGGTACACAAAGCGATGTTTACCAGCCAGGGTATGATTTCATTAGTCATTCCATGAAGGTGGTGAAAGTTGACGAGGCTGAGGCGCGAGTCCTCATCGGTAATGACCAATGCGAAAACCCCTATGTCGCTTCCCGTCTGAATGTCTCTGCCATGAGCTTTGGCGCCTTAAGTCGCCATGCTATTCGCGCACTCAATCGTGGGGCAAAGCGCGGAAACTATTACCACAATACCGGGGAGGGAGGTCTCTCGCCTTATCACTTACAAGAAGGGGGAGACATTGTTTGGCAGATAGGGACGGGTTACTTTGGTTGTCGTACCAAAGAGGGGGGCTTTGATGAAGTAGAATTTGAAAGTAAAGCAAGCCATACCCAAGTAAAGATGATCGAAATTAAAATCTCACAAGGGGCGAAGCCTGGTCACGGTGGGATTTTACCCGGAGTGAAAGTCTCCGAAGAAATTGCGGCAATCCGAGGATTAGAACCGCACAAAGATGCGATCTCACCACCTTGTCATAGTGAATTTTCAACCCCCATTGGTTTGCTTGAGTTTGTTGTCAGACTGCGTAAGCTATCAGGTGGTAAGCCGGTAGGCTTTAAGTTGTGTATTGGTCAACGCGCACAGTTTTTGGCTATTTGTAAAGCTATGCTAAAAACTCAAATCTATCCAGACTTCATTACCGTTGATGGCGGTGAAGGCGGCACTGGGGCGGCTCCAGTTGAATACAGTGATAGCGTAGGGATGCCGCTTAATGATGCTTTACTGTTTGTGCATAACTCATTGGTGGGGACAAACCTTCGCGATAAAATCCGAATTATTGCCAGTGGCAAGATCATTAGTGGTTTTGATATGGTCTCTAAAATGGCACTTGGTGCTGACTTGTGTAATAGCGCTCGAGGTATGCTTTTCTCGATTGGCTGTATCCAGTCACGCCGCTGTCATACTAATACCTGTCCTACTGGGATTGCCACTCAAGACAAACGACGCTTTAAATCATTGGATATCGAAGACAAAGCCAACAGTGCTTACCATTTTCATCAAGCCACCATTCAAAGCTTCCGTGATGTGTTAGGGGTTTCTGGGCATAGCCGCGTAGCTGATCTCTCACCATCAAATTTACAAACCCGCTATGATTATGGCGAAATCATGTCGTTTGATGAAGTGTATCAATACTTAAAACCGGGTGAACTACTCACCGATGATCTTCCAGATCATTTTAGTCTACATTGGTCAAAAGCAGATGCGCATGCGTTTTAGCGTCGATGAATGTTGATGGATAGTAGGCTAGGTTAGCCCTACCCTAATCCCACACCTATTTGGATTCGATAGGGATCCCTTTGAACTTGCCTCGCCAGTTGGCAGGGCCTTCTTTGTGCACAGACGTTCCGTGACTATCGACAGCGACCATCACCGGCATGTCTTTCACTTCAAATTCATGAATCGCTTCCATTCCTAAATCTTCAAAACCAACGACTTTGGCGGACTTGATAGATTTAGCGACTAGGTAAGCCGCACCTCCGACAGCAATCATATAAATAGACTGATGCTTCTTAATGGATTCAATCGCTACTTCGCCGCGCTCGGCTTTACCGATCATGCCCATGACGCCAACTTCTTCTAGCATCATGTCAGAGAATTTGTCCATGCGTGTAGCAGTTGTCGGTCCAGCCGGGCCGACAACTTCATCTCTAACCGCTTTGACTGGACCGACATAATAAATGAACCGGTCTTTGAAGTTCACTGGTAATTCTTTTCCTTGTGCCAGGTAGTCCTGGATGCGCTTATGTGCAGCGTCTCTTCCTGTTAAGATCTTTCCACTTAGTAATAACGTTTCACCTGGTTTGAATTGGCTTAGATCGGATTTCTTTAAGGTATCGAGATTGACGCGTCGTCCTTCTTTGGCTTCACTGGCATCGAACTTAGGCCACAGATCAAGCGAAGGTGGTGTTAAGTTAGCGGGGCCTTTGCCATCTAAACTAAAGTGGACATGACGAGTGGACACACAATTTGGGATCATGGCAATCGGTAGCATAACCGCGTGCGTAGGGTAGTCATGGATTTTGACATCCATCACTGTTGTTAACCCACCCAAGCCTTGGGCGCCTATACCTAGG
>JAUHZG010000113.1 GCA_030425845.1 Gammaproteobacteria bacterium
TTAGCACCGTTGCCATCCGTCCCATTACCACGACCATTTAAACCATTACCGTTAGCACCGTTGCCATCCGTCCCATTACCGCGACCATTTAAACCATTACCGTTAGCACCGTTGCCATCAGTACCAATACCACGACCATTTAAACCATTACCGTTAGCACCGTTGCCATCCGTCCCATTACCACGACCATTTAAACCGTTACCGTTTGCACCGTTGCCATCCGTGCCATTACCGCGACCATTTAAACCGTTACCGTTTGCACCGTTGCCATCAGTACCAATACCACGACCATTTAAACCGTTACCGTTTGCACCGTTGCCATCAGTACCAATACCACGACCATTTAAACCGTTACCATTTGCACCGTTGCCATTCGTACCAATACCACGACCATTTAAACCGTTACCGTTTGCACCGTTGCCATCAGTACCAATACCACGACCATTTAAACCGTTACCATTTGCACCTAATCCATCAAGTGCATTGCCATTTGCTCCGCTACCGAAACCATTTGAGCCAAAACCATTACGGCCGAAGCCATTTCTTGCTAGCCCCAAGCCATCTAAACCAAGCGAGCCAAGACCAACGCCATCATTTCCAAAGTTGTTACCGTTGATACCATTCCCCTCAACACTAAGAGATTTCAGGTTGTTGGATAAGTTCTCCTGCAGTTGATTAAGAGTAGAGAAATTTAGCGCGCCTTTACCCTGGCTCAAGCTATTATTTTCTCCTAAGCGGTTAGAACGTAGCAAAGTAGGGATAGAGTCTCCCCCCGTCCTAGCGGCGATATCAGAATTTTCATCGTTTTTCTTCTGCACGAGTCCAGTATAACGTGGAGCGGGATTAAGTCCGCCAGGTATAGAGGAAATATCTGAAGGTGCATTACGTAAAGTAGCTTTCGCTGCCACCGATTGGGTCTTAGTTAGCAAATATACGATAGCCACCAGGCTAATGAGAAGCGCCATTAACAGTGCGACCATGATCATCCGTGTGCGAGTATTGCTAAACAACTCTTGTAATTTTGACATGTTACTTATCCTCGAGTTTTACACTACGTACATTCCCATCAACAGAGACAAGTACGACTGGGGTCCTTTGCATTTCGTACACATGCATACCATCGGGACTTGCCATGGTTGCCTGCCAGCTAGGAGAAAGTACGGTATCGCGTGAGCGAATGAACATCGTGTTACCGCGTGCCCACGCTTGCATTTGCGCACCATAAGCATGCAAACGCATCCCACCTTTGGGTGCTACCCCATCTAAAATAGTCAAGAGTTCACTATTTGCTTTATGCGGCAACCCTACGCTGTTCGGCAATGCCACCGCGTTAGGCCCCATGATCGGTAAACGCATATCAACACGATAATCCACCGCACGTTGTGCGGGAATCAAGGTGATCATCACAGGTGTATTAAGCCCTTTTAAGCGCACCGCTAAGTTTCCATAAACATAGGCTTTCTCAGCCTGAATCATCAACGTGTTGTCTTTCTTATTCCAGACAATATTAAAGGCTTGAGGATTACCAATATCGTAATTGACAATAGGCCACGGCGCCCCAGTTGCATCCACAAATACAACCGAAGAAACAAAGCCTTGCCCCAATCGAATCACCGGTGGCGTCGAACCAGGTGCTAAATTCACAAGCTGCGTAGTTGCCGTCGGTTTAGGAGGGATCCCAGGTGACGCCGCAGCGGCGGCTTGTGAAGCAGCGAACATTTGATGCAGTTTGTGGATTTGGGTTGGTGTCAGGGGTAAGAGCTGCGTTGCCATCTTCGCAAATGCTTGCTCATCAACACTATCTGGCTTAGTAGGGCTCGATACAGACTTTTGCACTCCCGCCTGTGGATTTGTTGCAGGCTGTGAAGCAAGCGATGCTGGCGAATCAGACGATGGGGGAGTCTTTGCTGTAGAGGGTTGTGGGTGAAACGCATCATGGTTACGCTGTTCTTGCTTGGCTAAAAATTTATTCAACCACTCATCATTCGTGGGTTTTGCTGCCTTAGCAGGGAATACTGCTGGCTGACGCAAAGGCGCAGACGCGGAATCGCCTGTTGCCGCCACTGCCACTATCACCATACCGGATCCTATCAAGAGTAAAAGCGTTCTCAATTGTCGTTTCACGTGTTGTTTCATAATACCCATACAACCTTATAAGGATGATTGATCAATAAACTGCGATATCGCCAAACCTCTAGCCGAATAAACCGGTTCAACGCGCACGACCAACAAAGCTACTACTAGACCTTGCTGGGTCGGCTCCCCACTTGCCCCTTCATAAGTCACCTGCAAAGGTAACTGGATGCGCCATGCATAACGCCCATCAGCTAACTTACCATCCCACACTATCACCGGCGCACCGTTCACAACTGCACTCACGACTAATTTCTTTGAGGTGATAGCCGTAATGTTATTTGAAGCCTTGAGCTGCTCGACAAACCGAGCCCACCCATCTGGGGTAAAATACTGTGAAGCCGCCTCAAGTTCTTGCCGATAATTGACGAAATTATAGGAGTAAGCCGCTCTTACTGCATCAGATGCCCATTGAATCACCGCTGAAGGAGATAAGTTAGGTTCACTTAGGGCAACCATAGGAGTGACTTGTCCACTGGGAGTAACTGCAAAATACTTTGGTTGCGGGCGATGTGCTAACACCGCAAATAAGATCAATACCGTGACAACCAGTACCGCCATCAGGGCAACCAACGCCAGCAAGATCTTTTTGTAGTTATCACTGTAAAATTGCGATCGCGTGTTGATATATTCTAGCGCTTCTTCTTTTTTCATACGTTATTTCCACCGCTTATCGCCTTTGCATTAAACCTTGCAATTGCCACCCCTCTAGCTGAATAAATTGATGGGACTCGCACCACTAACATAGTCACCATCAACCGTTGCTGACTAAGCCTTTCGCTATTTTCAAATGTCACCGTCATCGGCAAACGCACCTGCCAAGCATAGCGACCGGCCAAACTGGAAAAAAGACGGTTATCACGTTTGATGAGACCAGATGACACTATCTGGGCACCGCTAGGATCCACAGCCCCACTCACGACATAATGATACTGCTCTACTGCTTTGATATTGCGACTTTGCTGCAAACGATAAAGATAGCGTTTCCAACCGGATGGTGTAAAAAAGTTTGCTGCCGCCTGCAACTCTTTGCGGAAGTTCACAAAGTCATAAGAGTAAGCTGCACTAGCGGCTTGCTTTGACCATTGCAACAAGACCTCCGGCGATAGATTAGGCTCGCTTAACGTCACCACCGGTGTGAGTTGCCCGCTGGGAGTCACCGCAAAGTACTTGGGGCGTGTACGATTCATTACGAGATAAACAATGATCCCCATCAACAGCACAATCACTAGCCCACACAAGATCAGCACCTTCAGAATTTGATGATAACTCTGGTGATAAAACTCATTGCGAGTCCGAACTAGCTGTAGTGCGTCGTGTCTTTCCATCACTACTCCTGCCGTGAAGAGGTATTGAATTTATCTATAGCGATTTGCTTGGCCAATCGCGAAGATAGAGCAGGGTTAAGCTTGGTGATACCGCCAATACTACTTGTCGCATAGTAATTTTGAGGCGCGGTGAAAACTAACAAGTACGCGATGATTAACAACTCAAGAATTATCACAGCAATGCCTACTAGCAACATAGCACTCATCAAACGAAAGTTATCGACTGAGAATCGATAATTCGCTTTAAAGTGTTCTCTTGCTGTTCGTACCCCTGCCATTTCACCCTCTTAAATCAATGGTACTTGTGTGACTTTTGTAAAACGTATCTCAACACGACGATTTTGTGATGCGGATTCAGTCCTGTGCTTAACAAGTTTATTACAACGCCCATGGGCTTTTACGCTCACCAGTCTGGCATTGATTCCTCTATCCCATAAATAGTTTGCCACAAGCTTTGCACGAGCACGTGAAAGTGATGTATTCCTCTCTTTGCTACAGCTTGAATCCGTGTAACCACTTACCGTCACATTTGATTTGGCAATTGGCTTTATGTATGCCGCTAACAAATCCAACACAGCGTATTTACTTGAGATTAAGCGTGGCGAATAACGAATAAAAAAGTATTTTTGCGGCAAGATAAAGCGGTAAGTATCCCCCAGATGAATCACCTGCACTTCCCCATGACCTAGCGCTACTAAGCGCTTCTGCTGCGTCAAAGCATATTGCGCCGATGGCCTCGCAGCAATCGCATCCGCGGCATCGGTTTGGTACATGCACCCAGACAGCCACACACACAGCGTGGCTAGGCAGAGCACTTGTGCGCACTTTGTTAACGGTTTGATTCCTAACTTCACCCGCTTTTCCTATATATAGTAGTTGCAGGTTTAACTTTAGCATGAATAGTGTGCTTGGTGTACAGTTTTCTATAAAAACGCTGGTGAAAAATAGGGACTAAGTCTCAGCGCTGCTCTTTGCATCTCTCGCATTTTGGATAAGACGATTAAGCTCAATCACACGACTAGTAAGTTGATGCGAGGGCATTTGATCGACGATATCGGGTGGGTACATCGTCGCACTGCGCATATCTTTAATAATTTCTTCAGCAATATTCTCAGCATGTTGCTCTGACTTACCGGACACACGTTCAAGGATCTGCACATTACGCTGTGTTTCACGCAACATTAAAATTGGCTGGCTAAACCCTTCGATATCATCCGTAAGGAAGGTGGCTTTTTCTTCCTCGGACGCCCGCAGCTTGGTAAAGATATTGAGCTCATCGTCTGGCAAGACTTCTTCTTCAGGAACAGACTCGACTTTTTGGGGTTTATCTCGGTTAGCCGTGGCAATCAACGCACTCACCCCTTTCTCAATGGGGTCGATGAACTCATTTTCAGCTAAAGTACTTGCCACTACACTGATGTCTTCATTGACAGGTGCCGCATTCTCATAGTACACATTTTTGCTCAACATTTTCTCAAACTTCTTAAAACGCTTGATTAAAGCAGTAACTTCGCGAGAACGAGGCGATGAAACTTTAATGAACTGATTGAGACGCATGACTTGCACAGGTTTAGGATCGGCATAAAACATCTTGGCTCGCACAATAGTCGATTTGAAGAAAATATGCGCCTCACCTTCACGCTGCTCTTTTAAGTCGAGTAAATCAACACGAGCGCGTTTCTCAAAAGAAGCACTGCGCGTATCTAAATAAGTGTTAGTGAAGCTCTCTGCTCGCGTTTGGAAATGATCCACTTTGGTCACATACGCTTCACCTGCCGTCTTCATAAAGAAATCCCATGTTTCTAAGGGATCCTCAAGCTTCATACAGATCTTAATGTTGGTGTTCGCACCAATCGATAAGGCTTCTTCTTTTGATGCTTTTTGGAAAGCGGGTAAATCCTGGCCGGCAAAGATAGCAGAGAAACCTAGAGATCGCGCCTGCGCGGGCACCACCGCAAACCCTGGCACCGCATAATAACCGTACTCATCGAGAATACAGACAAACGGGGTGGGGGCATTCGTTGGTTTACGTTGAATCACATCGCGGTAATCCCCTTCGACATCCTCACCCAAACCAGAAGCCATCATCGCCTTTAACGAAGAGACGATGATCTTTCCTAAGTTTGAGAGCTCTTCCGGTGATTTTTCCAATGCAGGAAGAAGTACAACCAAAATACGACGGTTGAGTACCACATCTTTGACATCCACTTCCGGTAGCTGTGTTCTTAGGATATGACCATAAGTATCCGCCAACGAAGTAAAGGCACGTGTTAGCTGCATGGTAATGAAGCCGTGTTGCTCCAAGGTTTGTGAGCCTTGCTTGCCCTTTTTCGCTTTATCGTAACCGGGTAAGTTCTTTAAGTAGTTACGCACAGGTTGAAGCACCACATCAGGGGCATTTTCAAGACTAGCAGGTTCTTCTTCATCTCTTGGCAACGCTTTATCGATAACAATCGACTCAATACGGGAAAGCTCAAAATAGTTACGAATGGTATTCGCATCAAGTAAGATCATTTCTTGATCGCGCGCATACACTAACACCTTCATTAAGGCTTCTACGAAAGAAATTGCCCGCCCCTTCCACATATCGCCATCAGGCGTAGCGGCAGAAGCATCCATCATCGAGACAACTAACTGCGCAAGCATACTGGAAGAACCGATTGAGAAAGGGTTCAAGGTATTCGAAAGTCGTTTTAGCTGTGGCCCAATAATATCGCGCGCGCCCGTCATGAAGTTAATCACGAGCACGTCATCTTCACGCCCCATACTGCGCGCCATAGAAAACACTTTTGAGAATAGTGTGTTATCACCTTTACCGTCGACGTAGATAAAACCACTGGCTTGAATCAGCGCATTGTAAGCAATAGAAATTAGTGCTTCGGTCTTACCCGAGCCAGTAGAGCCAAAGATAAGAACGTGGGTACGCATATCATCGTTATTAAACCAAAGCTCTTCGTTGGTATCTCTATCATTACCAAACAACGCAATACCCCGCGCTTTATTAGGAGTAATCGAACCGCCCGGTTTCATATCGTTGTAGTCTTTCATTTCGCTGCGCTTAGGCATACGGTAGGGTAAACTGAGTTTTCGCGTATAAGAAAAGGCAAAACAACCTAGCGCGACCAAAAAGATAAGATCACACGCCGCCGGCATCATCACACAAGCAATTGCGCAACACACTAGAACAATAGAGACACTGGTTGGGTTTGACAGAAAGTCGACAAACATCTGTCCTAACGTGCGCGTATCGCGCAGGAGCATACGCGGATCTTGCTCGTGTGATCTGTCGATTCCACGCATTCCAATTTTTCGCATAGTTACTCCACGTTAACCTTTATCACGCCGCACTTGCTGAAGATCCAGCAGACTCGTCATCAGGTTGATAAATCACTTCGGCCACCGCATCGTCTAACGCCTTAACGGCAGCTTGCACGTTAGGCACATGAAGCGCCCGGTACAGCGTTTTCTCAGCTAACCAGTGAGCAGTAGGTCCCGCCACCTCTGGAAAAGCCGTTGCGCGACCAACGTTGTTTAGCATATACCAAAGACGTCTATCGACAGGCTTTAACCATAAAAAATCTGAACTTGCCATCACCCCATCAAGACGAGAAACCTCCAACATCGATGCCATCACCGTCATCACATAGGCGTGCTTGTCGCAAATTTGTTTTACTGCGGGTGAGTCTTGATATCTTCTTAGTAGTTCGTCAGTTCCTTTAAAGTCTAACTGGCCTGCATTGATTGAGCGGGCA
>JAUHZG010000114.1 GCA_030425845.1 Gammaproteobacteria bacterium
TGTACCACGTGCACGGTGAAAATAAAAATCATCCGTCGAGAGTGACGTAGCATCAGCTAAATTATCTAAGGCAATGGCAAAGTCACCGCTGGCATCTCCACCAAAATCAATCTCAACCCGTGCAGTACCGCCACCATTATCATGCCATATTAGCTCACCGATACCACCTGAAAACGAAGCGAAGTTACCACTGTGACCTCCTATATTGATCATTTGATCAAAGTAGAGCGCTATTCTGTCGCCATCGCCGGCACTGCCACTAAAGTCAGTTACGCTATCCATATTCGCGCCAGAAGAATATGAACCGTCATGCCAAAGGAACGTATCAGCGCCATCACCACCGGTCAGCACATCCGCACCATTGGCTATACCTAAGTAGTCCATATTATATTTAGCCGCTAAGTAGCGCTCTAAGGCGAGGTATTCTTCAGTCGATAAGGCGCTGTCAAAGACAATGATTTCGGACAGTTGACCTGTGTAGTAAAAACCATTGGTATCAACGCCTATCCCCCCATTGTTTGCAGTGAGCAGTGCCGTTGTATCACCATTGGCGTTCGCGTAAAGATTACTACCGTCTTGATAGCGTATCATTCGGCCACTTGTGATATCAAAGGAAGCCGTTGAAAGGGAAGGGGTATCGACGGTATAGCCTGGGATTAAAGGCGCGTCAATGTCATTATTCCACTGACCAAAGCGGAACGTGTTATTATCATTATATCCTATGTGTAATTCTTGATTATCCGTTCCTCCAAGACCACCCGTAGAGTTAGTTGAGATGAACATTTGGATAGGATCGCTTGATTGGCGTTGGTCAACAGCCAATATGGTATAACTCGAGCCCGCAAGCGCGGTTAAATCGATATCAAAAGACTGCGCACCGGAAAAGGTAAAGGCACCACGCCCACCAATAGCGGTGCTAGAATAACTTGCGTGATCAGCCGAGTTAGTCTGAACAGCATTATTCGTCGTATCTGCTTTGTTGACCCAGGTGTTGTTGGCATCAATAGGGTCACTCGTTCCACCAAAACTATCCATATCCGTAGCATCTAACCAGACCATCATTTTAGCTTTTAGCGCATTATCTAGGAGAGCATAGTCGCCTGTGATCATATCATCACCATCACCACCTCGTAAGGTGTCCGCGCCTGCGCCACCGGTTAAGGTATCGTTGCCTCCATTGCCATCAATTGTATCATCCCCTTCTCCACCACTGAGTTGATTATCTAAAGAGGAGCCGGCAATGGCATCACTCCCCGTGCTACCATGACTGACATTAACAAGAACATCGTCAGTACCAATGGTACTTGCATCATTGACACCCTGTAAAACCGTATGAAAGTCAGCAAAACCATCGCCATCGAAATCAATCTTGAGGTTGGTATCTGTGCCATCGTCATACCATATCACTTCACCTGCGGTATTGGTCCACGCTTCGGTGGAGCCTGTATCACCGATTAACACGAGGGAGTCGACAAAATTAAATTGTAAGTTATCAGTGCCAGCTTGGTTATAGTCTGTGACTACGTCAACGGCTAGGGTTGTTGCATCGGTTGATACTTCCCATATAAACAGATCATTGCCGGAATCTCCGGTAAGGTTATCAGCGCCACTACTCGCGATAAGAGTGTCGTCGCCATCACCGCCGTAGAGATTATCTTGTCCGCCGCCACTGCTGAGTGTATCATTGCCGTCTGAACCTACTAAGATATCATCAGCACTGCCGCCGAGAATATTTGTATTAACCCCCAGGCTAGCAAAAATAGTATTGTTGGTATCTGATAGTGTGACTAGCCCAGAGCCTGCAATCATGACTTGGTTGGTACTCGTGTCTATACTATTAAGATCGAGATAAACTGCATTGTTAAAGTGATTAATGGTGACAAACCCGCCATCAGCTGAGGCGACAAACGCATCGGTTAACGCTAGTGAATTATTCGCGCCCAGTAGTTCAATGCTGTCTATTCCTTGTTTATTACTCCATTGCCCTGTAACGACAGTGGCATCATCAGTAAATCGTAAAATATCGTTGCCGAGCATGGCATCAAAGGTATCCACTGCAGCGAAATTAGCATTAGTTGTAATAAACGTATCGTCTTGTCCCACGGTCACGGTGAAATTATCATTACCAGGAGTTAAGGAAAAGGTTGTCACGATTGGATTCACGCTAATGGTTAAGCTATCGGTGTCAGTAAGTGTTCCCCCCGAACCGGTGTTCCCATTGTCATGTGATGTGACTGTAAGTGTGGCATTACCCGTGAAGTTAGCAGGAGGAGTGTAATTTAAAAAGGCAAGTGTTGAATTAATACTTACGAGATCGCCACTAAAGGAAGCACTGGTATCGGCGGTGCCAGTACCGGTATGAAGGGTGATGCCCACAGGTAAGAAAGTAATCGTTCCCACATCTACGGAGATTGTCACGGTTAAAATCGAGCTGCCTGCATCAACATCAGTAACGAGAATGTTTTTTCCAGAGAGAAAATCGAGAGCGAGTACAGTATTTTCCCCCATGCTTTGATTGCTGGGTAAAGTGTTCACTGGGGCTTGATTTACGGCCGTTGGTGCTGGCGCTGGGGCAGGAGACGGTTCTTCTGATTGTTCAGATTGACTTGACTCATCGAGAATCGGTGGTGCTTCTTCTACCCGTGCTAGAGGTGAATTGGTGTCCACATTAGCGTAGATTTCTTGTACGGGTGGGATGTCGCGAAAATCATCCTTATCATCGGCACCTTCAGTACTATTTTGATCAAGCGCTAGATTGATGGAGCTCCTGTCATCGGTAGTGCTGGCTTGATTAGAACTGGTTTCGCTCGAGCTGACGGGCGTTGATTGAGGCGCGTCAAACGTCTGTTCACTAGGCGACACAACAGTAGTCAGATCTTGAGTGATCTCGGTTGCTTCAGGCGTAATAATTTGCTGTGTCAATTCACTGGCGATATCTGTCTGTGTGAAGGCTCGCTGATCACTTAAAAAGATTTGTGGACTTGTAGTCGTCTCGGAATTTGGTGTCATAAAATTCAGTACGGTAAGCTTTGCGCCCTCATGATCAATAAAGAGATGCTCGCCTTCCTGTGAGAGTTGTGGGTCGTTTAGCTTAGAGAGATCGAGTTTTTCATCGTGTGCAAGGTAGAGTTTAGTCTCATAGCCAATCAATACGATTTCACTTCCTTGTGGACTTGAGAGCTCAATAGGGATTGTGAGCTTTGAGGCGAGGTTTGCAGGATGCAGATAACCATCTCTTAGTTTGAGTGACGGTGCATTCACATAGGCGTCATGGCTGGTTTGTTCGGAACTGACATCGATAGTTAAGTGTGACTCGGCGAAGAAGTTCTCAATGACAAGTTTGTCATAGCCTTGCATTTGCTGACTTGGCAAGAATAACACGGCATTATCGCCCTGTCTGACAAGACCGATATCTTGCTCTGAAAAACGTTGCAAGTCGAGTACCTCACCTCTAGCAAGGGTGAGTTTGCCATTGGCGTCTAGTGTTGCTGCTCGTCCTGGAGTAAATTCGACCTGTCCCTGGCTATCTGCATTCAGTTTAAAGATCTGCATGACTGAATAACCTATTCTATGTTGCCTCATAATCCTTATCGGCATGCGGTTAATGACATTTAATTTTTGTGGTAGAAGTATCTAACACCATGATTTAAAGGGGGATCTGCCAACTCTCTGACACTTTTTAGGTTAAGTGACGAAACTCATCGAGAAAACTTACCCCTCGGTCGGAGGGGATTGATAGCTAGAAAGACTAATGCTAGCATGCGGCAAATAATTGAGGAGCTAAATTGTATGAGGCAAGCGAATTATGGATACGGTGCAACTAGTTGCGTAGATGTTCCTTCTCCTGAGAAAGTGGACCAGTTTGTACGTGAGAGCCAAGAGCAAGCTCAGAAACGTGAAACGAATGAGTTGTTTGCTGAGTATTTGGTTCGTTTAGAAACAATTGCAAAGCGAAATGCTGAAGCGAAAACACGTGACCCAGCTGAATTTGAAAATAACATCAATACAAAAGACTCAGTCATTCAAGGCAATCATAAAGCATTAGAGAGCCTTGTCGGAAAAATGTTAGAAGTAATGCTTTCTGCTAAACATAAAGATTTTATACCGGATCTCCATTGGTTTATGCAAGAAAGTGAAAAGTTGAGAAAATGTATCGTGGACCTATTGCAGGAAAAAAGAGAACTTACTCCAGACGAACAGAAAATTTTTGAATCTGCTTTCGCAAAGAAGCTATGCTTCGATGCGTTAATAGGGGTAATGCAGCCTCGAGTCGGTTTCTGACAGCAAAAAGCATCCTGCTAAGTCTGTGCTATGCTTTAAAAGTATGGACACTAAGACTCTTGAACTACAGCAGCGTGAATTACGCGAAACGATAGCGGCGATGCGCCATGAGTTAGAGCGCTGGCCGCACACGCTCAGTGAAGAACAAACCGCACTACAATCAGCCCACCTCAAAGAACAGGCTCTGTTACAAGAGACGATCACTCGATTACGCGAAGAACTGGAATCATTGGCGGCAAGCAAAGAAGCGTATGCGCAGTCACTGGTAGCGAACGCGCAAAATGAAATTAAACAATTACAACAAACAGTCGTGGCTTTGCGCGATCAATTAGAGAGTGAGCGCTTAGCGGCAGAGAAAGCACTTTCCGATGAGCATCGCCAATTCCAGAAAGAATTAAATGAGCTCAAACAAACTATTAGTGAGATGCGAGCACAACTGGAGAAGTAAGCAGTCATGTCAGGGAAGTCAAAACACACAGAACAAACAACCGCACTGCTATTAGAGGTCGCTAATCGTATGGCGGGGTGTGTGACACTCGATGAAGCACTGCATACGTTGGTTGATCTGGCGACAACTTATCTAGACTGTGAAAGGGCGACTATTTTTATCCATGATAAGCAAAAAGGGGAATTGTATTCACGTGTCGCACAAGGTGATTTAACCCGTGAGATCCGAATACTCGATCACTCTGGAGTGGCAGGTTGGGTGTTTAGACATAATGAAGAGTTGATTGTTCACGATGCTTACGTCGATGAACGCTTCAATCAAAAAGTCGATCAGCACACAGGATTTACTACCAAAAATATTTTATGTACCCCTCTTAGGACGGTACGAGGCGAAATATTGGGTGTTTGCCAAGCACTCAACAAGCATAAAGGACGTTTTACTAAGCGTGATCTGGCTTTATTCACCGCGATGAGCCAGCAAGCTGCGCTGGCGTGCCAAAGTCGTATGGTACTAGAAGAGATGAACAAGGCTCGCGAACAAGAGCTGGCCTTCATGGAAGTGGTGTCTGAATTACAAGGTGAAATCAAGCTTGGTCGTTTATTACAAAAAGTTATCAGTAACATTACGCATATGTTAGAGGCTGAGCGTTCAACACTCTTTATCAATGATCCTAAAAGTAATGAGCTTTATACAGAGATTGGCGAAGGGTTAGGTAAAGTTAGTATTCGTCTGCCCAATCACCTGGGTATAGCGGGAACCGTCTTTACCAGTGGTGAGACGGTAAATATTCCTCACGCCTATGCCGATCTACGCTTTAATGCGAGTTTTGACAAGCAAACGGGTTTTTTTACTCGCTCGATGCTTTGTACACCCGTACGCAATAAGTTTGGTACAGTGATAGGGGTGACACAAGTCCTTAACAAAAAAGGTGGTCCTTTTACAGAGGAAGATGAAGCACGCCTTGTTGCGTTTACGTCACAGATAGCGATGAGCCTTGAGAATGCGAAACTTTTCGATGATGTACAAGCGTTGAAAAATTATAACGAAAGCATGCTACACAGTATGTCAAATGGTGTGATCACGTTTAACGAAGAAGGCGAAGTGGTTACCTGTAATGGAGCAGGTTGTCGGTTGTTAGAATTGAATGATGAAAGTCTTATCGTGAAAAAACCCGCGACTGAACTATTTACTGGTAAAAACAAATGGTTAGCTGCAAAAGTACTTAAAGTCCAAAACTGTGCCGATAACACGTTCAGTGAATCGGTGATGGATGCCAACCTTGATTTTGGAAAAGAGACGAAAGCTGTCAATGTGACTTTATTACCTCTCTTAAGTGAAAAACAAGAGCGTATTGGCTCTATGGTTGTCTTTGAAGATATTAGTAGTGAAAAACGGATGAAATCTACCATGTCACGCTATATGGATGCGGATCTCGCTGATAAACTACTCAAGGAAGACAGTGAAAAGCTAGGTGGGGTTAACTCATTGGCAACTGTTTTATTCTCTGATATTCGCTCCTTTACTACCTTAACAGAAGAGCTGGGTGCGGAAGGAACTGTCAGCTTACTCAATGAATATTTCACTATGATGGTCGAATGCGTACAAGCAGAAGGCGGTATGCTTGATAAATTTATCGGTGATGCCACAATGGCGCTATTCGGTGCGCCGTTTGCACATGAAGATGATGCAGACAGAGCATTACGTGCAGCGATTAAAATGATGACAGGTATTCGTACGTTTAATGAAATGCGCATGGCGAAAGGGTACATGGCGGTTGAACATGGCGTGGGGTTAAACACAGATTTAATTGTCACCGGTAATATAGGATCGCCTAAGCGTATGGATTACACCGCAATTGGCGATGGCGTGAATTTAGCGTCGCGTATTGAGAGTTTGTGTAAACAATATGGCGCCCACATTCTGTTATCGGAGTTCACGCTAAAAGCACTCAAAGCGACGTACCGAACACGCTTTGTTGATAAAGTCGTGGTAAAAGGAAAGAGTGAGCCTGTGGGAGTGTATGAAGTATTAGACTACCATACTGAGGAAAGCTTTCCTCACGCATTAGAGGTCCTAGGCTTTTTTAATGCGGGCATGGAGTATTATCTAGCGCAAGAGTGGGAGAAAGCTATCGGTCAATTTAATGAAGCGCTCAAAGCTAATCCAAACGATGTCGCATCAACGCTGTATATCGATCGTTGTGGACACTTCCAAGCGAATCCACCGCCCACGGATTGGCAAGGTGTGTGGGTGATGACGTCAAAATGATCATAAAGTGACTTGTATATAAATCCTCTTACTAAACTAACCAGACATGAAAAGAATGCCAAAAAACACTAACGCAGGGGTGAAAGGCGCTCAAGGCCTCGTACATGCACTAAGCGAATTTACATTGACCATATAAATGATCAACTAG
>JAUHZG010000115.1 GCA_030425845.1 Gammaproteobacteria bacterium
TGTTGCAGTAAATCTTCTTGAGGGATCCCAACCAAAGACTGACGCAACTGCGCTTCAAGTGTTGCTTCCTCAAGAGGGGCATATAGGGCTCTAGAGTCAGATAAATCCTCAAGCAACACCGGATAAGTCGCCAGTTGATCGGCCACCCATGGACTCGCGTTACATAGCGCGACTAGCTGGCCAAACGCATTATTGTCTTCTAATAAAAATAACAGATATTTTTTCTTACCTAAGATATTTTCCACAATAGGCATGATGCGCGTTAGGCATTGTGGTTGATCTGAGATGGGGACTAAGTTGTAGAGTAAAACTGGTACTAAGATATCGACTAATAATTTATGCTTGCGGCCTATCTTCTGATAACGTTCACTTTCGCGTAATTGACTTAGCAACGAAAGAATAGACTCTGGACTCTGAAAGCCTAATTGCTCCAATGTCTGACTTGCTTGCTCCCCCGTTAGTTTATTACGCCAGATTTGTTGTAGTTGCGCCTGTGTCGCTACTAATTTTCCCATGTAGGTGTTATTCTTTGGTGCCTCAAAAATCCGAGCAAAGTATTTTTTCACCGCTGTGCGTATTTCAGAAAGACAGGCATCAAACGCTTCCCAATCAGCAAATCCCATGGCAAAAGCCAAGCGTGTTTTTTCCACGTCATCTTTCGGTAACGTTTGCGTCTGCCTATCTTGCAAAGCCTGCAATTTATGCTCGCAGTTACGCAGAAAAACATAGGAATTCTTGAGTAACTCGTAACTGTCATCATTGAGGTAATTTGCCTCACGCAAGCGAGAGAGAACCTCTAGGATATTAGCGACTTGTAGATTGGGTTCACGCCCACCACGTATAATTTGAAATATCTGTACACTAAATTCGAGTTCACGAATACCACCAGGTCCCCGTTTTAAATTATGCTCAAGCTCACGCGCTTGCGCTTCACGCTCAATTAGCGTCTTCATCTCACGTAAGGCATTAATTGCGGAGTAGTCGAGGTAGTGCCTGTAGACAAATTCGTTGATTATCTGATGTAGTACTTCTTTACCGTGCTCACTACCGGTGACTAATCGCGCACGAATCAGTGCATAACGCTCCCAGTCGCGTCCGTTCTCTTGATAGTATTTTGCAAGTGCACGGTCTGATAACACCAAAGAACCCGATGTCCCAAAAGGACGCAGACGCAAATCCACTCGAAAGACAAACCCCTCTCGTGTCACGGTACTGAGTGATTTAATGACTCGTTGTGCTATCCGTGTATAAAATTCTTGGCAGGAAATTTCTTCATTTTGCCATTGCTTCTCTATAAGAGAATCATAAGCAAACATCAAATCAACATCCGATGACAAGTTGAGTTCTTCCCCGCCTAATTTGCCTAAGGCGATCACTATCAATGTATTTAGCTCGCCATCAGGTAACACACCTTGAAAGCGATCAAGGTAAATTTTTTCGTGATAAGCCGCCGTGCGCTGAATAAGTAAGTCCGCTAGCGCCGATAGCTCGCTTGTCACCGCCTCAAAATGTCCGACATAAATCACATCACGCCACATGATCCGTAGCATTTCTTGTTGACGAAATAACCGTATCTGATGATCAAAGGTATCTTCGTCTTCATGTCCCTGAATAAAATCACCCAAGCGCTCAGCATAATCCGCATGTGTCAGTGTGCGTTCTAAATCCCCTTTTTCTAAAACTTTATGCAAGACTTCTGGGTGGAACGCACTGATCTCAGCCGCATAATCACTCACGCCCCATAATTTAAAAAGTGACGCCCTGTGCGACTCATCGGCAAGGTTGAGATTTAATTGGCAACACCGATCATAGTAACGCTCCCAATAGGTTTGCACTAATTCCTCCAAACAAGGAGGGTAAGCTTTTAAGTATTGAGAAATGACAGGTTTAGTCATCCGCAGGCTCTACCAATAAGGTCACCCCGCTGACTCCCGTCACCCGCACACGTGCCCCTGCGGCTACATCATTACCCTCAACACGCCATGAGCTATCACCAATAGTGACTCTACCCACTCCGTTATCAATAGCTGTTTCGAGGGTGTAGACTTTACCAATGTATTGCGATCCTCGTTGATTGAGGTAAGGCTTGTCAGTTTGTGAAGGATTTTTCTTTAAGTACTGCCACCATACGATACAAGTCATAAGAGCTAAAACCGCAAATAACACCAGTTGCAATGCCCAGCTAATAGTCGGCATAAAAAATAAGACTAACCCAACAGCTGCAGCTGAAATACCCACCCACAGCAAAAAGCCACCGCCGGTGAGTAACTCAAGAATCAGTAAGACACCGGAAAAGATCAACCACTGCCAAAAAGTCAGTTGCTGCATAAAGTGGGTAATTGCTGCCATAATCTGTCCTATTTCATTTAGGTATGTAACCTACCGTCTCATGGTGGAGCGCGCGCTGTACGCTGATCCGCCCTACATCAATCAAGCCTCACTCTCTCGCGTATGACTGACCCGCTCACTCTTTCCCTTTAAAGGTTTCCTTGGCAATTTCAGCCAAGCCACCAAGCGAGCCTATCACTTTAGACGCTTCCAGTGGGAACATAATAACTTTTTGGTTATCCGCCGACGCAATCGCTTGCAATGCGTCGATATACTTTTGTGCGACAAAGTAATTAATCGCCTGCACATCTCCTTGTGCAATAGCACTGGAAACCACTTGCGTCGCTTTGGCCTCTGCCTCTGCGCGTCGCTCTCGCGCTTCGGCTTCGCGGTAAGCTTTTTCTTTTTCCCCTTCGGCTTCTAAGATCACCGACTGCTTTTCCCCTTCTGCTTTTAAGATAGCAGATTGACGCATCCCTTCAGCTTCTAGCACCACAGCCCGCTTTTCTCGTTCGGCTTTCATTTGTCTTGCCATGGAGTCAACGAGATCCTTTGGGGGAGCAATCTCCTTAATTTCGATGCGTGTCACTTTGATCCCCCAAGGCGTAGTGGCTTCATCAATGACATGTAGCAAGCGTGTATTGATTTGATCGCGCTGCGAGAGCATAGCATCAAGCTCTAATGAGCCTAGCACCGTACGAATATTTGTCATGGTTAAATTACGAATCGCATGTGTGAGATTATTCACCTCATAGGCGGCACGTGCCGCATCGACCACTTGGAAAAACACCACTGCATCAACCCCAACCATTGCATTGTCAGAACTAATGATTTCTTGGGTAGGAATATCGAGTACTGTTTCCATCATGTTAAGCTTCGCACCCACGCCATCAATAAACGGTACAATCACATGTAATCCCGGCCTTAGTGTGTGCGTGTAACGACCAAAACGCTCGATGGTATATTCATACCCTTGAGGAACTTGCTTCACACCCATAATAATCACCGCAATAACGAGTACGACGATAATACCTGCAAAAATTTCAGCGCCTGTCATGGAGATCTCCTTTTTGTGTTAAACGTTAATTTTTTGTGCCTATTCTACGTACAGTGATGATCATCACAACACCCCTCATCCGCCGCTTTTTCACCGGACTCAATCTGTAGGGTAGTATGAACTATCTTAAACTTGTCTTTTAGTATTTTATTGACACGGGCATAGTCACTGTCTTTGAATCCCCCCTCGGGTACGACTAGATGAGCCGTCAAAGCAATTTCACTGGTACTCAATCCCCAGACATGCACATGGTGAACACCGCTTACCCCATCTATACGGCATAAACACTCTTTCACCTTTTCGAGATTTATCTTACGAGGAACGGCATCTAGCATGAGATCAACCGAATCCCTTAACACATGCCAAGTACTACTCACGATAAAACAAACAATCACCAAAGCCACTATCGGATCCAAGCGATACCAGTGAGTAAATTTGATAATAAGTCCTGTGACAACAACACCTGCTGATAAAACCGCATCGTAAAGTAAATGTAAGAAAGCGGCTTTGATGTTTAAGTCATCTTCGTGATCACCATGAAATAAGAAGGCACTCGTCCCATTAACTAGTATCCCGACTGCCGCAACAATGATCACTATCATTTCTTTGACGGGCTCAGGATGCATCAACACCTGAAATGCTTCGAATGCAATCAAGATCGAACTTACCAGCAACAACACCGCGTTAAGCAAAGCGGCAACGATGGTGGTGCGTTTATAGCCGTAGGTGTAACGCGCTGAAGACGCCTTGGTCACAAGTGTATTTGCCAACCAGGCAAACGCAAGTCCCGCCACGTCTCCTAAGTTATGCCCAGCATCGGCGAGCAAACTCGTCGAATTTGCATGCCAAGCGTAAAGCGCTTCGATCACAACAAATAGTAAATTCAATGCAACGCCAATAGCAAAGGCACGGGTAATGTTACTCGGCAGACGATGCTCATGGTGGTGGTGTCCATGGGAATGGCCATGGTGATGATGATCATGTGAATGCTGATGCCCCATCAAGCTCTCCTATAACGCTAATGCACAATCAAGGCCTTCAGCAATCGCTCGCTTGGCATCAAGCTCAGCCGCAAGCTTCGCGCCGCCTATGATGTGCACTGACTTACCGGCATTTTCAAGCGGTCTGACAAGCTCCGTTAACGACTGCTGGCCAGCGCAGATAATAATCGACTCTGCCGGGATAAACATGGCTTTGCCATCTCGTGTTACGTGTACCCCTTGTTCGTCTATCTTATCATACTGGATATTATTTACCTGTTTCACGCCATAGTGTTTGAGCTCCGCGCGATGAATCCAACCAGTAGTCTTGCCAAGGTTCTTGCCGAGCTTACCCGCTTTACGCTGACACAAAGTGATCTCATGTGAAGGTACGGCAAAAGTCGTCTCACCGGTGATCCCGCCGCGTGTTTGCATGGAGAGATCGACGCCCCATTTAGTTGTAAATTCTTCGATTGACTGGTTTGATTGCTCACACAAATAAGTCGCCACATCAAAACCAATGCCGCCAGCCCCGATGATAACCACTTGTTTGCCGACAGCGACTTTACCCTGTAGTACTTCAAGATACGAATGCACATGTGGCAAATCAATTCCTGGGATAGCAGGCTGGCGTGGCGTGATCCCAGTGGCTACCACGATATGATCATAATCGAGTAACTCATTGACCACAGCTCTATGCCCGAGCTTGATTTTAACGCCTGCGGCATTGAGCTCATTCGCAAAGTAACGTAAAGTTTCATAGAACTCTTCTTTGCCGGGAATTTGTTTGGCCAGATTAAATTGTCCGCCAATTTCATTCGCTGACTCGTAGAGTGTGACATGATGACCACGCTTCGCGCTGTACAGCGCGGCAGACATCCCAGCGGGGCCAGCACCAACTATGGCGATATCTTTGCTCTCTTTCACTGGGATCAGCGGCTTTTGTGTTTCATAGCCGGCTTGTGGGTTCACTAAGCAGGTTGCTTGCCGCCCTTGAAAAATTTCATCTAAACACGCTTGATTGCAAGCAATGCATGTATTAATCCGTTCACTCTCATCGCTTTTAGCTTTAGTGATAAAATCCGGATCGGCTAAAAACGGCCTAGCCATGGAAACCATGTCAGCCGTCTCATCCGCAAGTAACGACTCAACCTGATCGGGCGCGTTGATACGGTTAGACGTGATCACGGGCACCTTCACCACTTGTTTAAGCTTCTTGGTTACCGACGTGAATGCCCCTCGCGGCACCATGGTGGCAATCGTCGGTACGCGCGCTTCATGCCAACCTATGCCTGTATTGAGTAGAGTGACCCCAGCTTCTTGTAAGGCAAGAGCCAACTCGGTGATTTCTTCCCAAGAAGAACCAAACGGCACGCAGTCAAGCAAAGATAAACGAAAGATAATGATAAAGTCTTCGCCCACCTCGGCACGGATGGCTTTGACAATCTCTATCGGAAAACGCATACGGTTGCGGTAATCGCCTCCGAAGTCATCACGGCGCTTATTGGTTTTCGCCGATAAAAACTGAGTGATGAGGTAACCTTCCGAGCCCATCACTTCTACCCCATCATAGCCGGCCTGCTTAGCCAGGCGCGCACAACGTGCAAAATGCGATATCGTACGCTTCACGCCACACGTAGTCAGCGGCCAAGGCTTAAAGGGTGAGATAGGCGATTTAATGCGTGACGGCGCGACCCCAAATGGATGATAAGCATAACGACCAGCATGTAAGATTTGTAGCACGATCTTACCCTCATGCTCATGAACGGCTTGCGTAATCAAGGCATGTTCTTTCGCTTCTGACTCATTGGTAAGTTTTGATGCAAATGGACTCAAACGTCCCGCGCGATTGGGCGCTATGCCGCCAGTGACAATCAAACCGCAGCCACCTCGCGCTCGCTCAGCGTAAAAAGAAGCCAAGCGCTCAAAGCCTCCTTTCGCCTCTTCTAAGCCGGTATGCATCGAGCCCATCAGCACGCGGTTTTTTAAAGTGGTAAATCCTAAATCAAGTGGTGCAAATAAATGTGGGTAAGTCGAGTGTGTCATAACGGCCCTATTCTTTAATATATATCCGGCCCTCACGATCGAGTCGCAAGGATTGTGTTCAAGCTATACTAAGCACCACATGATAGCTTGTAGGACCGTATTGTGCCAACGCTGTTGTCACATAGGTAGGGGGAGTTAGCGCAAAGCGCGTGCTCCACCATTTCATACAAAAACCATCACACGAAACACAGTGGCAAAAATGAATTAAAAACAGTGATACCAACGCTGTGGCATCCTGGCTCAAAATAGTGCTATGATAATTTTTTACGAATTAAAATGACGAGAGCACTGCTTTGGTAAAGACACTCACTCAATATGCACTCAGCGCTGGCCTATCGCTACTGCTGTGTGCTTGCGCCAGACCTTTTGATTCTTATCATCCACCACAACCTGTGTCGAACGCCAAAGCCGCCGTCGTCAGTGCCCCGGTTGTCGCCGCCGCCGCAGCTCACCCTGTCACCGCAACTATCGCCGGCTGCTCTTTAGCACTTGGTGCGTTGATGTACTCTTTCCCTGATAGGCTTGCTTATCAGCATATCCGTGAAATGGGCGGACAAGTGGTCAAGGTCGGAGATGAACTGCGCATCGTGCTTCCCAGTGATAAGCTCTTTGTTGAAAACACCGCGCGCTTAGACTCAAAGTACTACTCGGTACTCAATGACGTCACAGGGTTATTGCGCAC
>JAUHZG010000116.1 GCA_030425845.1 Gammaproteobacteria bacterium
TCAACTGTGAGAACTGGGCTTTTTGACACCACAAACACCTCGACTTGTATTAGTATCCTGGAGACTACTTGAGTTGTAGTCTTAATTCAACGTTTTGATGCGCAGGCCACCTTCACGCATCAGATGGGCAAAAGACGGAAATGACGTCGCGACATGTTCACAATCATGCACTGTGATCGGCCCCTCACTCACAAACCCGGCGATACTCGCCGCCATTGCAATTCGATGATCCATCTTCGTCTGTACCTCACCCCCGCGGAGTGTACCACCTTCAATGATAGCCCCGTCATCTTGCACGGCTACCGATACGCCGAATGTGTTTAGGACGTCGGCCATCACAGCAATCCTGTCAGACTCTTTGACACGTAACTCTTTGGCACCGGTTAAGATCGTTTTACCTTTTGCCGCTGCAAAGGCGATAAACAAGCAAGGAAATTCATCAATCGCTTGTGACACCCACTCTGCTGGAATAGTGATCCCATGTAAATTCGCCGAGCGCACGCGAATATCTGCCACAGGTTCATTACCCAAACAACGCTCACGCATCACCCGAATATCTGCTCCCATCGCCCTTAGGATCTTAATCACCCCATCACGTGTAGGGTTCACCCCCACCTCTTTTAAAACGATATCTGAACCAGCAGCAATACTTGCCGCCACCATAAAAAACGCCGCCGATGAAATATCACCCGGCACAGTAAGCGAAAATGGTTGCAACGATTCACACGGCTCGCAATACAAACGTCGTCCTTTACGAATACAACGAGCACCGATCAGTTGCAAAAAACGTTCTGTATGATCACGTGTCAACTCCGGTTCTTCGATCACCGTCACTCCGCTTGCGCGTAACGCGGCAAGTAAACAGCAGGATTTCACTTGTGCACTCGCCATCGGTGTGCGGTAATCGATAGCCTTCAAGGGTTGTCCGCGAAGCTTAAGCGGTGCATGCCCTGCATTCGCCGTAATGTCTGCGCCCATTTGTGTCAGGGGATCGATCACACGGCGCATAGGACGTTTGCTTAGTGAGGCATCCCCTATCAGAGACGACGCAAAGTCCGTCCCAGCCAATACCCCCGCAAGCAAGCGCATCGCTGTGCCAGAATTACCACAATCAATCAGCCCCTTCGGAGCAGATAAGTTATTAATGCCGACACCGTCAACCGACAATACGCCATCCTCACCATGCGTCACACTAGCCCCTAGTTGTTCCATAGCATGCAAAGTGGCGAGTGTGTCTTCAGCCCTTAAAAAACCTTTGATGGTTGACGTACCACTCGCCAGTCCGGCAAAGATAGCCGCTCGGTGCGAAATAGATTTATCCCCTGGTACGCGAATGACTCCTTGCAAGCACTGTGAGGGTTGGATTAAAAATTTCATCTTATCTATCCATCAAGGCTAACAGCACACCAAACCCTATGAGACTGGCACCTAACAACTTACTCACTATTTTTTGCGCTTTGGTGAGTTTTTTCATAATCAAGGGGTGCGATAACATCATTGAAAGCGCACTAAACCACACCAACGGAACAACCGTAAGCTCCAAAGCATAGATGCATTGGACCAAAAGCGGTGTATGAGGCTTAATGAAGACAGTAAAGATAGCCAAAAAGAATAAGGTGGCTTTAGGATTAAGTAAGTTGCATAAAAAACCTTGACGCCAAGCTTGCCAAGCCGTCAATGTGGTTTTAGTTTTCGATTGCGTTACGAGCCCATCGCTTTGTTTCTCAAACAAAGTGCGAACACCTATATAAATCAGATAGGCGCCCCCCAAATACTTCACCAAGCTAAACGCCACTAGTGAATGACTGATCACAATAGCCAATCCCAGCAAACAGTACGTCATGTGAATGAGGATGGCACTGGCAATGCCTATTGCTGAGAAGATCCCAGCCCGCCGTTGGTGCAATAGCGTATTTTTCGTCACAAGAGCAAAGTCAGGTCCCGGTAAGCTAGCGCCGGCAAGTGAAATCAGTGCGATGGGGATAAACTGTGCCATAGGCTCACTCCAATTGTCTTTGATACGAGGAAATACATACAAGCCACCTATAAACCTCTAGGCAACCAACGTGTAGTCATTACAGCCGCTCAGTATAAAGTAGTCAATAGACACGACTCAATAAGTAATCACACATATGCTAAGATGCCTTAGCATTCATACTCGAGGCTGATTAGGAATAATGGCAACTAAAGAGCTCACCCATCAAACAAGGCCGCAAACCCCTCTCCAACTCTTTTATGAGACGACTAGCAACAAGTCGGGGGTAGCCCTTTTCCAATCGGTTGTATTAGCACTTTGCGAAATACTTTGCATGAAATATGCACACATTGCCACTGTTGACGGCAACCTCTGTGAAACACTAGCCTTTTGTAAAAAGAGCTCACTTCTCGACAATATTCAGTACAACCTGCAAGGCACCCCTTGTGACAAAGCATTTGACGGTGAAAACTTTGTCATTTTCAGTGATAACCTGGCTAGCCAGTTCCCAGAGGATCACCTTATAACTGATATGAACCTTGGAACTTATATTGGCCTTGGCCTTAGAAGCTACAACACGAACAAGAAACTTCTCATCTTAGCCGTCTATGATGACAAACCACTATCCACACCATTAACACAAGAACAGCAAGTGATACTGCACCTGTTTGGCGAGAAAGTCGTGCGGGAATTTGAGTTGCGCCAATCACTCGACGAGTTACGAGCCACTCACAAGATCACCAATCAGCTCACAAATGCCAATATCGCCAAAGAAGTCGCAACCGGCATAGCCCATGAGTTAAATCAGCCGCTAAGTGCCATCAATCTCTATTCTGAAGGTCTGCTGCAAAACACCCACAGTCCTGAACAAAACAAAAAAGCTATCGAAAAAATTGCAATGCTTAGTAACAAATGTGGCACTATCATCAACCGAGTCAAAAGTTTCGTACAAACGGGGGAGCTAACAAAAACGTACACCTCGCTTTCGACTATATTGGCAAACGTCATTGATAGTGTCGAGCACGAGCTCACCCAAAATGAAGTTCAAGTAGCCTATGCCACCTCAGAGGAAGTGCTACTCTATGTCGATGCCTTCCAGATCCAACAAGCCCTGATAAACTTATTCACCAACTCCATTCATGCCCTATGCGAAGCAAGTTCTGACGACATAAAACAAATACGGGTTGAGATGTCTCCCCACCAGGATCATGTTGAAATTCGACTATTTGATAACGGTAGCGGTATCGCAAAAGAAAGGTTAGCTCATATCACTCAACCCTTTATCTCCGATAAGGGCAGCTTTGGGATCGGCCTATCGCTAGTCTATAGTATTATCGAAGCACATAAGGGGTCTATCCGTATCGAGTCAGAGCATGGCAAAGGCACGAAAGTAATATTACAACTGCCTTTAACCTAAGATACCTTTACACTAGGCTCGTGAAAAACATCACGCGTAAGTCAACTTAATTCTATACCCAGGTTACTTCAATTTGCGTGATTTATAGCAAAGACATTTGTCCCTGTCGCAGAATTAGTAAGCGACCAATAGCCAGCTCGATAACTTCTGCTACAACCCGGCATATCAAGACTAAAGTTCTGCTGTGAAGGTGCATGGGTATAACTCAGAGTAGAAAATATAAATCATGATTGCCCCCTTAAATCTGTCACTGACTAAAAGCCTTTGCATAAATGGTTAATAGTCATGACTCAATACAGAGGATAACGTATGTTATCATCGGAATATTACTATAAAGACACCACTCAAGGTGAAGATAATGAACACAATAGAAGCAGTCAGACAAAAAGAAAAACAAAGCCATTTAGAGCTTTTTTACCGAGCGACCACAAACAAGACCGCTCATACCCTTTACCGCTCGGCCCTGTTTGCCATTTGCGAGGCGCTAAACATGCCGATGGCACATTTGGCTAAAGTAGAAGGCAACCATTCTGAAACACTGATAATGTGTAAAGAAGGAGAGGTAATTGATAATGTCAATTACGCCTTAGACGGGACCCCTTGTGCCGCCTCATTTGTCGAGAACAATTTTGCGATTTACTACAACTCTTTGGCTGAAGTATTCCCCCATGCCAAGCATGTAAACCTGTTGAAGCTTGAAAGCTATATTGGCGTGGGTTTACGTAGCTACAAATCTGACGAAAATATCTTACTGCTCGCGGTGTATGATACCAAACCCATCCCCGCACCACTCACCCAGGAACAACAGATCATGTTACACCTCTTTGGCGAAAAGCTCGTCAGAGAGTACGAGCTTAATAAAATGCTAGGCGAGGTTCGCGCCACAAATAAAGTTGCCATAGAACTCAGTAATGCCAACATAGCAAAAAAAGTCGCAACGGGGATAGCGCATGAGTTAAACCAACCACTGAGTGCCATTAGTATTTACGCTGAAGGCTTATCGAAAAACATACTTA
This sequence comes from Gammaproteobacteria bacterium, assembly GCA_030425845.1. Taxonomy (GTDB): domain Bacteria; phylum Pseudomonadota; class Gammaproteobacteria; order JAUHZG01; family JAUHZG01; genus JAUHZG01. The sequence continues at coordinate 4,409 of JAUHZG010000116.1, forward strand.
ATCCTGATTACTCACAGAAAAATGAAAAAGCTGCCAGTAAAATTGCCATGCTAAGCCGTCGATGCGGCACCATCATTAATCGAGTCAAAAGCTTCGTACAAACCGGTCAACTATGTAAAACTCACGTCTCTCTTGAGAGTATTCTACAACGCGTCCTTGAAAGCCTTGAGTATGAGCTGTCAAGCAACGCCATATCCCTACAGTACGATAGCAATATAAAAGTCGTGCTCTTTGTCGATGCCTTTCAACTCGAGCAAGTGTTTACTAACTTATTCACCAACTCAATACACGCATTAAACCAAAAATCTAACGATGAGTTAAAGCAGATTATTATCAAGGTTCACCACCAAGAAGATAGAGTTGAAATCATGATACGTGATAATGGAACCGGTATTTCGACTGAAAGACTAGCACAAATCACTCAACCGTTTGTCTCGGATAAAGGTAGTTTTGGAATTGGGTTATCACTAGTCTATAGTATCATTGAGGCGCATCACGGCAGCATCCGAATTGAGTCAGCACTTGGTAAGGGCACAGAAGTCGCCTTACACCTCCCCATGAGTGAGTCTTAGGTGAACTGATAAGAAACATGCCGCATAAATAAATGCTCTGGTTGCTAACTCGAGCTGTGGATGCAACATTAGCAGAAAGACTGTCAAAGACTCTTGCTCTAACGCCCGAAAAAATTCAACCGCTTCACTATTATCGTCAGGTATATAAAAGAAATCCCCGTCGAATTGCCCTACTTCTTTATTCATGGCTAGACTCCCGCCTGTTATAGCCATCAGTCTAGCGCTTAAGCCATCGAATGACCACCTGTCCAAAAACATCTAATTTGAATAGAACCTTTCTAGAAGCTAGTAAATCAATGAGTTAGAGTCGCCCCTTTCTTTGTTCAGGACCACTGATGCGCACACAGTCACAGCCAGTCGCCGTCTTTGTTCGAGTAATAGGGCTTTCGGGAAAATGCTTTTTGAGTAAGTCACACAATAACTTTGTCGTTCCTTCGGCATCCTCTTCCTCTAACATAAGATAGTAGTCAGAATTTCCGTGTAAGTTTGGCACTTCTTGAGTACTGATCACTTTCTCAGACTGACTCTTTGACTCCAACTGCTGAGCAAACTGAGAAACCACTAGCTTGAGCGCGATGGGAAAGACCGCACGCGGATCCGAAAAATTCAAATCAAACAAGTTATCGATCTTTTCAGCAAAACCTTCGGGTAAAACCACGGGTAAATCAGCTGGTTGCTCGAAGTAAAAATAATCCCCGTCAAATCTCCCCGCTTTATCTTTAGTAAACACTTGCGTTGTTTGCCGGTTAACTGCCTCATGTTGAACACTCACAGACGCATTAGAATACTTCTTCACAAGCTCAACTAATGCTTTTTCAGTAAGGTTACCTACTCTAATTAATAGCGATGCTTTCTTGGCTTTGACAAAAGTCTCCACCACATATTCACAAAGTACTCTTTGTGTCTTAAAGGCCTCTCTACTCGCCTGAATGCAAAGCTCCGTATACTCCACCAAGCCATCGCCTGCACTAGTTGTTACAGCCAGTTCCATAAAGGCGTCGCTGCCGGCACTCGTTTTTTTCGGCTCTAGCGGCTGACGTTGCTGAACTTTAGTAAGCCCTTTTTTTTCAAGCTTTTTTAGTAGTGTGCTGTCCACCACTGTACCACAGCGACAAATAATTTGAATGCTCTTTTCTTTCGCGATTCCCATTGCTATTTAACTCCACAGTAAACCTGCACAAAGACGTGCAACATGCGTTCACTGTAAAGTAGATCCTGATTCATTGATAGTCACGAATTTGAAGAAAAATCATCAGAGCGAAAATCCATGAAAGTGTTCTAGTCGAAACTCATGGTTGTTCGCTATAAAACTACTTGCCATTGTGAGGAGCAGACGGTTGGATCTCTTAACAGAGATTCCTATACAAAGTTGGATCGGGAACTCCAGCCTTAGCAAAACCTTCTTGGCGTAAGCGGCAGGCTTGACAACGCCCACAGGCAGCGCCCTGCTCTGTCACCTGGTAACAGGTGATAGTCTTACCATAATCAATCGCTAAGGACTGTCCCAAGGTAATGATCTGTGCTTTACTTTTATCGATGAGTGGTGTGTGTAAGGTGAGTTGGTGACCTTCCACGCCTCGCCCAGTCGCAAGTGATGCTAGTGTTGAGAAAGCCTCAAAATATTCGGCACGACAATCCGGATAGCCGTCCCTATCGGCTTTTGAGCCGCCAATAAAAATATCATCAATCGCCAGTGACTCGGCAAACCCCAGTGCGATGCTGAGAAATATCGTATTACGTGCTGGCACATAGGTCGTTGGAATATGGTTAAATGCACTTTCACAACTTTCCTCAACGTCAAGATTATGATCGAGTAAAGACGAGCCTTGAAATTGACTTAAGTCGACTTGAAACTCGATGTGCGAAAGTACTGGAACAACTACGTCCCTACTGGTAGCAGCTTCGAATCAGACGAGCTCTCAGGGCGATGGGTTGAAGTCAGCACGAACCTCAGGGTCATTTATAAGCCAGATTTTGAGACGGTTT
>JAUHZG010000117.1 GCA_030425845.1 Gammaproteobacteria bacterium
AACTCGCCGATTGAACAATGCCAGCAACAATGTGCAAAGCACAACATTTAGTCCCACTAACAAAGCTACACAATGGATCACCAAGTGACTCCCCTGGGTACCCAGCAATGCATAGCGATAGGCAGAAATGATATAGGCCAAGGGATTAAGCAGCGACAACTGACGCCAAAAATGCGGCAACATATCGATGGAATAAAACACCCCCCCCAAGTATGTCAAAGGCGTTAAAATAAATGCCGGGAAAAAGTTAACTTGATCAAAGTTTTTAGCAAACACCCCATTTATCAAACCCGCTAAAGAAAACAAAAACGATGTTAAGAGAGTTAACACAATCAATAGCGCTAATGAATGTATAGGTAGCGGTGTATAACAAGCCACAATAATATACACAATGGTCGCCACACACACTGCACGGAATAATGATCCAGCAAAATAACCTAAAATAATGACCCAGTAAGGAACAGGTGCCACTAACAACTCTTCAATACAACCACTAAATCGCGCACTAAAAAATGACGATACCGAATTCACGTATGAACTATTGATGATGCTCATCATCATTAAACCTGGCGCTAAGAACGCTATATAGCTTACGCCATGTTGACGGATAGAAATATGCTTACCCAACACTTGCCCAAAAATCACCACATATAGTAACGATGTTAGTGCTTGTGGTAACAAGGTTTGCGTCCAGATGCGGCAAATGCGATTGATCTCTTTCATCGCTAGCGTGTTAAATGCGGTAAGTGTTTTGCTTGCACTCATGATTTATCTCCTTGGACAATATCGAGGAACAACTGCTCCAGAGGATTATTCCTTGGGTTAACCGCGCTGACGATAAGTCCTAGCTCTGTCAGTTTTGCAAATAAAGGATTTAATCCTTCTCGTTTATTGACACAAACTCCGATGCGATTATCACCTAAGTCATCTAGATTGAATGACTGCAATTGCTCACATTGAGCGGAAGAAAGCGAGCAAGTACTATTAAGTGTGAGTATGTAATACTCATTTTCTAGCTCACCCAACAATGAGTTCATTGAGCCATTTTTTAGAATCTTACCGTGGTTGATAATGGCAATATTGCGACAAAGCTTTTGTGCTTCCTCCAAGTAATGCGTGGTTAAGATGATGGTGGTCCCAGAACGATTAAGCTCAGTTAAAAACTCCCACATCGAATGCCGGATCTCAATATCGACACCGGCGGTCGGTTCATCCAAAATAAGTAGCTTAGGATGGTGCACCATGGCACGTGCGATCATCAAACGACGTTTCATTCCGCCTGAGAGCGCTTTAGACTGCACGTCGCGTTTATCCCATAGTTCAAGTTGTTTAAGCAGTTGCTCGGCGCGCTGTTTCGCCTCTCGCGCCGGTACCCCATAGTACCCGGCCTGTTGCACTAAGATATCAAACGGTTTTTCGAAAATACTAAAATTGAATTCTTGTGGAACAACCCCCACATGACTCTTAGCAACATTGAGCGCCTTATCGATATCATGCCCAAATAAGCTCACCTCTCCTTGGGTTTTCTTCACCAACGTAGTAATGATGTTGATAGTCGTAGATTTGCCTGCGCCGTTAGGACCGAGCAAGGCAAAAAAATCACCTTGCTTAACAGCAAAGCTAATGGAATCAAGTGCTTTGAACCCACCAGGATAAACCTTAGTGAGATTGTTTATCGACAGTGCTTGCATGAATAACCCCGATGAGATGGTGTGTGCCGCAGTTTAGGTGACAAATTGAACGAGTGCAAGCTTTGCTATTCCATTCTTTGGCGGCTCTCGCTAGACTGTTGGGGCTAATCGAATGTCCCTTCCATTTGTGCGGCGTTTATAGCTTATTAGCTAAAAAAATACACAAAAATAAAATAATTTTAACTGTGAGAGTCGCCTTAAGCTTCCCTTAAGCTTCGAGGCATAGACTGGTTTTAAGAGCATAACGACGAGGTATTCATCCATGACAGATAAAACAATTATTATCACCTTACGTTCAAATCAAACGACTAACAAATTAGTGATTGGATCGTTGACTAATGATCTTATCGACGAAGTGTGCATCCGCACCGGAATGGATCAAGAGCAAGTCAAAGCAGGACTTGATCGACTTGAATCTCTGGGATTGCTTGACCAAGAAGAAGTAGTTATTCACTAATCGACGGTAAAGGTAGACTCACAACACTTGCTCACATTCAAACTGGGATCTGTGCGAGTCTTCTTCCTTTGTGGATCCTTTAGCTTGGCCTTAAGGATCTAACAAAAAAATTCCTCATCCATACACTCTGATAACTTAGGTGTGGGCGCACGAAGCGGGGCCTTCTCAAGGTGGCGGTTATTCGCTTTCTGCTACCCTCTCCAGTCGTAACAAGTCCGCGTGTCCATTTTGTCATTTGCTTGCATGCTATTACATTACGCTCATGCAAGTAACGAGCAACCGAAAGAGTCACTTTGAAAATCTTTGCCGACGCACACAAGCTCTGTGTGAGCAAGGTATCGCGGATGTTTGCCAACAAATCCTCTTGCACAGCTCATTTAGACGGTTGGCCTCTAGATGGACTTCACTCTCATGGTTAATCGAAGCAGTCGTATCTGATAAAGACACGATGGTAAAGATATTCTCCTTTAGTCAAGATGAGTTTATTCAAGATATTACTACTGCCAGTGAATGGCAATACAGCACCGTAGCTAAGAGATTAATCGCACAAGAGTATGACATGCCAGGAGGGCTCCCCTATAGTCTTTTATGTCTAGAGTACAGTTTTAACATTGCGAAACGCCGAGACTGTCACAGCTTACGCTTGCTAGCAACGCTTGTTTCTTCCATTGAGCTCCCATGCCTATGCAATATAAGCCCGGAAAATCTTACCTCAGATAAATCGCTCTCACCTCTAACTGACTGGCAACAACACTTTGAGCAAACGCATTTTGCCTCTTTTCATGAGCTAAATAATTTTCAATATAGGCACTTTCTCACTTTATTATTTCCTTCGGTAAACATGTCAATGCCAAGATGCCACAGCCCACACGCGTGGTTTACCTCACTAGCACCGCCTTCTCTTACACTCAAGGCCAGTCTATTCGTCACAAAAATAATGTTAAATCGCTTTACGCGTTTTGGATGGTTTACATTGGAAAATGAAACCGAACTTACTTTACCGAGTATTGCGAATTTGAACCAGCCTCCCTTTATTGAACAACACATTTCCACCTGGCTCCTACCTACGGATAGCCACACGCTAAGTGGTTACCGAGTCGACACACTCATCCAACCCATGGGGCAATCCACACTAAAAGTGCAGCTTTGTGCAGGCCCATCTCGCAAGCCATCGCTCGCAGAAATTTTGTGTCTCAATCGTTTTGCGCATACTCTAAAAGTATTACTCAGAGAAAAAGTTGGCCAATACTTTGATGAAGAGAGTTGTGAGAAAATGCTCTCACGCTGGTTGAATCACTTTTGTGCTAATGCTTATTCAAGCCAGTATCCGCTCAAATCAGCTATAGTGCGTGTACACACAGTCACAGAAGAGATCACTCATTATGTCTGCCATATCGCTCTAATCCTTCATGAGCGCGCTTCACAATCACCTCACAACATAACACTGGAGCACAGCCAATGACATCACCGAGTGAAACGTTCAAATACTATTTCAATCGAGAAAAAAGTAGTTTGCAAGACGCTCTCCAGCATGAGCACTGTGACTTACAGGCACTAGATGATGCATTAGTCAATTCAGCGGAATCCCCTAATACCATCACTGAGTCCGTCATCGATGCAGTCGCTTACCTCTGCGCCGGCATCAAACAAAAAATAGAAACCGAATCAGGCGCCCTCACTCGATACACCGCAGAAATGCTTTACGGTGAGGTGATAGCCCCCTACCCCATGTCAGGCGTGATACAGTTTGCAACGGAAGAGCTGATAGAACCCTGCATATTAGAGAGAGGTAGCACATTGCGCCTTTACCCTAAAACCTCTCATGATGAAATCAGTTTTGAGACTCGTGCTGACACTATGCTTTTTCCACTACGTCTAGATAAAACTAAAGGACTCAGCACTTCACGCACAAAAGTAAATACGTATTCATTCACAGTAGACACCTTTTTTGACTGTGCGCTCACCTCACAATCACCGTTACGCTTAACACTAGCAGGGCAGCCAAGCGAGATCTTCTCACTCTACTACTCACTACTGACAAGCTGTACAGCCGAGTTAAGCACCAAGAAGGCAACGTATTCTCTCTCTTTACATCCAGAGCGTTATGCCGAACAAATGCTAGCAAAAGATTGTCAAAATCCTAATAGCGCAAGTTTACGCTTACTCAAAGAGCTGGTGCTTAACCCTCTGCAGTTCCTCGCCATCACACTAACACCAGATGAGACCATCCAGCTGGAGGCAAACGAGTCATTCAACTTTGAGCTTACCTTTACGATGCCCCTTTTGCCTCATATGCAGCAAACATTGGCAGAGAGTCTTTTTTTTAACTGCATCCCTATAGCCAACAGCATTAAAACTCCCAGCACACTGGTAACCTTTAGCCACAATCACTTAACTCATCGAGTCATGCCTGATCACCCTGATCACGAGTCACTGATAATAGCGTCAGTAAACCAACTGTCACTATACGGCGACGATGGAAGCTGTATTATTTGCCCTGAAGTTTTCCCTTTCTCACTAGATAAACTGGATGCGCCTTATAGCTGGACGTCACAGGTAGCCAATGATGGCACTATGACACTGGAGTTGATTTCAAACACGTCCCGCGTCGATAAGAGTCTGAATTTGGTTGCACGTGCTGAACTTACTTGCTGTACAAAAAACATTAGAGCAATCGCCACACCCCGGGCATACCAATGGTGTGATATCTCGCTTGGTGAGACAGTCGGCATTTCAGAGGGGCAACTCCTCTCTCCACTACGTAATGCAAACCTTGCACTACAAGGAAAACTACGGCATGAGATCTTTGTAAAACTTCTCTTGAGTCAGAACTTGCTTGAGAGCGCAGCACTAAAAGAGCGCTTACTGGAATGGTTTGTGTTATTTGATGCGCCACGATCACTCATCACCGAAGTTGATCAATGTATTCGCAGCATTGTAGTATCCAAAGAGGTGGTGAGGCATCCTAACTATTCCCAACCCTTTTTTGTCACACGACGGTGTGTGGACATTCAGTTAGCAAAGCAAGAAACCAACTTGGGCTTTGTCTATTTGTTCACTCAAATCTTGCACCAAGTCCTCTGTGCTCAATGCCCGCTTCATCATCTGCTTATAACTCAGCTGAAATATGACAAAGAAGTAATTCATCATTGGGAGTTTGCAGGATGAAAAGTATAGCATTCGAACCAACTCTTTTTTCACTGACAGGCCCGAACAGCTTGATTCCTGTGACATTATTTCTCATATGTGATACGAGAACAGGTAAAAGGCATGATACTACTTTATTTTTTCAAGTTCTGTTCCAACATTTTGAAAAATGCTGGCAGTTAGCCCGCCTTACCAATACCCCCTCAACCCTTCGTACTTCGTTCTATCAATTACAAATCACAACCTCACCACAGTCATACTATGCGCCATTGTGTCGTCTCTCACACCCTTCAACTGGCAACAGCACGAGTGCTCTTCAACTACAGAAAATCCTTCAGGCTGTCTTAAACTGTAAAGTAAACGTTTCCCCATTCATACCTGTCAAATTAATTGTTGCCAAAAAGCCTACCAGGCTAACCCACTGTAGACTGCGTCACAGTGGACACAATGGGCTAAGAGGAGTTTGCACCACATTATGTCATGGCGTAAACCTCACATTAACGCTAGTTTCTAGAGAGCATTACCTCAGATCACTTAACGACTCATGCCTTATCACAGTCATCACAGAGGTCATCGAACGTTGTTGTAGCGAAGTGCTACAACTTAAATTAACGTTGTGTTTGCAAAGTTCAGAGATATGTCCTTCTCTACTCAATGTGTGTGGCTCTTTAGCGCAATCAGCTTGGATAGGCCAACGACATGAACTCGCTCTCTGTCAAAAAAATTTCATAATAGATCTAAAAAAGAAATAGAGTCGAGACAATTCGAGTAACGTTAGTCCACATAGCTAGTGGTTAATTGCTCCGGGACCAAAGGATAAGGTACCAATTCGCCTCTGGGTTTAGTATGTCGCAAAAACACAAAAGGCTTCACCTTCTTTAGGTGAATTGGAAGCTTAAGGCTAGTTTGTAGTGTTTTACCAAAGATAAATTCAAGTGCATAAAACGCCCCATCTGCAGGCAATCGTTGTAGATTAGGCGATTTTACCGCGTAGAAAGTGTGGAAGTCATCTCTTATATCTGACAGAGTGAGTAGGTCTGACTTACCTGTCAGTGCTCTATGTAACGACAGTCGTGCCCCGTGATCGCCTTGTATGATCACTAACGCATCACGCAAGTTAGGGTTGGCCTTTATTAGTGCCAGAGTCTTTGCCACTTTCGCTGTAACACACGTCAGTTGAGCAACATATTTTGTATAACGTTGCTTTCGTTTATAACTTGAGCCTCGCCCTGCTATTGTTGTGTGCGATTTGGTCATTTGCGTAATTGGTTGACAATCCGCTTGGTAAAGATAAGGATAATGTGGTGCCAAAATATGCGCAAAAATTACTTCGCCTTTACCTGCAGCTTTTACCTTCTGATCCAACCAGTCAAACGGTGCCAAATGAACATGTGGCGCAATATAATCACTAAACCAAGGCTGAGGTATTTTCTTCGCTAGGCGCTTTAGGTTAGACCGGATTAAAGTGGACTGTGAGATCAAAGACACAATTAAGTAACGCACCTTAGTCTTTAGCGTAAGTTGACTCTTGGCTAACCATTGAATGTTATTATTCGGATAGTCTGTACAGATCTGCCGTTGCTCCCTAGGTATCTGTCCACATAAACTTAAATAACGAGGCCCAGTCATTGCAAACACATAC
>JAUHZG010000118.1 GCA_030425845.1 Gammaproteobacteria bacterium
AGCCGATTTGTGCGCGCCCTGCCGCCCCTGGCCCATTCGCCAATACTAGTGGTACCGAGCCTAACACCATCGCCGCCGTGGTCATAATAATTGGGCGTAGTCTGGTACTAGCGCCTTCAATAATTGCCTGCTCTAAGGCGACTCCGCGTGCACGCGTTTCGTTAACAAATTGCGTGATCAAAATCCCATGCTTACTGATAAGCCCTATCAGGGTGACTAATCCGATCTCCGAATACACACTCAAGGCACCCCCAGAAAACTTAAGTGCCACCAACGCCCCAACGACTGATAGCGGCACAGTAAATAAAATAATGCACGGATCGATAAAACTCTCAAACTGAGCCGCTAAGATAAGATAAATAAAGACAATCGCTAACAGCACAATCTGTAGCATATTGCCACTAGATTGTAAGTATTGCTCAGCTTTTCCAGTAAAAGCATAGTGGATGGTTGGCGGTAACAAGGTGGGTAATAATTGTTGGGTGTAGTTCACCACATCACCAATAGTATAGCCTGGCGCAAGCTGTCCCTGAATCCAAGAAGCGCGCATGTGGTTATAGTGACGCAAAGATTCTTGCCCCACGATAGGCGTTAATGAGACCAAGCTTGCGAGCGGCACTTCATCAGCCGCACTACTCACCGCACTTGTACTCGACGCGACATTCGTGCCATGAACGTAGAGTTTTTTGATCCCATTGAAATTTTCCAGATCTTTCTTTTGCATTTGGACTAACACATCATAGCTTTGACTGCCCTGCATAAAATCAGTAATGTGCATTCCCCCTAACATCACATGCACTGTATCGGCAATATCTTGAATATTAACGCCTAGCTGCCCAGCCAGATCACGATTAATCGTCAGCGCATATTGTTGGCTGTTAAACTTGAGGCCTCTATCAATATTGATTAAGCCCGGATAGCGCTTAAGTGCCGCCGTGATTTTTTCCATCGTTGGGATCAGAGACTGATAAGAACCGGCTGTGGTCAGATAAATATTAAAATCACTACCGCCTTTACCGTAAGTGATCGGACTGACTAGTGAAATCGACGTATTAATCCCAGGAATATTGTTGAGTTTAGGTCGTAGATTTGCGATCACAGAGTCGGTGGTAATTTTGCGTTGATACCACGGTTTTAGGATCACCATGGTATGAGCGGAGCCCGAATAGATCCAGGTAAGCGTGTCTTTAACGTCGGGGATCTTATTGGTGAGCGCGGTGATTTGTTTCATGTATTTGACGGTGTAGTCAATGTTCGCACCACTGGGAGAGGTAATCCCCACACTTAAGATACCAATATCTTCTGGCGGGATAAACTCACTAGAGAGCGTATAAAAAACGACGCCGCCTACGCCTAAAATGCCAATCAAGATCAGTAGCACACTACGACGATGATGCAACGTTACACCTAACAATTTCTTGTAAGCGAGAGCAAGACGATTAAAACGATTTTCTAACCACTGACTAAAGCGGCTATGTTCTGTTTCCGCAGAAATTAATCTCGCACACATCATCGGTGACAAGGTGAGCGCAACGAATCCAGAGATCAAGACTGATAATGTCAGGGTAAAAGCAAACTGACGAAAGATAGCGGCGGTGAAACCTTGCGATAACCCCACCGGGGCATAGACAGCTGCGAGTGTGATTGTCATCGCGATCACCGCTGAAGTGATTTCTTTACTGCCCGTGATGGCCGCTTTCATCGGCTCCATCCCCTGCTCAATATAACGATGGATGTTCTCTAGCATCACGATAGCATCATCGACCACAAGTCCAATCGCCAACACGATAGCCAATAATGTCATGACATTAATCGAAAACCCTAAAAAGTCCATAAAGCCAAAGACACCGATAATACACAGCGGAATCGTAACAATCGGAATCATGGACGCGCGCAAATTTCCTAAGAAGGCATACACAACCAGAATCACTAAGATGATAGCTTCAAAAATCGCTTTGAAGGTTTCCTCTAGGCCCGACTTAAGATAAATTGATTGATCATAAATCGCCTGCATCGTCATTCCAGTCGGCAAACCTTTGCGAATAGTGCCTAATTGCTTTTTAACAGCTGCCGCTACACTCAGTGGGTTCGATCCTTTTAGGGAACTAATCTTTACAATAATCCCTGACTTACCGTTGATGCGCATGGGGTAGCTTTGAAAGCTGGCAGTGCCAATTTTGACAGTGGCAAAGTCCTTAAAACGGATCAGGCGTGAGCCTTTTTTATCGACAATGATATTGGCAAACTGTTTGACCGAGTGCAACCTTGTGCGCGAAACCACCGAGAAGCTACGTTTGGGATCTAAAATAGTCCCAGCGGGGAATTCGATGTTGTTACTTTGTAACGCCGCTTTGACATCAGAAACAGTTACCCCTAACTGGGCCATCTTACGCGAGTCCAACCAAATACGCATGGCATAATTCGAGGAGCCTGAAATACTGACAGAGCCCACCCCACTTACTTGGCGAATTTGGGCAATCAAATTACGCGACACATAATCGCGTATCGCATTGGGCGAAAGCTTAGTGTCTTCTATCCCAAGCACCAGCAGATTATCACCAGAGCCCCCTGTAGAGATTGTTGGTAAATCCGCATCAGCAGGCATGTATTTACGTGCCGCGTAGGCACGATTGCGCGCTTCACTAGAGAGCGCGTTAAAATCTACGCCTAATTTGAAATTAACTGTAATGCGACTCCAGGAATTGCTGCTGGTTGAGTATAGTGATTCAATCCCCGGAATACTGGAGAGTTCATTCTCGATAGGAATAGTCACATTCGTTTCGATGGCATCGGGTGAGGCCCCCTGGTAATAGGTATTGATCTGCATGGTAGGAACATTCATCTTGGGGAAAAAACGCAGAGGCAAGTTGAGGTAACCATTTAAGCCTAATACGACCAGGACTAAACTTAACACCGTGGCTAAAACGGGGCGGCGGATACATAATTCTGATAACGTCAAAGCAATCCCTCGGCAACATGAGTCATGACAAAAGTATCGCATGGAATAAGCATGGGAGCTAGCGTCAGAGATAGCAAATAAGTCAGATGCATGCTGGGTCGAGTACTAGGGATCGTAAAACATAACAAAAGACACTATCAATGGTGGCTTACGGCCTGCGGCCTAAGCTACCTTACGTCGAGTGCAAGGGAGCGTAAAGTATAAGAAGAGCTTAAGGTTGTTGCGTTTTGGACTTATCAGCCACAGCACTCGGTAAATAGGTATCCGTCTTCAACACATTGACCACACTACCGCTGTGAAGTTTTTGTTGGCCAGCAGTGACCACGCGGCTACCCGCGCTAAGACCCTGGGTGATTTCGACTTTACCTTGATAATGCGCGCCCGTTGTCACCGGTGTGCGCACAGCGTGTTGCTTGTCATTCACCACAAAGACATAGTTACCCTGCAAACTCGCTAAAACAGCTTGCTCAGGCAATACTACCGCCCCTCTATCCACACCAGTGAAAAGTTTCACATGCGCGAACATCCCCGGCGATAGCAAGCCAGACTTATTATCAATAGTAGCATGGACGGCAAGACTGGCAGATTGTTTATCGACGGCAGGCGAGACGAAGGTGACCTTCCCACTAAACACTTTTTTGGGATACGCCGAGATTGTGATCTGTGTTGTTTGGCCAAGTTGAACTTTGCCCAACTCATTCTCTGGGACTGTATAATCCACTTTGAGTTGATGTTTATCGACTAAAGGTACCAAGACATTTCCCTTAGAGATAAAGTCTCCACTGCTTACAGTAAAAGCCCCTAGCACGCCAGCAAACGGCGCGGTGATCACCGTCTGCGCTAACGCCGCTTCACTGGCTTGTAGCGCAGCAGACTTACTTTCAACATCGGCTTTAGCGGTATCGAGATCTTCAGCAGAAATGCCACCATCATTAAAGGCTGCTAGCTTACGCTCGTAAGTGGTGCGACTTAAACTCAGTGCCGCTTTGGCTGATTGTACATTTGCGTTTGCTTGCACATTGTCCAATGCGATGATAGTCAACCCTTTACTCACAAAGTCGCCATCTTTATAAAAAATCTTTTTGACGCGACCGTCTATCTCGGAGCTAATGTTCACTTGCTTTAGGGCTATCGTCGTCCCAACAGAGTAAACCAATTGTGGGATATCCATGGTACCGACCACCACGACATCCACAGCGACTGCGTCACTTTGTTCATGACTGGGGTGCACCGGTGCATCGTCTGCAAAACCAATGCGACACGCGAGTAGCGCCACCAGTACAGCGCCTAATAAACAAAAGAATGCTCTCATTGTATCCCTAATCCAGCCTTAATGAGCAAAGCCCATTGGGGTCAACTAGTCTACCCCACATTCCCGCAGGACACTAGTCGCATAACAGCCTGAATTTAATAGAAATCCAAGCGTCAAACGCTCCCCTTGCCAGTGCCAACGTAAGGCCTTTGGCAAACAGCGGTAAGCGCGCCAACTTGCCGCCATTCTAGCGTTTTCTAGAAGGAGGCATAACTCTGTATTATCGGCCAAGATGGCAAGAACCTTAGGCCCAATCGAATGAGACTCATTTGCATCACCGGGAAGCAACCCGGCTAGATGCACTTCACCCGCCTCAAGCCGCGCTTGAAGCGTAGGCTCCCATTCAGCTTCAAAGCTAGTATTACCATCATCAAAAATAAAGCGCGCCAGCCCCGGCTTGTGTTGCCACTGTTGGTCACTGATAGCGTCACTCAAACAGAGATTAAATAGGTAACTACGTATCGCTGACAGAATGCGTCCCCGTTTGGGTTGTTTTCGCGGTAGACCCCGAGTGAGTGCCGACTCGAGATTAGACATGTTAATGCCAAAGCGTTGAGCGCCAAAGTAATTGGGTACACCTTGGCGTGCAATCAATTGCAGCCGTTGATCGATTTGTGATTTATCACACGTGCTATAATCGACATTAATCCTAAACTGATTAAACGCCACACTGCCCGGTCGACATTTCTTGTCGTGCCTAACCGCGTAAAGGACTCGAAACCCCTCCTTGCTAAATTTAGGGTTAAAGCGATAAATGTTTGTCACAGTCCGTTTAGGATCATACAGTGAGATCCACTGCCTCGTTAGTGCTTGTTTGTCATGTGGTGAGTATTAAGCCCTCGCTTCTCGACCAAGCAATACAAATGCTCGCCTTGGCCAGTTAAAGCATAAGGTAAACATTCCGTGACAATAAAATCTTCCGGCGTCGCCTTAAGCGAACCCTGTGCCGCTAAGCTGGGATAAGCTGTATTGAGAGCATCAAAAGGGGTAATTGTCATGTGTTAAGCAACAGTTAATGCATCATGAGGCACTGGCATTAACGCTGTCATCAGCTTATTAACCAAACGCGCTTTGACTTCATCCATGGTTATACCAGGTACCAAATCACGTAGCTGTACCACAGAGAGCCCTTCATAACCACATGGATTAATGCGCGAAAAAGGTTCCAGATCCATATCCACATTTAAACTCAGTCCATGGTAAGAGCACCCTTTGCGGATGCGTAAGCCCACGGAGGCAAGCTTCGCCCCTTCGACATAGACACCCGGAGCGTCTTCGCGTGCCACAGCTGTCACGCCATAATCACGGCAGAGTGCAATGATGGACTTTTCGATCAAGCTGACAAGTGAGCGAACACCAAGACGGCGGCGCTTAATGTCTATCATCAAATAAAGCACACACTGCCCTGGTCCATGATAAGTCACTTGTCCGCCTCTATCGGTTTGGACCACAGGGATATCACCTGGCAATAGCACATGTTCGGGTTTCCCCGCTTGGCCTTGCGTAAATACTGAAGGATGTTCGAGAACAAATAGTAAGTCTGGAGAAGAAGCCTTTCGGGTATCGGTGTAAACACGCATTTTATCCCAAGTCTCTTGGTAATCAATAAGACCAAAGTCTGAAACCAAGATAGGGATTTTGCTACTCACAGTGTTACCAATACCAATTCATGCGCGTTAAGCTCCCAGTACAAATCATCGATATGATCTTTGCTGTTGGCGTAGATTTTTGCCGTGATAGAAAGATACTTACCGTCTTTACTGAGCTTTTGTTCGATCTTGTCCTTGGCAATCTCTTCATCGAACTTTTTGATGATTTCGGTTACCGCGGCTTCGAACTCGTCAGAAGCATAGCCCATCACTTTGACAGGGAACTCACATGGGAACTTAAGTAGAGTTGCTTTGTTCTGGGCCATGAATCCTCCTTAAAAACTAAGCCTTCGCACTGGCGGCTTGAGTGTCTGCACTATCATGGTGAAACACTTTATGCATCGCTAGACTAATATAATCTTTCATACGCGTCCAGAGGCTGCCAGTCGGATCTTCTGCTAAAGACACTAGCGGACGGGTTGCTAACACTTTGTTACCTAATTTGACAGTCAAAGTACCCAGTGCCTGCCCTTTTTGTACTGGTGCTTTGATGAGGTCATCTAATGATAACGTCGCTTGCAGTTGGCTGTAAGCCCCTGATGGAATCGTTACAATCAAAGGCGTTTGAATCCCAACTGGCACCGTCTTAAACTTACCCATCCACACGCGTGGTGAGTTGAGTGTGTGATTGGCCGTATAAAGCTGGTGGCTTTCAAAGAAGCGGAAGCCCCAGCGTAGTAACTTTTGACTCTCGCCATTACGCGCTAAATCAGAAGGTGTACCCATTACGACAGAAAGCAAACGCATACCGTTTTTTTCGCCCGACGACACTAAACAATAACCGGCTTCTTTAGTGTGCCCAGTCTTAACTCCATCAACCCAATTGTCACGCCACAATAAACGGTTACGGTTAGGTTGACGAATACCATTCCAAGCAAACCACTTAATGTGATACCACTTAGCATAATCCTCTGCTGCTGCATCTGCTCTTCCTTGTTCCTACCAAAACACAAAAGTCACATAATAATACAATATAATACAATATAATACTTACTTGTAATG
>JAUHZG010000119.1 GCA_030425845.1 Gammaproteobacteria bacterium
ATCGACTTGCCATTGCGCAGTTTGTATCAGTGACGCCGATTGTGTCAGTAGCGCATACAATACAATGGATAATACACAGGTAAACACTAAGGTGAGTAATAAAATACTGCCTTTTTCGGCTCTTACCATGGATACCACCTCACCAGCGTTTTGCCCGATTGATTGGTTAAGCGCATCTCTATAGCTCGCAACTTAATGGGTTTTCGCGTTGAATGGATTGGCCAGTGAGAGTAAAACTGATGATCTGATCCGACAAAACGCCAATGCATCTGACTAAAAAGGCCGTGAGTACCTTGCACATTGACACTCAGTGCATGACGCTGATGTGCTTGCCAGAAAGTAAAGTCTAGGGTTTGTCCATCACTCTTCAAATCCTGATGGGCATGCACACGCATGTCATTATCGAACGTATTAAGCCACATCAGTACTCGTTGCCAATACTGCTCACGTGTTGCAAGATTTGCGCGTGTTGTCAGTACTTTGGTGATCGCCAGCGTTAGCATCACTGCGATCAACGTGCCAATAAGACTCGCGACTAAGCACTCGATTAAGGTAAAGCCACGATTAGTGCGCATCAACCACTCCTTGCAAACTCGCCACGCAAGTCGCTGAACTAGCGACAGGTGAGACACAGATAGACTCAATACCCAGTGCGGCATTATCACCCTGTGCTTGCCAGCGATAATCACTCCCCCATTCTTGCATTTGTCCGTGCGACTGCCCTTGCAATAGACCTGCTTGCTTTTGTGTTAAGACACTGTCGGCTACCCAAAGTGCAGGGATCACTTTGTTGATCCGCTGTAACGAGTGAGTCACATGATAGAGCGATACCCAGCAGCTCGTCACTAATATCGCCACAAGCACCAGTGCGACTAACACTTCAATAAGAGTAAAGCCGTGAGAAGATTTCAAGTGAACGACTTCCAATTACCAATTTCTTGATTTGCGTTACCCGATTGCCCTTTGGGGCCGTAACTGAAAATATCGACTGGACCGTGTTGGCCCGGGTTAAGGTACTGATAAGCATGTCCCCACGGATCAGTCGGTAATTGCGCTAAATAGCCCTCTGCTTTGTAATGCAAAGGTGCTGGCTCGCCGGCCGGTTTGGTAACTAAAGCTTGTAAGCCCTGATCGGTAGATGGATAAAAGCCATTATCAAGCTTATACAATGCCAAAGCATCTTGGATTGATAAGACGTCTTGTTTTGCTTTGACCAAGCGCGCTTGCTCCGGTCGGCTTAATATTTTGGGTACCACAATCGAGGCTAGTATCCCTAAGATCACCACTACCACCATAATTTCAATTAAAGTGAAACCGTTAACGCGTCGCATAATTTCCTCCTTTAGGTTAAGTGGACCAACTGATCAAGTGAGAAGATGGGTAATAACACAGCTAAGACTATGAATAACACCATTCCTCCCATCACTAATATCATCACTGGTTCAAATAAAGTTAATAGTAAGTTAATCGCATGTAAAAGCTCTCTGCGGTGATAATCCGCTGCTTGTTGACACTGTTTGGCAAGCGCGCCACTTTGCTCCCCTGCGCGAATTAATGACAAAGTGAGATCGGTAAAATACGCTGTCTGTGCTAATCCCTCCGATAGTGGCACGCCTGAAAGCACTTTCTCAGCCATCACTTCCAGTGCTTGTTTTATCACACCATTCGCCACTAAACTTGTGGCTGCTTGTAATGCTTTCATTAACGGGACACCTGCTTGTAATAAGAACGCTAATGTCCCTAAAAAACGAGTCGTATCCGTTAACAGTAATAATCGACGCACACCAGGTAGGCGCAGGCAAATTTTATCAAAGCCCAAACGCCAGCGCAGCTGTGTCTTGATCTGCATCACCATACCGATAAGCCCGGCCCCCAATAGCAACAAAATCCACCAGTCCACCCGCAGAAAATGAATCGTCCCCAGCAGGATACGCGTCGCCAATGGTAAATGCTGATGAGTCGTTTTAAATAAAGGGATAATTTTGGGCATAACATAAGCCAATAAAAAACCCATGACACACAATGAGACGGTCACCATGATAAAAGGATACAATAACGCTTGTTGTACTTTCTGGTTAACTTGCTCTCGTTGTTCACAATGCGCGGCGATACCTTTTAAAACATCAACTAGGATCCCAGCACTTTCACCTGCAGCAATTGCTTCGCAGATCATCGAATCGAAAAAACCTTGCTGCTGACGGGCGCTCTGTGACAGCGACTGCCCTTCAAAAACTTGCTGATATAAGGAGAAAATCACCGTTTGCGCACGCTTGTGCGTCACTTGTTTTGCGATCACTTGCAACGCTTTCGCCATAGGCACCTCGGCCTCAAGTAACGTAGCCAACTGGTTACAGAACAACATCAGTGTCGCCGTAGAGGCACGCTTTGCTCTAAACCAAGTGCTTAGCGGAGCATGCAGGCGAGTCTGGTGTTCTTTGATTGATAAGGCAATATGGCCTTTACGTTTAAGCTCATCGTTAAGTTGTTGCCAAGAGTCTGCTTCAAGACTAGTGCGATAAAATTGATGGTCGCCGTTTAACGCTTCTACCAGATAAAGGCTCATGTCACCCCCTCGGGCTGAGAGGTACTGAGCACACGATGAATTTCTTCTTCAGTGGTAATGCCAAGACGTACTTTTTCTTGCCCATCTTGTCGCAAGCTGCGGTGGCTGCTAGATAGATAGTCTTTGAGCGAGATTTCACTCGCACCTTGATGGATAGCACGTTTCATCGCTTCGTTGACTTGCACTAACTCATAAATCCCCACACGTCCACTGTAACCGGTGTGCAAACATGTCTCGCAGCCAACCGCCTGGTAATGGATGAGCGTGTCACCGTCATATACCGGTTGCTTGCAGTGCTGACATAGCTTACGCACCAAACGCTGAGAAATCACCGCACTCACACTAGACGACAACAAAAACGGTTCCACCCCCATATCGGTTAGGCGAGTAATGGCACCTAGCGCCGTATTGGTATGTAACGTCGATAAAACTAAGTGCCCCGTTAAACTCGCTTGCACAGCAATTTGAGCTGTCTCTGCATCGCGAATTTCTCCCACCAAAATCACATCCGGATCTTGGCGTAGCATGGCACGCAGTGTAGTCGCAAAATCACGGCCAATTTTCGGCATCACCGGAGTTTGGCTTACTCCTGGTAAATCATACTCCACCGGGTCTTCCGCAGTCATGATGTTTAGTGCGCTATGATCTAAAGACTTAAGTGCTGCATAGAGTGAGGTCGTTTTACCCGCGCCAGTCGGCCCCGTGACTAAGATGATCCCGTGAGGCTCAGCCAAGACATGACTTAACGTGCTAAGCACGTCTTGGTGCATGCCTAAATGCGCCAGATCTAATTCGTTATCGCGTGTATCAAGCAATCGTAACACCACACGTTCACCGTGGCTCACGGGCAAGGTCGATAAACGGCAATCGACGCGCGTGTTCGCCAGCGACACCAAAATGCGTCCGTCTTGCGGCAATCTTACCTGCGCTATGTCTAAATCAGCCATGACTTTCAATCGTGAAATCATCGCGTGTGACTTATCTGCCGGCAACGAAAGAATCGTATGTAACACGCCATCCACGCGAAAGCGTACGGTAAACAAACTTTCATTACTTTCAAAGTGAATATCAGAGGCTTTTTGTTTAATTGCTTGCACAATCAAACGATTAATGAGACTGATCACGGGCTTGTCTTGCCTAGAGTGCAAGACATCATATTGCGCTAAATATTCATCCGCGAGTTTATCGACAGACTCTTCGCCCAAATCATCCATAAGCGGCGCTTCTCCTTGCTGCTGCTCATACACTCTGGCTAACTGTGTCTGAAATGCTTCTTGCGCAACACACGTACGGCTAAAAGTCGGATAAGCTGAACAAAGCTGGCTAAGGACAGTAAACGGTGTCTTATCTGTGTAAACAAGACATTGCTCTACCAGTAACACTTGATTACGATTAGCGAAGGCATAGTCTAACAGCAACTCGCTCATAAGATATCCCTAAAACGGTGACGGTAAGGTAGCGCGGGTGTCCGTTTGCCAAGGCGGTAAGACGAGATCACTCCCCCCCTTAATACTCATCTGTTGGTTGCGTGCAAACGCGTACTTACCGTTGGTAAGTAGCCCCGCCATTTTAGCCGTATGGATGATCACAGGGCGTAAAAAGACTAGCAGTGTCTTTTTCACGACTGTTTTTTTCTGGCTAACAAACAGATGGCCAAGCAGTGGAATACTACTAAAAAAGGGTACCTTATCACTCACCTCATCATGTTCATTACGCGTCAATCCCCCTAAGACTAACGTCTCACCATCATTGACCAATACACTAGTCGCGATATTGCTTTGACTGGTTTGTGGATTAAAGCTTTGAGCGGTAGAAGAATTGTCGATGATGCTCGCATCACCTTGATCGATGCTAAGCTCTACTGCATTACCTTGATTGATTTGAGGCGTCACATCTAAATGCAATCCGACAAACTTTCGTTCAAAGGTACTGTAAGGATTACTGATAGCATTGCTCGAGGCACTTGCATTGGATTGGTTTGTCTCGTAGGCCCCACTTTGAAAAGGCACCATACGCCCAACTTTGATTGAGGCTTTTTGGTTGTCCATCACCACCAAGGTTGGCGTCGATAATATATCGTTATTAGTATTGTTACGCATGGCTTGTATTAACGCACGAAAACTTCCCGTCTTTAAAAAACCTAATCCTAAGCCACCGGTCAGCGTACTAAAAGGTGTGCCGTCAGCACCATTGCTGCGTGTGCCCCACTGTATGCCCAGCTGATCGAGCGTTTGCTGAGATACTTCAACCACCATCGCTTGCACTAATACTTGCGCTGGACGCAGATCTAAGCGTGCAATGGTACGTTTTAACACCCGGCGCAACCCATTAGGTGCGGTGATCACAAGTGCATTTAGCGTGGTATCCGCGGCAATATCCACGACGACATGATGAGCACTGGTGTTAGTCATGGGCGAAACCACTAATTTTTTGCCCTTTTTCGCTGGTGCGTTCGAACTACTCCCCACTTCATTACCATAAGCCGCTTTGGCAATACTCATCAACAAGGGCACCATGGCTTTGGCTTTACGGTAATGCAAATACACCACTTCGGTATTACCATTTGACGACTGTCCACGCGCATCTAATCTATCGATAAGAAGTCGGTACTTTACGCGCTGCGTGCGATTGCCACTGACCAACACAGAATTAGACTGAGCAATCGCAGCAAGGCCCACGTGCGTACCGCCCATTTCTGTATTGAGTGTTTTAAGTGTTTCGACCACATTAGCTGCGATCGCATGGCGCAAGCGAATGATTGTAATATTTTGCGCACTGGAGCTATCAACTTGATGGATGATTGCCGCTATCTTATCAACGTTAGCCTTAACTCCCGCTAGAATTAATACATTACTCGGTAAATACGCACTAATACTCGCCGTTGAGGGTAACAGTGGTGTCAGTGATGGCAGTAAGTTACGCGCGGAAATAAACTTCAATGCAATGACACGTACAATCATCGCACCGCCGGGTTGACCATGTGCGTTTTTACTGAGTACGGGCAAACTCGCAAAGCGCGCTTTGTCTGCCGGAATAATTTTAATACTGTGTCCCACTGGGACAGCACGTAACCCCAAGACTTGCAACACATTCAAAAAAAGCGGGTACACTTTATCGTTACTAATGGGCGTCGCACTGACTAAAGAAATCTTTCCTTGCACGCTAGGCGCAACAATGAAGTTCTTACCCGTAACCTTAGCAACTTCGGCAATGATCGACCGAATGTTCGCTTCTTGTAAGTTCCATAAGTGCTTGTTGTTGGCACCGGGCACTTGGGCAAAGCTGCCAACCGCGAAAAACAAGGATAGAACCAGCGCGAAGACACCACAAAGACGACATTTATTCATAGAGTTAGCTCAAGTTAGGGTGGGATTAATAACGTTCAATATTTTAACTAATTCAGGTTCAGAAGACAAAGAAAAAGCCCACCGAAGTGGGCCTTTTCGAGTAATACTACCAGCCAGCTCTTAGTGTCGTGGTTTGGTGATAGCTTCTAATTGTTTTGCGAGCGCAACGAGTTTGTGATGCAGCTGTTTCGCTCGTTGACGAGTACTTTCCACACTCATCATCATAGCTTGTGGCTTCGCCTTTTGTGTCGCCACCTCACTCGCACGATAACCTAGTTCCTGTTCAACCAACGATGAAGGATGTACGTTGTTCCAGAACAAATAGTTACCGCAATCACTCGCCGTTTGCCCAAGACTTGCGTCAAAACTTGCCACATGGCCTGGTGTTTTACCTGAAGCCAAAACACCCGCTGCGGCATCATCTTGGCAAGCATGACCAATCTTCGCTTTAATGGAAGGTTGTAGCGCAAGCGCATCCATTAGCTGACCAAAGTCAAGTGTGCGTAATCCTAATGCCTGCGCATCCGCTGATAACGTCAGGTCATAAGATTCAGCAGCACCTTTTGCTAAGCCAGTCACTCCAGCCACCAGCGTATCGTGCATCGAGCCTGCTGGGATTGAGTCAATAATTTTTTGGAACTGTGGCGTCAACGACAAGTTAAACAAGTTAACCAAAACGATTTGATTAGGCTTGATCCCCGCGTCTTTTAGCATGCCAACTGCGGTTAATACGTTCTTTGCAGGAATGGCTCCCCCTAGATCAGTAATGGCATCTTCAAAATCAAAAGCAGCTAAGTCATGTAAACCAACTGACATGTCGTTGCCACCAATGAAGATGTAATACAAGGTATCTTTATTCGCCAAGCCAGGATGGGCGGCTTTATCTTTTAAGAAGAAACGCACCTGTTGGATCATACCTGGCAACTTCACAGTAAGCTCAGTAGTAGTCGGCGTTTCAGGATTTTG
>JAUHZG010000120.1 GCA_030425845.1 Gammaproteobacteria bacterium
CGCCGAACGCAGCGAGAGACACAGTGATAGAAAGGTGTGTCACTGAGTGACACCAATTGTTTTCGAGGGAGCGCCATCCTTGCCTCCTTATCAGTCCATTGAGCTAATAAAGTGTCATAGAGTCGGGTAGAATTCAAGAGTCAAGAGAGTCAAGTGGGTGTCCGTGTCCAAGAAGCACAATTTTATGCTCATGAGAATGGCATTTTATATTGCACACATATTTCCAACAATCAGTAGATATGGATACGCACTTCAAACCTACCTAAGGCCACAGAGTTAGGATACCTGCCCTTTTTTCCTCACTTTTTAAGGGCAGATATTAAAAAATGCCTAATTTCTGTGTTACCTAACTATATGGAGACTCTATTTTTGACATTGTGCATTGGCCTTAACTTTGGGAGGAATCAACCAAAAGTCCAACTCGATTTCAGTGCTGTCGCCTTTATCGGCACACTGTGTCAAAACCGGCATAATGGTGGACTCCACGACGGCTTCCAGAACTAGGTCGCAGATCGGCTCTGTCACTTCGCCATCAGCAGCGTCAACCACGAGGCAAATAGCATTGGTGATCACAAACGCGCCTGCCTGGCTCATGATTTTGGTCGCGGTAGGGTCCATAATTACTTTACAACCAACTGGCCCAGTATGGCATTTTGCGCTGATGCCCTTAGTGCTTTGTGCTTCTACGTAACCAGTGCGTGCTCGTAAGCTGTGTGTGATCAAGACTTTATCTTCATGGCTCAGCTCTTTTGCATCATTCAGTGCAGAATAGTTAATCGAAAACTGTCCGTTTACGCCGGGGTTGATGTACGTTGATTCGTCTTCCCCTGCATTAACATTTGACGTTGTGATGATGGATGCGGCCATCAGCCACATTATTGTCTTTCTACATCCTTTCATGATTTCTTCCTCTATCTAGTGTTGATTATCTGTGTGGTGGATTGTTTGCTTAAAGTCTAGATACTCGTGGTAATTAACCGACCTCAGCACCTAGGCTGAGTTACAGTAGCTTAGAGGAAGTTAATCAACAATAGTCTATTAATACTAGTGGCGAGATTCGGCTACGCCATTGAAACCACTTGTGGCGGGCTTTAGTTAGAGTAGATATGGACACCCACTCCCCAAAAAGAAAGTTTGAGATAGGTTTTAATCCTTGGATGCTTGATTTCTCTAAATCAGTCGAAGATTAAGCTTAGATTGCCAAAAGGCTAGGTGATTTGAGAGTTAAATTGCCCAATAACTTGCCTGAGAGCAAACGTCAGACGAGCAAATTCCTCACTTACGTGATAGTGGCGTAGTAACAATGTACTTGCTTTAGGGTAGGTTAAATGAAGCTGACATTTCCTTGGTTTGGTACCTGCGGCAGACACGCCGATCAATATGGTCACTCCCTACCCAACTCTGAAATCGCGACTCGAACTCCGTAGAGCGTGTATATGGACACCCACTCCCAAAAAGAAATTTGAGCTAGGTGTTACTAGTCTCCCGCTGTGATTCCCATGCATTGAGTAGTCCCATCATCGCCAGCCGAGATCACAGTTGCAAAACAGTGAAGGCGCATCATTCGGGCGAGGTTGCCCTTGTTCTCAGTCAGTAAGAGACTGGTTCCGGTGAGTCCACCTCGCTTTATACTGCTGCCAGGATTTAAGATGCTTGAACTGGAGCCAACATCAGTGACATAGAACGAAGATCCGCCCGGTGGATTAGTGTTGATGATCCTCACGTCAAAAACCGAGTCTCCCTCGCTAACATCGCGGGTGCGAATCTCTACACCAGTACCCGGCCATCTAAACAATAGTGCGTTATCCGCCGAAGCTGATGCGCGACCGTAGAGCGTAGCAGTAGCAGCCTCATCTCCTGAGAGCGGAACCACCACAACCTTGTTCTGTGCAAAAACTGTTGTGCTTATTGCCAACAACAGTGCCACAACACACTTTTGTATAAATAGCTTTAATACCATGACTCACTCATTGATCTTATGCTTATGAGATTGGCATTTTATATTGCACGTATATTTCCAACAATAATTAGATATGATGAGTAGATATGGATATCCACTCTAAACCCAGGGGGCAGCAGGGTGTCCAACTACCCAAACTGAAAACCAGGAGTTCACAATGTCAAAAAATTACTCATTCAACCAGCTCGCGAACTTAGTCACGATTGCCGTGCTGCTCGTGATGACCAGCGCTTGTAACGACGAAAAGGAATCTGCCGCAGCCGAAAAGTCTAACCTTCACGCCGCTAAGGCACCCGCAGTAGCCTTATCCGAGACGCCAATAGATCTCAGTAACTATCATAGTTCTGTATCGTCAGAGGAGATTCCTCCGTGCCCCTTGCTGTCGGACGAATCCGCCAATAAGGCTATCATCAACCCCAACCCGGGGAAGCCGCTGATCAGAAGTATCGGCAAGAGAAACCATTGCGAATGGAGCCTGGAAGGCGCTTTTTTTATCACGGTGCGCGCGACGCCATTAGCGGAAGCCAAACCGGTTTCGTCTCACGCTTACAATATCGATGTTAAACCGGTACAGAAAGCCGTCACTGGTCTGGGTGACTCGGCGACGCTGTTACTCGATCCTACCTGGGATGCGGATAATCCGCGTGTGTTCGGCCTGATCATGGACGCTTCCGGCAGACGTTTCGAAATCAAGACAGTGAGTGTGCGCACCAGCGAAGCGCAACTCCAATCCGTTGCTGAAGAAATCATCACCAAACTCCCAGAAGCTGATGCAAGACCTGAAGCGACGCCAGCGGAATTGGCCGATCCTTGTGTGTTCGACGCTATGGCGGTTGCAAACCTGTTCGGTGGAACAGAGGCACCTAAGGTCACTCCCAGCAACAAAATTTCAATGTGTCAGTACAAGGGGTTTATCAGCTATGACCAAAAAGCCGAGTACGAGAGAATCAGTCTGTCACTCGCGCTAAAGGCGGGTAAGCACGTACCGATTGGATCAGATTATGAGCGCGTCACGGACAAAGACACGTTTACAGCACCAGTAGAAACGCTGGTGCGTTTTGATGATCGGGAAAACCGGGAAGGCTCAGTAAAGACCAATCGTAGCTATCTGATTGTACGGCCAGACGGATACATTGTATTGGATGTCAACATTGACGGCCCTTACCCAGATAAAGAAATCAAAGCATTAGTGAATAACCTGATCAAGAGAACCAGTTAACCCAGGTATGGGGTAATTCTGGCCCCCCACTTGAGCCATCGAAAATAACACTTAGCGAGTAAAGGAGGATGCATGCAGAGATCATTTAGTGGGGGTTCATAAACTAGCTCATTGAACCTTTTGACGCTTCGGTGCAACTAATCCACGTGCGACATAATTTTTCCTACATGCGAGCGTGAATAAATGATTAACGTGAGTGGCTTCCAACTCGAGACCCTTACCCAATCGAAGCTAAGGTCATCCTTGATTATCTTTGTCTGCATTTCGGCGATGGTGTTCATGAGCAGCGTGAAGGCGCAAGATGTGAGCGTAAAGAACCGTGTGCTAACAACCGCCCAAGGTGTGTTAGACAGCCCGGTTATTACCGCTAATGGTGAGACTGTTGTATTTCTGGATAGCACTGGTGGTGGCAGCACCAGTGAGCTATACAGTGTGCCTGTACGTGGCGGTACGCCAACTTTATTGAACGCAAGCCTAGTTGACGGAGGTGAAATTAAAGAATTTAAGCTTACGCCTGACGGTCAGCAAGTTGTGTATCGCGCCGAGCAATTAGTTGCCAATAAAGTAGAGCTTTTTATTATGCCGATCACCGGAGGTGCGGCAACCCGTCTAAACTCGGCGCTGGCTGACACTCAAGATGTGACTAAGTTTACTCTTTCGCCCGATGGACGTTACGCTGTCTATGAGACGAATACGAGTCCGGGTGACTTATCCAGCGTTGAGCTAAGCAGTGGAAATATCGTTAACCTGACGTCTGGGCGATCCAGTGCATTTCCAAGGATAGATGAATTTGAAGTCGATCCATCCAGCCGTCGTGTTGTATTTACCACTTTGAATAGCGGTTTCAGACGTAATGCTGTTTTTAGTGTGGGCTTAGATGGTCAAAATCTTGTGAGATTGAGTTTGGATATTTCTGGCAACATTGCCATTTTCTCAGACTTTTTAGTGACCAGTGATGGTGATCACGTGGTGTACGCTGTCGCCGACGCGTTCTCTGGACAGGCAATTGAGCTTTTTCGAGTGCCGGTGAATGGTAGCCTGACTCCAACAAGTTTCACCCCGAGGGTCCCACAAGATCAATCATTTCTCGATTTAAGACTCACTCGCGATAATGCGTTTGTTCTTCTGCGTAGCAAGTTCTTATCAACGAATAACACCAGAGTGCTGCTGAAGGTGCCGGTATTCACGAATCAACCGATCGAGCGGCTAAGCCCGGCGTTTGATAACGAGTTCTCTAGTGTAGACGGATTACAGCTTAGTCCAGATGGGCGCTTTGTGGTTTATTCAGCCGATATTGATGTTCCGTCCCAGCGAAGTCTGTTTCAAGTCTCTGTGGATGGGGGAACACCAATCCAGCTTAACCAACCTGATACGGGGCGTGACGTGGTATTTAACTTTGCGGTGTCGCCAGATAGCCAATGGGTCGTCTACGCCGAGGAAGTTGACGAGACGACAGATCAATTGCAACTCTTTGCTGCGCCAATCACTGGTGGAGAGATACTGACCCTTAGCGAGCCAATCGCGGATGAGGATGAAAATGATTTTGAATTTGTCATCAGCAATGATTCTCAAAAAATTGTTGCTCTTTCGCCAAATCTAGATGAATTGTTTCTGTCTGAGATAACGCTGGAAGAAGCATTGTGTGTCGTAATTCCAACCCAGACTAAAAAAGTCGTTTCATTTTGCTTATAAGCGTTTTGTGTTTGTATACAGTGCCTAAACAGAGGTAGTTTTTGAGTCTATCGTTAAGCTTGTGCCTAGAATAAGCGCGATCCCATTTTGGGAGTGGGTGTCCACGTCGTATCTTTATTTCGTGTCTTCATCAATCCGTGTCTGATAGTTCAGTCAGAGTAGACATGGACACCCACTCTACAAAAAGGAAATAGGTTTTTGTCGAGCATAGACCCCCACTCAACTAGTAAGAGGCTGGCTGTTGGGAGAACTAGATATAGATAATCACCATATGGGTCACGAAGTAAGACAGATGGGACTGAAACCTGTTCACCTTGTGAGGAAGTGGGTTTCCTGTGTGTTGTTTTGCTCAGTTTAAGCAATCTATTGAGTAAGATATTTTGTAAATGGCTTAGTTACCTCGGCCTATTTGTTGGGCGCGCGGGCATCGCAAACATCTTTGGGTTTATATGGACACCCACTTTAGCCCTCGTCGGTGGGTTTTATGTGGACACCTTCTTTAGCCCTCGTCGATCAAACCCTACTTGAATAAGACTTTTTTGGCCCCAGTAGCGTTTAATGAGAAAGTTACTGTTGCTTATGGTTCTCGCATGTTCATTACTAGCGGAACCTCAATTATCGTTTGCCTCCGATTCGGTTAATCCACGGCTGTCGGCACAAAAAATCGAATCCACGGTTAAACAGGTATCCAATGTGTTGGCGCAAAATTATGTTTACCCTGAGATTGCGTTAAAGATGAATACGTACTTGGTTCAGCAGCTTGAAGCTGGGAAGTACAATCGCGTTCGCACACTTAAGGAACTACTCGGTGTACTGGAGGCGGACCTAAAACAGGTTAGCAATGATGGTCATATTGGGTTGTTGTTGGCGGATGAGGCAGCGGACAGGTCGAGCGTGATTGTCCCGACAAATGATTCTCAACTCGAGATGGTTACGGAGATAATTGCTGCTGAAACCCGCCCTGCAATCGCCTATCTACAGATTAATACGTTTAGTGGTCATCAGAAGACACGGGAAAATCTGATTGAAGCAATGGATCGAGTCTTGGCGAGCGATGTGCTTATTATCGACCTGCGTAAAAATCATGGCGGGGACCCTAATAATGTTGCCTTACTAAGTTCCTACTTCCTGGAAGAAAATACTGTTCTTTGGAGTATTTTTGACCGTGATAATGAGCAAGTGATAGAACTAAGGAGTGTAAAAAATGAGAAGCGCTACTTAGGTGATTTACTTATTCTGACTAGCCATGAAACCTACAGTGCCGCCGAAGCCTTTGCCTATACCATGAAGCATGCTGGCCGCGCGACCATCATCGGAGAAACCACTGGCGGCGGTGCACATCTTATCGACATGATACGCGTTAACGATCAATTGGATATGCGCGTTCCAGTCGCCAGAGCCTATAATCACGTCACCAAGACGAATTGGGAACGCGTTGGCGTCATTCCACATATAATGGTCAATGCGACCGAAGCAAAAAGCGCGGCTATTGTGTATGCGAACAACGAGGGTGGACGATAAGGTTGCGTTGACAATAGTGGGGCGCAAAAAACACAAAAATTAGACAGCTACCTTCTGCTAGGTAATATACAAGGGAACAAGAGTGGTAGATATATGGAAGTGTAATCAGCAGAGAAAACTAAAGATGGATTGACATGCAGTGAATGGTTAACGGTTAAATACGGAGCGTATGCCAGGGATTTAAAATGTACTTAAAAGCGATTTATTTAATTCTGATTTACTTAGTACCATTTATGACACATGCCGCATGGACGCCGTCGCAGCCAGTCGACCCATCAAAAATTCTATACTCGGCGGTTGAAGACCGAAAGTCTGGAAACTATCTAAGAGCGTTGGAAAAACACATTTGGTTTCACCACGAGGCGCTCAAGTATGAACAGGCTTTCTACGGTGTAAGGCTTTCATTTGCGCTTTC
>JAUHZG010000121.1 GCA_030425845.1 Gammaproteobacteria bacterium
CTTGCGCTTTGTCGAGTTCACCCACGGGGAAAAGTGACTTGGCTAGCTGGGCTTGACCCAGTGTATATAAAAAGTAAGACTGATCTTTATTGCTGTCTTGGCCTTTGACGAGTTGATGCAATCCCTCGTGTGTCCGATTACGCGTGTAATGACCTGTGGCAATATAATCGGCACCAAGTGTTAAAGCATAATCTAAAAACGCTTTAAACTTGATTTCTTTGTTACATAAAATATCGGGGTTGGGCGTACGGCCAGCTTTGTATTCTGCTAAGAAATATTCAAACACATTATCCCAATACTCGGCGGCGAAATTAATCGTTTTAAACGGTATGTCTAACTTATCGCAGATTTTTTTTGCATCCGCCTTGTCTTGTGCCGCTGAGCAGTATTCATCTGTGTCATCTTCCTCCCAGTTTTTCATGAATAAACCGGTGACTTGATAACCTTGTTGTTTTAGCAGGTAAGCACTAACCGAAGAATCAACGCCTCCAGACAGACCTACGACGACATGTGTTGCGTGAGGAGTGCTCATAGGATCTAAAACAAGGCATCCACTTTAGCAGCACAGATGAAGTCATTTTCTGTTAGTCCGTTGGCAGCATGAGTGGTGAAGTTAACCGTGCAGTAGTTGTAGCCTATTGCCATATCAGGGTGATGTTTCTCTACATTGGCGACCCAGGCGATGGCATTGACAAAGCTCATGGTGCGTAAAAAACCATTGAAGTCGAACTTGCGTGTGATCACGGTTGCGTCATCATTAAGCTGCCACTCGGGTAAGTCGCTTAAGTATTTTTCGCAGGCGGCTTTATCGAGTGCGGCGATACCGCCTTCACAGGGGACACATTTTTTTTCGGTTAGATCAGACATTATTTTCTCACTTTTCTTTAGGTGGGTAGGTGGGGTCAAAGTCGCCTAGTGCAATCGCTTGGTTAGAGAGTGCGACTAGATCGGTGTCTAGTAATTGATAGAGTTGTTCATAGCCATCAATGAAGAAATACACGGTTTGCAAAATGTCAATGCGATAAGGGGTGCGCAATGCCGTTAGGATATCGAGCTTTTTACGTTCAGGCTTATCGCTTTCAAGACTATAAACAGTCTCTTCGGGAGAGGACAGGATACCGCCGCCATAGGCTCTTAGGCCTTGTGAGGTTTGTATTAAGCCAAACTCAACAGTAAACCAGTACAATCGCAATAACTTGATCATTTGTTTGTGCGTTAATCCTTTGGCAAGCTCGCCGTACTTTTGTGAAAAGTCCGCAAAAGGTTGGCAGGTTAGCATAGGGCAGTGGCCATAAAACTCATGAAAAATGTCAGGCTCTTGTAAGTAATCAAACTCTTCACGGCGCCTGACAAATGTCGCGGCAGGAAACTTACATTCTGACAGCAATTGGAAAAATTTATCGTGACTGATAAGTGCGGTTACCGGGTGAACCTGCCAGCCAGTGGTATCGAGTAACACTTCATTGACGTCTTTGAGCTGTGGCACTTCATCGCGTTTGAAGTTGATAAGCTTAAGCCCATCTAGAAATTCATCACAAGCATAGCCAGGAACGACTTTATCTTGGCGTTCGATAAGGTCGTGCCAGACTTGATTATCCTCTGCACTATACTCGATGAGTCCATCTGGACCTGGCTTACGAGAGACATATGGGTCTTTGGGTGGGTTTACTTGGCTAGTCACTATTCTCCCCCTTGTTTGCGAACCCAGGATAAATAAATGCGTCAGCCATGGCAAGTTTTGCTTGCTTGCCATCTGTGTTAATTATGATACCTTCTTTACCACGAAAAAAGGCGGGATGCGCTGATAAGACAAGGGAGGACGACATGGCGGTATTTTTGACAGGTAGCGGGCTGTATACACCTACGGATTCCGTGAGTAATGCGGAGCTTGTGGCTGCATTCAATCAAAACGCCGATCAAAATGGCAAGGAACTCTCCGATGCCGATTTTATTGTCAAAGCGTCAGGCATCCAAAATCGTTTTTTAATGGATAAGTCTGGTGTGGTTGATCCTAACCGCATGAAACCTCTGATTGCCACACGAGAGGATACGCAACTCTCTTTGCAAGCTGAAATGGGCATACAAGCGTGTGAACAAGCTCTCGCCAGTGCTGGGCGCACCGGGGCAGAGATTGACGCGGTAATCGTGGCGTGCTCTAACATGCAAAGACCTTATCCCGCGATGGCGATTGAAATTCAACATGCCCTCGGGGCACAAGGCTTTGCTTTTGATCTCAATGTGGCATGCTCGTCGGCCACTTTTGGGCTGACCACGGCGAAGAGTTTGATTGACTCCAAACAGGCAAGCCGAGTGTTAGTCGTGTCCCCTGAGATTTGTTCGGCGCATTTAGATTTTACCGACAGAGACAGTCATTTTATCTTTGGAGATGCGGCAACAGCAATGGTACTCGAAAGCGAGCCTAGTGCGACGAATAGTTTTGAGGTGCAAAGTACCAAGCTGCTGACGGTTTTTTCAAACAATATACGTAACAATGGTGGCTTCTTAACGCGTTGTGAGCCGGACATGACACTTGAACATTACCCCTTGTTTAAACAAAACGGACGCAAAGTATTCAAAGAAGTCGTGCCGATGGTGGTGAACTTAATTAACGAGCACTTGGCTGTGCAGGGTATTGAGAGTCAAGACATCAAGCGACTTTGGTTGCATCAAGCAAATAGCAATATGAACCGCTTGATTGCGACTAAGGTATTGGGAGTCGAGCCTCTTTCGGAGCAAGCCCCACAAATCCTAGATGAATATGCGAATACTAGCTCGGCAGGTAGCGTGATAGCTTTTCACAAGTATCATACTGACTTAGTAGTGGGCGATACCGGTGTACTTTGTTCGTTTGGTGCCGGTTATTCCATTGGTTCGGTGATTTTGCGAAAGTGCGCGTAGCGCTACCGATGATTGAATGCGTGTTTAGTCATCTACCCATTTAGGTTTGAATGAGACGTCGGTTGCCCGCATCTTATCGAGTAGTGTTTTGGGGCAGTCGCTCACGTTGATCAAATCTAAATGGCGCTGGCGAATAAAGTTTTCTTTTGCGGCATGTTGGAAGAAGCTAAGCAAACCATCGTAAAAACCGTCAACGTTAAGAATACCCAGTGGTTTGCGATAATAGCCTAACTGAGTCCAGGTGGTGATCTCAATGAACTCTTCGTAGGAGCCAAAGCCACCAGGCAGCAAGATAAACGCGTCCGCTATCTCGTAGATAGTTTCTTTGCGACGGTGCATGTTTTCAACAATGATAAGCTCAGACAAATTGTCGTGCGCAATTTCTTTATTAACCAAATCCTCGGGCATGACGCCAATCACTTTTCCGCTTGCAGCAAGCATGGTGTCTGCTAGGGTTCCCATAATGCCAACTTTTGCGCCGCCATATACACAGGTGATTTGTTGCAGGGCGAATTCTTGCGCGAGCTGGGTGGCCTTAGCGGTGAAGGCTTCATTGATGCCACTTGACGAACCACAGAATGTTGCGATCTTAGTGAGGGGGATTTGGGGAAGGCTTGCGGGCATTTTGTTCATTCTCTTGCAGTTGGGCTATTCAGTCGCGCATGATAGCTCAATTATTGGGAAGATTGTATAGCTTCGCCACTTAGAATTTGCATTTGTTAAACGTTGTCGATTATATTCTCACCACTTTGATTAACTCAATCACTCGGGGGGAAAATGAAAAATTTAATTAAACGAAGTTTGTTGGTAGCCTGTTTGGCGGGTGCTTCTAGTACTGCTTTATTAGCAAGTGCTCAGCCCGGATTGATGGGCGGGAAAGTTTATGTCACGGCTACTGGTGGTATTTCCTCAGTTGGGGGGGCACCCGCCGAGGCTAATAGCCCTGTGACGTTTGATACTCTTGACAGTCGTACTGATAATGAAGGTGCGGGGCGACTAGCAGTAGGTTATCAGCGTCTTTTGTCTTCTGGTTACACGGTTGGTTTGGAAGCAGGTTTGGGCTATTACGGCAAGTTGCGTTATACAGAAACCGGGGATACGGATGACTATCTCCACTACGCCTTCATGGGCTTTGATGCGGCAGGTGTTGTAGGCATTCCACTTACTAAACTCATTTCGGCAACGGGCAAAGTGGGAATGGCTTATATCCGCAATAAGCTTTATGACAACGGAGACGGTGGCGTCGGTAGCGTCTCCAACTCAACATGGGACACTCTTCCTGAGCTTGGGCTTGGGCTAACCTTCAAAGTGAACAGAGAAGTAAGTATCATCTCAGAGTATACCCACATTGCAGGGAGCGCTTTTAGCGAATTTTCGACAGCAGACAGTCAGCAAGTCCCGCGCTTGAATACGTTCTTTGTTGGCGTGAAATGGATTTTTGGTTAAGTGTGTTGCGAAGCGGTGTGTTGTGTTCGCTTTTTTCAGGGATACAAAATGTGCCAGGGATACTTGTCATGGGCTTATGAGTAAGCTTATACTGGATAGGTTGTTAATCGATTAACAATTGTTTTAACCTAGTTTAATTATGTTAGGAGAGGGAATGAAAACTACATTGAAGAGAACTTTACTTGGTGCTGCTTTAGCCGGTTTATCAACTGTTGCTTTAGCGGGTGGTGAGTTAGCGCCTATGAATGGTAACCTTTACGTTACAGGTGCAATCAACGCAACTGTTGTTGGTAACGCTGTAAGCCGAGAAGATGCTAACTTCACTTCAAAAAGTGACGAAGTACTTGGCGCACGTGTTGCTCTTGGTTACCAGAACAGCTTGTCACGTCGTTTTTACACTGGTATCGAAACTGGTTTTGGTTCTTACGGCAAACTAGAATACACAGATCCAACTGATACTGATGACTATGTTAACTATCGTTACATGGGCTTTGACGCAGCAGGTTTACTTGGTGTTCGCCTTAACCAACGTGTTTCTGTTAGTGGTAAAGTTGGTTTCGCTTACTTAAGAAATCGTTACCATGATAACAATGACGGTGCTACAGGTACTGGTTCTTTTGTCTCAACTACATGGGATGTTCATCCTTTATTCGGTGCGACTGTTGACGTAAACGTTACTAGAAACTTTAGCTTGTTTGGTAACTATACTCACATCAATGGTGATCCTATGACTGGAACAAGTACTGTAGACGCGATCAACATTCCAAGCTTGAATACGTTCAACTTTGGTATCAAGTGGATGATCTAATCGTTTATTTGAACTCTCAAATTCCATTAAAGCCGGAGCTCTCGCTCCGGCTTTTTTATGTCTGAAACGCCGATCATGACGCTCGCCAGATGAAGGCTGTCTTGTTAAGCTCGCTTGTAATGAGGACTTAGTTAAGCAGGGAAGCGAGTGAACGTCACAAGCAAAGCATTTACATTTGTCGAACTATTACTTGCACTGTTTATATTTTCAGTGGGGCTTTTAGGTTTTACAGAGTTACAAGTAAAAAATACGCGTCAAGCCAATATCAATACCCAAACACTGATGGCAATCGCCAGTGCAAGGACATTGAGACATACACTTGTTCACCTTAAGGCCGCCAAGTACACAACGACTATCCGAGAGTGGCAAAAGTCTACAACGCTTGCTCACCCTAGTTGGCGTGTGCTGGTTGACAAACAACATGCGAAGATCTCGATAGCTTTCTTAAATCAGCACATTAATTATCCCCTGGGGTTCTAATGAGAAAGTGTATCCAGGGCTTCACCTTGCTAGAGATAATGATCGCACTCGCCCTGTCGAGCTTGGTCTTGTTAGTCATACTTAACCACTTTAGCGGGGTAAAGTCACAAAATGTGACGACACTTTGGTACAACCAGAAAAATACGCGTCAAGTCCTGGTGAAGCAAAGCTTAACCAATGCTTTAAGGGGCGCAGGAGAGGCGGGGTGTTTGCGACTGGGCTCAGCAAGTATTGATGTACCAGCTGAAGAACACTTGAGTCCACCAATAGCCGTGTATCAAAGTGGAGACAAAAAACGTCCCAAAGTGATAGCTGGCAAAGCATTGGCATCTAGTGATGTGTTGGCAATCTCGCGCATTGGACTACTGCCGGTGCAATTAGCAAAAGGTATTCATCGCGGCGCGCAGCTCATTATCAATGCGCCGACTACGCTTAAAGCAGGGGAGCGCTATTACATTGGAAGTTGTTTGCACGGTGAGTTTTTTACAGTGATGTCCATGCATTGTTCTACTAAGACATGTGAGATTGTATTAAAAAAGCCTTTACGCTACTCGTACCCTTATTCGGCAGTTATCGGTATTTTGCATACCTGTTATTGGTTCATTGGTACGAGTAGTGCGGAAGGGAAGCGAGTGCGTGCATTGATGCGCCAATATGATAAGTCACCTAGACAAGAGATTAGTCGGGGCTTCTCTTTGATGCGACTTTTTATACACCACCAACAACTGTCCGTGATTTTGGCTGTGACGCCTAAAAAAGGACATCAATCACATTTACTGAGGCTTATGTTTTATGACTTGCCGGTGTGAAAGAGGAGCGGTCCTAATGATTGCACTTATCATACTGGGGATGCTTAGTGTATTAGTCATTAGCGAATTTGAAAGTGTAGCAACAACGACTCATTTAATTCGAGCGTACAAGCATCGCCAGATAATAAGTGAGCGTGCGGATCACGCTATTGGTTTAGCCTTACAAGTGCCGAGTAGTAAGGGCATTATACCGTGCTTGGTGAGCTTAAGGGAGGCGGGTTATTATGCGAGCCTTGACAAGATCAAATGGCGCGCTTTAACTCATTGTTACAGTCAAGCGAATAGACAGCTAAGCTGGGTCACAGAACCCTTAGCCACGTACGCTTGTGATGATAAACGCTCCCATAC
>JAUHZG010000122.1 GCA_030425845.1 Gammaproteobacteria bacterium
GACAAGTCTGCAGATAAAAAGCAGGCACTCGATAATTTGTTGAAAAATATCAACAAAGCGACGTATCAGCTCGAGTACGAAGCTGACTATGAGAACGCATGCGTCAAGATCTTGGCCGACACACATGATGTCTATCTCATTGGTGACACCCTACAAAACGGGTATGGCATCAAGCTAATTAGGGAGCTCTGTCAAGATGGGGTGACCAGCCCCATGCTACTACTCTCAAATCAGTATGACAGCACTCTTTGTAACAGTGCCTTACACGTTGGCGCCGCCGATTACTTAAACCTCCATAGCTTGACTGAAGAAACACTAGAGCGCGCGTTACGTTATGCCATTACCCGTAAAACAGCTGAGTCCGAGCTACGTGATATGCAAAGACAAAATCAACTGTTATTGAACTCTGTCGGCGAAGGTATCATAGGATTAGACAATGATGAGAACATTACCTTTATCAACCCTGCCGCTATCAAGCTGCTCGGCTATGAGCAAGTTCAATTGATCGGTCAACCACTAGGCATGCTACTGGCTAGTACCGATAAAGCCTTTCTCGCCTTAAACCGTATCACCCATGCACAAAAAGAAAATATTTATCGCAAAAATAAAGATCACTTTGTTCGGCAAAACAGCGATACGTTTCCAGTCGAGTTTACCATCACGCCATTAAAAAATGTCAGAGGTGATACCGAAGGGTTTGTGCTGATCTTTCAAGACATCACTTTACGTGAAAAATCAGAACGTAAACTAGCCTATCTTGCAGAATATGACACTCTGACAGGGCTGGCGAACCGTTCGTTATTCCTTAAGTTATTACCTCAGATTTTAGCCCGAGCTGAACGACAAGAACAGTCAGTTGCCATCTTATTTCTCGATCTGGATCACTTCAAAAAAATTAATGACACGTGGGGACACGAGCTAGGTGATCGTTTGTTAAAGCGCGTAGCAAACCGGCTGAAGCGCTTACTACGTAAAAGCGATCTCATCGTCCGCCTTGGCGGTGATGAGTTCACAGTGGTACTTGAAGCCATCAAGAACTCACGCTCTATTGCTATCGTAGCGCAGAAGATTATAAAAACACTTTCAGTGCCTTTTGTAATTGACGATCGAGAAATGTTTGTGTCTGTGAGTGCCGGAATTGCGACGTATCCAGATTGCGCTCGCAATGCTGATGAAATCATCAAGTGCGCGGATTTAGCCATGTATCACGCAAAACGTCGAGGCCGCAATGGTTTCCAATTTTATACGGAAGAAATCAACGATACTGTTCGTCGCAAGCTTGAAATCGAGAGTTATCTACGCCAAGCCTTAGATCAAGAAGAGTTTGTCCTTCACTATCAACCGCAACTTGATCTCATCGAAAAGAGGATCATTGGGTTTGAAGCGTTGATCCGTTGGCAAAGCCCAATCTTGGGCTTTGTGTCTCCGGCCGATTTTATTCCGATTGCAGAAGAAAGCGGTATGATATCCTCTATTGGTGACTGGGTTGTTCATACTGCCACTAAGCAATGTAAAACATGGCACGATCAAAATTTATTCGACTCACCCGTGAAAATGGCAGTCAACGTGGCGAGTCAACAACTCGATAATGGCACAATAGTGAGTGTGGTTAAAAAATCATTAGCCGAAACCGGGTTGGGGCCAGAGTATCTAGAATTAGAAGTGACGGAAAGCTCACTGATGCTACATCCACAGAAAGCCATATCATCACTGACCTCTTTGAAAAACCTTGGAGTGCGCCTATCAATCGATGACTTTGGTACAGGTTATTCCTCATTGAGTTACCTGAAAAACTTTCCACTAGATATGCTGAAAATTGATCGCTCTTTTGTTGGAGATATTTTCACCGATCAAGATGACGAACTGATCGTCAAGGCAATCATCAATCTCGCTCACAGTTTAAACATTGCTGTCATTGCAGAAGGAGTAGAAACAAAGGAACAATTAGCTTTCCTACTCGAGCACCACTGCGAATGTGCGCAAGGATTTTATTTTTCTAAGCCCCTCCCCGCAAGTGAGATAAGCGCTGAACTCATTGAGGGACTTGTTGCCAAGATGAAGTAACTCACGCGAAAACTGGTCTTTTTTTTGCTATCGAAATATACCTCAAGCCAGAATACTAGAGTTTATCAAGAACAATTCCTTAGAACCTCACCAATGCTGAAAAATTATAAAATTTGCAACCAATTGATTTATAGTGGAAAATAAATAAT
Organism: Gammaproteobacteria bacterium; assembly: GCA_030425845.1. GTDB lineage: Bacteria > Pseudomonadota > Gammaproteobacteria > JAUHZG01 > JAUHZG01 > JAUHZG01. The sequence continues at coordinate 2,214 of JAUHZG010000122.1, forward strand.
ACCAAGGTAAAGCAAATATAAATACAAGCACATTATTTTGCGACTAATTGTGTCATACACTCTCATCTCATTTTGTGGCCTAATAGCCCCGATGCCAAAAGGCAGGATATGGACATAATCAGCCGACACCATCCGTCAACACATGAAAGTGGTGTTCAAACGCATTCTTATGAGCGTGTCCGTGTAAACAGTATGTAAACATGAGGATAAACTGATGTTAGTTTTAACAAGACGCCAACAAGAGTCTATCGTGATCGGAGAAAACGGTGAAGTCAAAATCACTGTACTGCGTGTCAACGGGAACCAAGTCAAGATTGGTATTGAAGCCCCTCGCGATCTTGCTATCAACCGCGAAGAAATTTTCTTACGCATCAAAGATAAAGAGCACGCTGACGTCGTTCAAGAAGATCGCGAAGTTGCTTAATAAGCTATCGCTGCCCTCGCAGCTTTAGCTTATTTTCCACGAGCCGTCTGGTTGCCGACAGGCGTTACCCGTGATTTTCTCTGCTCTACCAGCCACCGTCGCTGTAGTCACAAACTTTCTGCACGGTCTGCGTGAGCTTCCCATCTTCTCATAATAAGTTCTTGTCGGCCGTACGGTATAACGATTATGGGTATCAGGGTTCGTCCAAGCATAGGCTTTATTAGTGCGAGTATTTTCCAGCGCACGACTCATCGCTAACCTATCCGTTCTGTCCATTGACGCGCCAATAGAGCCTCCTAAAAAAGCCCCCACCGCAGCGCCGCCAATTGTCGCCAACGCTCGACCAGAGCCACCACCAAGCTGACTACCGATAGCGCCACCAATCACACCACCGGCCAACACGCCCGTGTCTTTTTTACTCATGTTTGCACAGGCACAAAGCGACAAACTGACTGCCAATACAGCGGTATACTTCTGTGTGTTTCTTAGCATGTTTTATCCTCAACAACTGTTGTGTCCTTATTGCTATCGATGAGCGCACAAACAACACAGGACTACTTAAGTAAACTCTATCATGCCATATACGAAATGCCCAGGGCCCTTCGTAAGCCAAACTAAGAATGACCATTGCGTAACAGCGATCAGAAGCGACGCTATAGTAAACTCTTACAAAACTCTGTAGGATGATAGCATTAACACTTTATCTATCATTTAGGGAAATGGAAGGATCCTACATTTATGAAGAAACTGAAAGTGACTGCACTTAGCTTGACCTGTCTTGTGCTCTTTCTTGTTGACTTTATCCTACCCGCACACGCAATCTCAAAGACCGAATTCAAATTCATTCACCACTTGCTACCCACTATCAACCAAGTTAATGACACTATCTGGTCCAACCGACAGCAACTGCTTATGCTCCACAAAAGATTCATCGCTCAGAAAACGTTATCGCCCGAAGAGAAAGCTTGGTTAAAAAACTTAGCGGCTCGTTATAAATTAACTACGCTCGACTTCTCTCACAAAAACGCATGGGCCAAACTTATCAAACGGGTGGATGTCGTGCCTGCCTCACTTGCACTGGCGCAAGCAGCCCACGAATCAGCCTGGGGTTCCTCACGTTTTGCTAAGACCGCGAATAACTTCTTTGGCCAGTGGTGTTTTAAAAAGGGGTGTGGTGTGATCCCCGAGAGGCGCCCTGTTGGCGCACACTATGAAGCCCAGCGCTTTAGCAGCCTGAGAGCATCCGTGATTAGCTATATGCGTAATCTCAACACGAATGCCGCGTATGACAAGTTTCGTCAACTTCGTTACGCTCAACGTGAACGTCGAGAAGTCCTAGAGGGTTATTATCTTGCGACAGGGATAGCACACTATAACCCAAGCCGTGGCAAATATGTGAAGCTCATCCAAAATACCATTAGCAAATTCGACCTAGGTCAGTATGACAACCAAACGCGCCACGCCTCATAAGTAGTTGCGCCGACTAAAGTGAAGTTTGTCTCTGACGACATATCAATACTCATGCATGGCTATATAGTGTTCGCAGATGAATTTGACGGTTTTTGGGCCGAAGATTGTATTTGATTTAGGTTTATCTGATTGACAAAAAACCGTAGTCTAGCAGGGCTAAATGAGGATTTTTTGGATTGAAGATGAGGCTAAAGCGAGTGCAAGCTGTGGATTCAAAAAACGGCAAATTCATCTGCGAACACTATATACCTTGTCTATCACAGGTACTCTGAAACGCCCACCTCTGCCCTGATATAGCTTGGTTCATTCAATAATGCTTGTAGTCTATCAAAATTCGCTTGTGTGTTAGTCCTATCATTTTCTTTGTGCCACAAATGATAAACGCCCGTCGCATAACGTCCTGACTTATGTTTTACACCCTGATGCAGCAAGCGAATAACCAAATCAGAATCCTCATAGCCCCAACCGGTGTACGCTTCATTAAAACCATTCACAGCAACAAAGTCATCACGCCACACACCAAGGTTACAGGTTTTAGCACCCTGCCATCGTTGTGGTTTTAATTTGCGTAGTGATTTAAGCGGTAGCGATAGCAGGGGCAGCCAGCGATTGATCTTACCCGTCAGCTTTAACCAAACGTCATAAAAACGATTAACATCTACCTCTCGATAATCTTGTGCGCACAAAAGCTGAGTAAACGCTTGGCTACACAGCACACGATTACCAGCAACAAAATACCCCTTTTCCGCTAAGGCGAAGTGCCGCTTTAAAAAAGTTGCTTGCACTAAACAATCACCGTCCAAGAAAATAAGGTAGTCCCCTTGCGCGGCTGCGACGGCTCGATTACGAATGGCTCCCGCACGAAACCCTTGATCTTCGTGCCAAATGTGTTTGACAGGCATCCACAGCTCTCGCTGCCAATTAAGGATTGCATCAGCGGTTTCACGAGTTGAACCATCATCAGCAATCAGTATTTCAAAATGGGAAAATTGTAATTTTGACAATGCGCCCAGCACCAAATTAAGCATCGCTGGATTATTATACGTTGTGACAATAATTGAGATAAGAGCTGGTTTAGTAGGTGTTTGCTTCACGGACCAGTCCTCGCTGTTGGATTTGGCAAAGTAATTCGTAAGAAATCGTGCCAGCACTCTTGGCAAGCGTCTCCACCGGTAACCCTTTGCCCCACAGTATTACCGGGGAACCAAGTTCAACCTCTGGGCTCCCTGTGCAATCAACTGTAAGCATATCCATTGAGACACGTCCGATGATAGGTAGCAACTTCTCACCACAGAGCACCACGGCTGTCTCATCGATATGTCTTGGGTAGCCATCACCATAGCCAATTGGGATCAAGCCCACCCGTGTCGGCGTCATACACGTGTAAACCCCACCGTAACCAATATGGGTCCCAGGGGCTACGTCTTTTAGTTGCGTAATTTGCGACTCCACATGCATAGCAGGATATAATTCAAGCGACGCCGCTGTTCTCTCTTCGATGGGGGATGCTCCATAGATCATGATCCCAGGACGCACCCAGTCAAGATGACTTTCCGGTAGATTAATAATCGCGGCTGAATTCGCCAAACTTCGCGCAAGCGAGTAACTTTTAGTCGCCTCTAAAAAGATCTCTAGCTGCAACAAGGTTTGTGGCGAATCCTTGATCTCAGCTTCAGCAAAATGCGACATGAGAATAATATCATCATCCACCCAAGAACAAGCGTTAAGTCTAGCGAGTACTTTATCGCATTCACCCACTTCAAATCCTAAGCGGGTCATTCCAGTATCGAGCTTTAACCATACTTTAAGTTTACCCGCCAAGGGAGAGCGCTCAATCCAACTAATCTGTGTGTAATGATGAACGACCATATCGCAGTCATTCTCAAGTGCAACTAACAATTCTGCTGGTGAATACACACCACTTAACAACACAATGCGATTAGTAAACCCAGCTTCACGCAAGATAAGCGCTTCTTCTAAACAGGCAACGGCAAACGCGGTGTCAGTTGGTAACGCTTGCGCCACGCGTAAAATACCATGCCCATAGGCATTAGCCTTTAGCATCACTAAAGCCTGACTTTTAGGAGCGAGGTTAGCAACCCGATCAAGATTATGGCAAATGGCTTGCTCGTCAATGACGATGCGAGTTGGCCTCATGAGGGTACTCCTATCCTGTTGAATAAGTTTCCTGTTGGTAACTTTCAAAACGAGTATACTGCCCCAAGAAAGTGAGTTTCACTTTCCCAATGGGTCCGTTACGTTGCTTACCAATAATGATCTCGGCGATACCTTTGTGCGGACTATCTTCATGATAGACTTCATCGCGATAAATAAAAACGATCAAATCCGCATCCTGCTCAATCGCACCCGATTCACGTAAGTCAGACATCACGGGTCGTTTATCGGTACGCTGCTCCAGACTACGATTAAGCTGAGACAACGCAATCACTGGGACATTAAGCTCTTTGGCCAGTGCTTTGAGTGAGCGTGAGATCTCTGAGATCTCCGCCGTACGGTTGTCCTTAAGGCCGGGGACCGTCATCAGCTGCAAGTAATCGATCACGATCAACCCCAAATCACCGTGCTGTTTGACTGTACGCCTTGCTCTTGCCCGTAACTCAGCGGGGGTTAACGCCGGTGTATCA
>JAUHZG010000123.1 GCA_030425845.1 Gammaproteobacteria bacterium
AACAGCATTGCGCATCATGGTTTACCGATCACACGTGCGGCCTTTACTCAAGGGGAAAGTCCCTACCCCTACGCACTAGCCTTTGGCGCGCATTTATTCTTATCAGCTAACCCTGATGATGTTGCCATGGCGCTAAATGCAGGTTTAGCTGCCGCGTCGATTTTCACCGACAACGTGGTCAAAACAGCCAGTGATCGATTACGCATTGCCTTCGACGGCGATGCTGTTATATTCTCCGATGAGTCCGAACAAATATACCAAGCAAAGGGACTGGAAGCGTTCACTGAAAATGAAACCAAGTCGCGCCACATCCCGCTATCGGGTGGGCCGTTTAAAAGTTTCTTGGCGGCACTACATGCTTGCCAACAACAGTTCTCCGCCGATGTTTGCCCTATTCGCACGGCACTGGTGACTGCGCGCTCAGCGCCTGCACATGAGCGAGTGATACGCACCTTGCGTGAGTGGGATATTCGTTTGGACGAAGCGGTGTTTTTAGGGGGAATGCCCAAGGGCGAGTTTTTACGCGCCTTCCAAGCGGATTTCTTCTTTGACGATCAGAGAGCCCATTGTGACTCGGCACGCGATCACCACGTCGCCTCCGGTCATGTACTCTCTGGAGTAAAAAATAAGTAAAACCGCGAAGCGGATAGGAATGATCACAGGTTAAATTATAGGAAACCTCTTGCTAGAACGACTTGCCGGTGTCAGCAAGGCTACAGCTGCTGGGAATGCAGGCTAACGCCCGTTTCTTTGAAAGAGTTAACACATCATACTCATTCACTAGGGTTCGCAGGCGAGTTTTGTGATTTTTGATAGAGGAACTACGACAGAAACCTTGGTATGGAATCACAACGTACGCGATAAGACTCATGCATCGCGGGCACATTACAACGTGACGTCGCTTTAGTCAGTGTTTTGATAAGACCAGGGCCTTTGTATACCAACCCAGTATAAACTTGGATCAACTCTGCCCCCGCTTCAAGCATGGCTTTCGCATCACTTGCTGATTGAATCCCACCGACAGCAATGATAGGAATATCACCTTGCAAATGTTGATAGCAACGAGACACGACTTCCAACGAACGCTTAAATAACGGCGCTCCACTCAACCCACCTCGCTCGTGAGAAAGCGCAAGCTCACTCACACCAGGCCTTGCTTGTGTGGTATTGGTCGCGATCACCGCATCGATTTGGTGAGCTTTGAATTCACGGCACATAATTTCTATCTCTAGCGCGTCAATGTCGGAAGAAATTTTAACGGCAAGTGGTACATAACGCCCACTCTTCTGCGCTAGGACTTTTTGTTTTGCCTTAAGCGCGGTGAGTAACTCGCGTAGTTGATCGCCAAATTGTAATTGCCGTAATCCCACTTCATGCGGGCAAGAAATATTGATCGTAATATAATCCGCATGTGCGTATACCGCTTCCATACCGATGATGTAATCATTCAAGGCATCCGATGCCGGTGTGTCAACATCTTTCCCGAGGTTCACACCAATCACGCCATCGAATTTTCCGCGCTTTAAGTTATCCAAAAACTTATTTAGCCCAACGTTACATAACCCCATGCGATTAATTAAGGCATTATGTTTAGTCAAGCGGAATAAACGCGGCTTTTCATTGCCAGTACGAGGGTGTGGAGACACGGATCCAAGCTCAACGAAGCCAACACCCAAACGTCCGAGCTCTTGAAGATACTCCGCATTTTTATCAAGACCTGCGGCTATGCCAATGCGGTTGCGAAAAGACAAGCCCATGACTTTGACTGGCTCAGACACGGTGCGTTGACGCCAACCGAGCTTGCAGCAAACACGTAAAAGCCCCAACCCTACGCCATGCGCAAGCTCGGGATCGAGTAAGAATAGTAAGGGACGTACTAACCTATAAAGGACACGCATCTTTCCATACCCTTAGCATCGCATTACCTCCTTTTTGAAATTCGTAATCAACTTCACGAACTTCTGTGTTGTAATTCATTTGTTGTAGGCCCAATAGTACTGGACCAACCAAGGGTGAAATATCGCCGTTTTCATTGAGTAAAGGGAAAATGCGCACTTCATGTGCGACTCGGCAAAACTCAGCAATAGCGGCAACATGGAAGTCAGGTTGTTGATTGTTATGCGTAATAAATAGTGCATGGGATGAGACAGCTAATTGGAACTGATTATCTCCGAACGAAAACGCCGGTAAATCTTCTGTCAGATAGCGCTTTTCTTTAACACCTTTTTCGTAATCGTCTAAGAACAGATCAAAACTCTTGTGACGCATGTCATTGAGCACCTGCGGTGATTGGATTGTTTCCCACACAAAGCAATCCGAGCGCTGTTCAACTGCAGCAAGCATCTGGGTGAACTCTTTGGAGAATTTTGCTTCAATCTCTGCACGTGTCAATGAGTAAATCTCATCGCAGGCAACCACATTGCCGCCGCTTGCGTTAAGCTCAGCGGCAAAACTCGCGGGTCCCGCGCCAAAATCCAATATTGACTTACGACAATCCTCGTCTGTCAAATCAAACATCTGCTTGTAATCTGCGAGATCATGCCCCCACAGCAGCATCTTATCTAATCGACCCATGCCCGCTCCAATGCGTATGTACGAGCATTTAGTCTATCTGATTTGCCTGCTGATGGGTATTTTTTTGCTAAACTGCGGGTAATTCATTAACAAACTGGTAAAAAAACGCATCGCAGCAACTTTGACATCACGCTTATATTCCGGGTAGGCTTGCTCGAAACTGGCAATATAATGAGTAAATTACTATGACAAACGCACTACATGGCCTAGATGAGTCATTAGAAATGCTGCGCGAGAGTGTGCATAATTTTGCCCGCGATGAAATCGCTCCCCGTGCCGCGCAAATCGATGAAAGTAACCAGTTCCCCAATGAACTTTGGCCCAAGTTAGGTGCTTTAGGCGTACTTGGGATCACCGCGAGTGAGCAATACGGTGGCGCTGACATGGGTTACTTGGCCCACATGATAGCCATGGAAGAAATTAGTCGCGCCAGTGCGTCAGTCGGACTTAGCTATGGCGCGCACTCTAACTTATGCGTCAATCAAATCAACCTTAACGGTAATGACACACAAAAATCGAAGTATTTACCCAAACTTATTTCAGGCGAGTTCATCGGTGCACTAGCGATGAGCGAAACAGGTTCGGGCTCGGACGTGGTGAGCTTATCAACCAAGGCCGAAGACAAAGGCTCACACTATTTACTAAATGGTAACAAGATGTGGATCACTAATGGTCCAGATGCAGATGTGTTAGTGGTTTACGCAAAAACAGCGCCCGAACAACATGCCAAAGGGATCACGGCCTTTTTAATTGAGAAAGGTTTTAACGGATTCTCTACCGCACAAAAACTCGATAAGCTTGGCATGCGCGGCTCGAATACCTGTGAATTAGTTTTTGAAAACTGTGAAGTCCCCAAAGAAAATGTCTTAGGCAAGGTTAATCAAGGTGTCAACGTGTTAATGAGTGGTCTTGATTACGAGCGTGCGGTGTTAGCCGCGGGTCCCGTTGGCATTATGCAAGCGTGTATGGATGTGGTTTTACCTTATGTGCACGAACGTAAGCAGTTTGGTCAGGCCATTGGTGAATTTCAATTAATGCAAGGAAAAATTGCCGACATGTATACTATGCTGAACGCTTCGCGCAGCTTTTTGTATGCTGTCGGAGGGGCTTGTGATCGTGGGCATGTTACCCGCGAAAATGCCGCCAGTGTAATTTTATATACCGCTGAAAATGCAACACAAATGGCTTTACAAGCGATCCAAACCTTAGGGGGAAATGGGTACATCAATGAATACTCCACTGGACGCCTACTGCGTGATGCGAAACTTTATGAAATCGGTGCGGGGACAAGTGAAATTCGCCGTATGTTGATTGGACGCGAATTATTTAAGAAGAATAGCTAATCAACCACCCTACTCAATTAACTTGGTTTCCGCGTTCAAGCCATCGGGTAACAGTTACTAAGCACAGTGAAACCAAGGGATAACAATTTAGAGACAAAACACTCAACAACAAGGACAAACATAACATGACAAATCAAGATTCAATCGTAATCGTCGGTGCTAAGCGTACAGCCATGGGTGGCCTACAAGGTGCCTTTAGCAATATCCCTTCTCCCGAGCTCGGGGCAGTCGCCATCAAAGCAGCCTGCGAGCAAGCCGGGGTTAGCCCTGACAGTATTGACGAAGTGATCATGGGCTGCGTGTTATCCGCAGGATTAGGCCAAGCCCCAGCCAGACAAGCCGCCTTAAAGGCGGGTTTAGCACAATCCACCCCCTGTACCACAATTAATAAAATGTGTGGTTCTGGCATGAAAGCCATTATGCAAGGAATGGATGCACTCAAAGCGAGTAGCAGTGAAGTTGTTGTTGCCGGTGGACAAGAAAACATGACACAAGCGCCCTACCTTGTTGCTAAAGGACGCAGTGGTTACCGTTTAGGCCATGACAAGCTATATGATCATATGTTTTTAGATGGACTCGAAGATGCCTATGACAAAGGTAAATTGATGGGCGTATTCGCGGAAGCCACCGCACAGAAATATCAATTCTCACGTGAAGCGCAAGACGAATTTGCCCTACGCTCACTGGAGCGCGCACAAAAGGCCATCGACTCAGGCGCCTTTGCTGATGAAATTGCACCGGTGGTGCAAACAACCCGCAAAGGAGAGATCACCATCGATACCGATGAGCAACCCGGGAATGCCCGCCCCGATAAAATTCCCCAATTAAAGCCCGCTTTTGCCAAAGACGGTACCGTTACGGCAGCCAACTCCAGTTCCATCTCAGATGGCGCCGCGGCGTGTGTCTTGATGCGCGAGTCAAAAGCCAAAGCATTGGGCTTAACCCCGCTTGCCCGCATTATCGGCACCACTAGCTATGCTCATGAGCCCGCGTGGTTTACCACCGCCCCCGTGGGTGCCATGAGAAAATTATTCGAGCAGACAGGTTGGCAACCTAGTGAGGTTGATCTATACGAAATCAACGAAGCTTTTGCTGTCGTTACTATGGCTGGCTTGCAAGATCTCGAGCTTGATGCAGAGAAAGTCAATGTTCATGGTGGGGCGTGTGCCTTAGGTCATCCAATTGGAGCATCCGGTGCGAGAATTGTAGTAACACTTATCAACGCGCTAAAACAGCGAAACCTAAGCAAAGGCGTCGCCAGTCTGTGCATCGGAGGAGGTGAAGCTACCGCATTAGCGCTAGAGATAGTATAGAAATACCGATGCGGCTTGCATCGCTGTTCAGTATCACGTTAAGGTTAAGAAAGCCGTCACCCCAATCGTGTAAGGGATAAGTTGTGCAAGCTAAACCACGTGTCGTTCTCATTGGCCTAGTACTAAGTATGTTGACACTGACCAGCGGTGCGAGCCTCAAACAGCTCGTCACCCCTGTCAACTTGATTGGCCAAGCCAACTATCGCTTTTTAGCGTGGCGAGTCTACCACATTGCGCTGTATGCTAAAAACAAACGTTTTAGTTGGCGTCGTCCTTTTGCCCTCAAGCTTACATATCATCGCAAACTCGCTGGAAAAGATATCGTCGCAGAATCACTCAAGCAAATGCAAAGACAGGCGCCACTTACCCCCAAACAACAAACTTATTGGCGCAAAAAATTATTGCGAATTATCCCCACTGTCTACGAAGGTACTAGCCTTACCGGAGTGTACAATGGACGCAGTCGCTCTAGCTTTTACTTGAACCACAAACGTTTCCTTGGCAGTATTCGATCTGCTCGTTTTGCTAATCTCTTTTTTGGCATTTGGCTGAAGCCGAATCAAGATGCCCCTGGGATACACTCACAGTTATTAGGTCGTTAATATGTTCCATACAAAAGAAACGCTAAAGAAAAGGCGTCTTTTAGCACATGCTTTCATCGCGTTTCCAATCGCTTTCGCAGGCATTCCTATTTTTATGTTTTTGCCAGAATATTATAACGCCGTGTTCGGTATGTCTCTCACCACGTTGAGTGCTGTCTTATTTAGTCTGCGGGTGCTCGACGCAGTTTGTGATCCGCTGCTCGGTGCATTGTCAGATAAATACCAGCAACATCGACGGGCCGCTTTTATCCTATTCGCACTGCTATCATGCCTTTGTTTCACCAGTTTGTTTCATCCTCTCATTCCGAACCTGTTGTTGAATTTGTGTCTTTGTGTTTTTTTCGTGACGTTTTCTTTTAGTTTTTTTAGTATCAATGTTGCCAACCTTGGTGCCGTATGGAAGAAAAGCAGTGAGGCTAAGTCGGCGATTATTGCTACACGCGAACTTATCGGTCTCTTTGGTGTCATGATCGCAGGCGCGCTTCCCTCTCTTATAGAGAAGTCTCTTGACCGTTCCACAAGCTATCTTCTGTACGGTTTAATTTATAGTACCTTAATGCTCATCGCCATCATGCTGTTTCTATGGTGGATGCGCTTTCTACCGAAGCAAGAACACGCATCCTCTGATAGTCATTACTTTTCATTCGTTGACGTCTTAAAGAGCCTTAACCGTAACGGCCGCTATTTATTTGCAAGCTACCAACTGACCTCACTCGGCTCATCCGTCCCAGCTATTTTGCTTGTCTTCTATAGTAAGTATATCTTGCAAACGCCGTCGCTCACTGGACTTTATCTTCTCGTTTACATCCTCACATCCACGCTCTCGTTTCCGATTGTTCGAAAACTAAGCCATCGCTACGGTTTTATCCAAATGTGGATGTTTTCATTGCTCCTAGCC
>JAUHZG010000007.1 GCA_030425845.1 Gammaproteobacteria bacterium
TAATGCTGAAAGCGAGTCAGTTCATGTGCGCGTTTATAGGCGTCAATAATTTTATCGAGTTTTTCGAATTCATCACGCCAACGTCTAGCGGCGAAACTTTGGCGAAATTGCGATAGGGAATTTACTATAACCGACAAGGTGAACTCTGGTGTGAAGCCTTCAAAGCTGATCTCGATTAATTCATTACGGGTGGGGTTATAGATATCAACGTTTGAAAGTAGAGAGAAGCGATGGCCAAGCAATTTAGCATTGATATAGTCTTGCGCGAAACTAAGCTTAGCCCCTTTGTCATAGAGCATGGTTTTAAGGGTTTTGTTATCACGTAATATCGCAGGCGTGATAACGGGCTCACCGGTATCGCTATAGCCGCATGCATCAGCGCCGTGTTCGAGCAATAATTCTGTGAAGGTGACACTGTCATTATCGATCGCCCACGACAAGGCGGTGCGCCCTGTGAGATCGGGGTAATCGATGAGTGCTTTTAGCCCAAGTAATACTTTACACTTGTCGATGTCATCGACGATCACTGTTTCGATCAGCGGGTTGTAACCGTATTCATCAATATACTCTAGCGATGGGTAGCTTTTAGCGACTGCCTCGACTTGTTCTACCGTACCGTAGATGATAGTTTTCGCTAAGGATTTCATTCTACCAGTGTAGCACGAATTAAGGAGAAACCATGAGCTACGCCACCATTGATTTACTGGTCAAACGTTTAGGCCTCGCCCCGCACCCTGAGGGAGGGTATTTTGCCGAAGTGTATCGCAGCGAGGAAGAAGTTGTTCCACCAGCACGCATACAAACAGGCAAGCGAGTGTGTGGGACATCGATTTATTATTTACTGCATGAGAGACATTACTCGGCTTGGCATCGCATTGATGCTGATGAGCAGTGGTGCCATCACCAAGGTGGGGTGCTATTGGTGCATACGTTAGATGAGGAAACAGGTGCGTTAGTGACTCATCGCTTAGGTCCAGTAAGCGCTGATGATGACACCTGTGTACCGCAGATCAACGTCAAGCATGGTTTATGGTTTGCAGCTGAATGTGAGAACAAGGACGAATACGCACTGGTGGGGTGTCAGGTATTTCCTGGGTTTGATTTTGAAGGGTTTGTGCTAGCAGATAGCACTTTATTAAGTTCGATGGCACAGCATCCAGATAACGCGTTGATAGCGCGTTTAATGCCAAAAGAGTAATGCCCGACACGGGCTATCATTCTCTGGCTTGACCGAAGAATCTAATACTATTAGGTTCGATTGTAGGTAGAGAGTAGTGTGCGGTATGAATTCCCAGGCATAAAAAAGCCGCTAATTTAGCGGCTTTTTCAGAGATATCAACTGTTAGCTTTAAGCGGCGGGTGCTGCAGGTGTCGGTGCAGTTGCACTGGCCTGTGCTGTCAGTGCTGGGTGGGCTGACGGTGTATTTTCTGGCTTGGCAGCTTTTGAGTCTTTTGCTGTTTGTTCAGCGGAGTTAGTGCTCTTGGGTGGCAAACCATTTTGTGTCAGAACAGGGTGCTGTTCCATCCCAGGGCCTAGAGTACTACCTGTTTCGACTTCTTCTGGCACTCGGATCCCCTTTGGCAGCTTATGCGCAGTGGCAAGCTTCTCTGTCACAGCTCTCAGTTGGTTTTCTGGTATTGCTGCCGTCATAAATCACCTATAAGATAATCTTTTACTTGCGTTCATTATATGATCGAAACCTTAAGAAACTATTAAGAGGTTAAACTCTTAATTATCAACAAGTTATCCTAATGACAACCCTCAATGACACGCGTAACTGTCTAATAATATACCGTATTTTCTGGTGATTTTCAATCCAGGCCAAGATCACTTCAAAATCAATTAGTTGCGAAAACCCAAACCTAGGGTCTACGCTAAAAGTAAGGGACCTGCGTCCGCCACTAATCAATCAAGGGGTATGCCAATGAAGTGCGAAGAAATCGATTATGAAATTCACGGTCACGATTTACAGTTTGTCGAAGTCGAGCTCGATCCGAGTGAGACAGTGATCGCCGAAGCCGGTGCGATGATGTACATGCAAGAGAACATTAGCTTTGAAGCGAAGCTAGGGGATGGCGCCAATCCTGATGAAGGATTTTTTGGTAAGTTAATGGGAGCAGGTAAGCGTTATCTGACGGGGGATTCACTTTTTTTGACGCACTTTACGAACCAAGGCAGTGAAGGGAAAAAACGCGTGGCTTTTTCTGCGCCCTATCCTGGTACCATTGTCCCCGTCGATCTCTCTCAACATAACGGTCACATCATTTGCCAAAAAAGCTCGTTCCTGTGCGCAGCGCGTGGAACTAAGATCGAAATCGCTTTTAGTAAACGTATTGGTGCAGGTTTATTTGGTGGCGAAGGCTTTATCTTACAGCGTTTAGAAGGTGATGGCATGATCTTTATCGCTGCCGGCGGTACGGTTGTTAAGCGTGAACTCAAAGGCGAGCGTTTACGTATCGATCCGGGTTGTATCGTCGGCTTTGACGGTAACATCGAGTATGACATCGAACGTGCTGGTAACTTAAAGTCAATGTTCTTTGGCGGTGAAGGGTTGTTCCTCGCGACTTTGCAGGGAACAGGCTCTGTCTGGCTGCAATCTATGCCATTCTCTAAACTAGCCGATAGGGTGCTTGCTAATGCCCCTGCAGTCGGAGGCAAGTCAACTGGCCAAGGCTCGGTGCTAGGTAATATCTTCCCCGATTAAGGTTCTAATCTTTCATCCTAGGTTGTGAGTGCTAGGCTCGCTCACAACCTGGCTGATTTGACCTCTATTCCAAAATAGCCTAGGCTATTTTGTAGTAGAGGAAAAAATAGCCATGAAAAGAGCCCTGACAGAACATATTATCAATGACTTATCAAAGAAGATGGTTTTCTTAGGCGGACCTCGTCAGGTCGGAAAAACCACCCTAGCAAAGTCTCTTAAGGCAGATACCTACCCTGATCTGATCTATTTCAATTGGGATGTCAGTGTGGATAAAGAGGCGATACTTGCCCAGAAGTGGCCGCAAAAGACCCCGCTGGTGATTTTTGACGAGCTACATAAGTACCCTAAATGGAAACAGTGGATAAAAGGCTTATACGACTCAAGGCCTGACTCGCAGCAGTATTTAGTAACAGGTTCGGCTAGGCTTGATGTGTTTAAGCGAGGGGGCGATTCACTGCTCGGCCGCTATCACTATTGGAGGTTACATCCACTGACACTAGATGAGTTACCCCATGGCATGAGTGCTGATGAAGGCTATCGGCGTTTACTGGCATTTGGCGGTTTTCCAGAGCCTTTTCTTGAAGCCGATGAGCGTATAGCCCGTCGTTGGCGACGTGAGCGTTTTGATAGGGTTCTCAAAGAAGATATTCGTGATTTAGAAAACATCAAAAACATTCAGTTACTACAGTTGTTTGCGCTTGCTTTACGCGCACGGATAGGAAGTTTGGTGACACTATCCAATATTGCACGTGATTTAGAAATATCACCTAAGACAGCCAAAACATGGCTAACGTTGCTAGAGAATGTTTACTTAGGGTTTGCGATTTACCCCTATACCCAAAATATTCCTCGTTCTATTTTAAAGCCGGCAAAATTTTATTTTTACGATAATGCCGATGTAGAAGAAGATAAGTTAGGTGAGAAGGTGGAAAACTTAGTCGCAACGCACTTGATAAAGAAGTTACATTTTTTGGAAGATTATCATGGCTACCGTTGTAGCTTACATTATATTCGTGACAAAGAAGGACGTGAAGTAGACTTTGCCGTTGTGGTTGAAGGAAAACTTGAGTACCTTATCGAAGTAAAGCTGTCAGAAGATAAAATCTCACCGCATCTAACGTATTATAAAGACAAGTTACAACCCAAGCACTGTGTGCAGTTAGTGAGTGAATTGTCGCGTGCTTATACCCAAGACGGCATAGAAGTTATGTCTCCTACTGAATTTTTTACAGACGAGTATTTAAGCTAAATAGAACAATTAGCGCATGAGTCCTTTTGCGAGGATATCACAACTATGCGCAATAAAGTCGTCTTGTGTGGCAGTTGATGGGATCACCGGTTGATGATCAATGGCGATAGCACAAGCTAATGAGAAGATAAAACAACTAACTTCAGCGGATGTGTACTTGGAAGAAATGTCACCTTGCTGTTGATAGTGCTCTATTGCAACTAACCAGCTTTGGGCTGACTGACTGATGTTCTCGATATCTTGGTTCGCCGCTTTGCCTGCCATGCGCTGGAAGTTTATCAAGGCGACGATGTCGGGATTGTCTCGATAAAAATCAATGGAACGTTGCATGAGCTCACGTAAAAAAGTAGGCCATGGCAATTCAGTACTTGGGATTAGGGCTTGCTTGCGCTCAGCTTCTGCGACAATATTGGCTTTGACAGCATCCCACAGCGCGTCTTTGCCGCCGAAATGATGGTAGATCAAGCTGTGATTTATCTTCGCCCTCTTCGCGATTTTCTCCACGGATATCTTACTAAAGCCTTCTTTGACGAAGAGTTTACGTGCTGCACGTACGATACGTTCACGTGTGGCATCTGCTCTTGGATGTGGCTTTGGTCTTGTAGTTGTCATAAGGTTTCCTTAGATCCGTCAGCGGGATACCTGGCAAGGATAAAAACTCTTGACAAAATTGTCAACTATTGACAGAATTGTCAAGAGTTGGAGGTTCATTATGTCACTTTGTCGCGATCATCGTATGGTTCAGTTAGCTAGCATTGTATTAATTTGTTGTTTAGCTCAGTTTGGCGTTGATATCATTGCCCCGGCTCAGCCGGCCATCGCGCATGGCTTTGGTACGCGTATAGACACGGTTCAGTGGGGGATGTCGCTTTATATGCTTGCGTTGACTGTCGGTCAGTTGTGCTTTGGTCCGTGGGCCGATATTGCTGGGCGACGCTTACCGATGTTAATCGGCATGTGCTTGTTTACCGCGGGTAGCCTTATCTGTGTCTTTGCCCCTAGCATTCAACTCCTGCTTATCGGACGTGTCATTCAAGGTCTGGGTGGGGGGGCTTGCAGTCTATGGCGTAGCATTTTTCGGGATATGTATACGGGAGATGAGTTAGCTAAAGTCAGTGCCTATTTAGGGACGTTCATCACCTTTATTATTCCTGCGGCTCCGTTGGTGGGTGGTTTTATGGAGGTACATTTTGGCTGGCGCGCTATTTTTATTTTTATTAGTGTCTATGCCATTATCAGTGCCTCGCTTATTATGTTTATTTTACAAGAGACCAAAGCTAGTACTCAATCAAAAAGTAAAACTATCGCCGCTTTTAAAGAGATCATAAACCATCGTACTTTTTTATTTTACACGGTTTGTGTGTTTCTCTCTTATGGCGGTTACTTCGCGTGGTTTGTTGCAGGTCCCGTGCTTTGGATCAAAGTCATGCATTATTCCAGTGCGAGTTTTGGTGTGTTCAGTTTTGTGATTGGGGTGTGTGCGATGATGCTGGCTGGGATCATGAATGCAAAATTCGTTAAAAAATATGGAAGAGGGAATTTATTACGTTTTGGCTGGTCTATTTTATTGTTAAGCGCGATGTTTTTTATTGTGACCTATCTTTGGCTAGGGTTGACCA
Organism: Gammaproteobacteria bacterium; assembly: GCA_030425845.1. Taxonomy (GTDB): domain Bacteria; phylum Pseudomonadota; class Gammaproteobacteria; order JAUHZG01; family JAUHZG01; genus JAUHZG01. Next base: position 5,574 of record JAUHZG010000007.1, read on the forward strand.
TTTACACGGTCACGATCGCGGTACTGTTATTTTATTTTGGTAGCCCCTTTATCTATAGTAATGTGTATGCAAGTGCTTTTACGCCGGTGGGGCATATTGCGGGAGTGGCAGCGGCTGTTTACTCGGCTATTCAAAGTTTAGGTGCATTCGCGCTAGGATCTGTCATCGCTTACTTACCTAGTACAAACCCATTGCCGCTGATGTTTGTTATGTTGCTTGCCCCTGCCGCCGCGTGGCTAACCTATGAAGTCTTTTGCCATAAATATAATACAGAGCTAGACTAGCCTTCTGCACAACAGCGACGACGAACTCTCTCAATAGTCGGCTCTACCAACTCAGGGACTTGACCCAACCAAGTACCGTACAAGTAACCAATAGCACCCACAAGATGACTGGCTTTTTGTGAGGTTTCAAGAAAGGAGGTCACTATACTCACATTTAGATTAATCGAACAAATTAAATGAAACTGATCGCCTTTTTTCTCAGAAAGAGACTGGTGTCTCTTTCGGTAAAGTGAGCGCACGAGTAAACCTTCTTCACGACATAAAATACAAAAATTAAAAACAAGTGCAATATAAGTGGTGATGTTTGCGAGCTCACTCGGTGAGCTGTTATTTCTATGCAATGTACGCACAGTATTATCTATACCATTTAGCATGGTACTGAAGGAGAAGACGCTATATAAAAAAGCATTGAAAGCATGACGAATTTGCCGCGTTCTGCGAGACAGCTGAATTAGCCTGATAGCTTCATAACCCGCCGCGGCCCCTGCTGCCGTGTTGCCAAATTGCGGGATCAAATCTAAATACCCCGGTAAGCTAACCCCGGTAGGATTATCGGCGTCATTATGCAAACCCGTTTGAAAGAGTACCACTAGCAGTGCAATGGTTTGCGGGATATCTTGAAAGAATGTCATAAAAGCGTTGTACCAGTAATTCTCTAGTAAGGTTTTATTGGCCTGTTTGTCGGCAGAGTCTACGACGCTTGGCTCACCTCCAGGAACGGTGTAGCTGGTGCGGGCAGGGCCGCGTTGTGAAGCGCTGTCAAGAAGTGGGCCGGTGCGAGAGTTAGCGTGAAAGCACATTTTCTAAACTTAAGGACGGTTTACGAGTATCGGCATCTTATCGAGAAAGCTTTTTCTCATCAATGCTTTTGTGGTTACTTTTTCTAGCTGTAACGAGAAAGGAGTACATTCTAAAAAAAGGACGAGCAGCGACATTACGCTGCTCACCCTTTTTCGGCGTTTCAAAGACTTAAACTTTAGTCTTTAGCCATATTTCTTAAGACGTAGCATAGAATACCACCGTTTTTGTAGTATTCGGCTTCGTTATCAGTATCAATACGGCATAAGGTGCTGACTGTTTCAGAGGTACCATCAGTACGAGTGATTGTGATCGTCATAGTCATACCGGCACTGACACCGTTATCAATATCATTGATATCGATAACTTCGCTGCCGTCTAAGCGTAAACTTTTGCGTGTCATGCCACCGGTAAACTCTAATGGCAACACGCCCATTCCGATCAAGTTTGAACGGTGAATACGCTCGAAACTTTCAGCGATCACCGCTTTCACCCCAAGTAGCAATGTTCCTTTCGCTGCCCAGTCACGTGAGGAACCCGTACCGTATTCTTTACCCGCGAAGATCACTAAAGGTGTTTGCTCGCTTTGGTATTTCATGGCAGCGTCATAAATTGACATTTGCTCTTCGCTGGGGACGTGCTTAGTAAAACCACCTTCTACACCAGGGACCATCTCATTGCGAATACGAATGTTACCAAACGTTCCACGCATCATGACTTCATGATTGCCACGACGAGAACCGAACGAGTTGAAGTCCTTAACGTCCACACCTTTTTCTTGCAAGTATTTACCGGCAGGACTGTCGGCTTTAATTGCGCCAGCAGGCGAAATATGATCGGTAGTGATACTGTCACCTAGTAGGGCGAGAATACGTGCTCCTTTGATATCCCCCTGCTTTGGTAAGTCGAGTGTGAGGCCTTCGAAGAAGGGAGGGTTCGCGACATAAGTTGAATTGGCATCCCAGTCGTAGGTTTTCCCTTCGGCTGCAGGTAGAGCTTGCCACGCGCTATCACCTTTGAAAACATCCGCGTACTGTGTGCGGAACATTTCGCTGTCGAGTTTTGCGACTTCAGCCGCCACTTCTTGGTTGCTTGGCCAGATATCTTTGAGTAGCACATCGTTACCGTCTTTGTCTTTGCCGATAGCATCAGACGTCAAGTCGATATTGGTTGTCCCAGCAAGTGCGTAAGCGACCACTAATGGCGGTGAGGCTAACCAGTTGAACTTGGTTAACGCATGCACTCGTCCTTCAAAGTTTCGGTTACCTGATAACACACCACTGACTAATAGATTGTTATCAGTGATAGTCTTGGTGACATTCTCAGGTAAGGGTCCGGAGTTACCAATACAAGTGGTACAACCGTAACCGACTAAGGTAAAGCGTAATTCATCGAGGTACCGCTGCAGGCCCGCTTTTTCGAGGTAAGAAGTCACCACTTTGGAGCCGGGAGCGAGTGAAGTTTTCACCCAAGGTTTAGTCATTAAGCCTTTTTCGACCGCTTTTTTCGCGACTAAACCGGCTGCCATCAATACAGAAGGGTTGGAGGTGTTGGTGCAACTGGTAATAGCGGCAATAACCACATCCCCATGATGCATATCAAATTCACCACCGGCTTCAGCAAACGCTTTATCTATTTCGCCTGCTTTATCATTTTCAGCGATAAGTGACTGTGTCGCGTTACCCAGCTCAGCAACTAATACTCGGTCTTGTGGGCGCTTTGGGCCGGCGACACTGGGTTTCACCGTGCTCATATCTAATGATAGGCTAGTGGTAAATTCAGGATCGGGTGTATTGCTCTCCCGCCATAGGCCCTGTGCCTTGGTGTAAGCTTTAACGAGTTCGATAGTTTTTTCATCACGACCACTTAAGCTCATGTAATCAATCGTGTGTTGATCAATAGGGAAGAAACCACACGTCGCACCGTATTCGGGGGCCATGTTCGCGATGGTTGCGCGATCGGCTAAGGGCAAGTCATCAAGGCCAGGGCCGTAGAACTCGACAAACTTACCGACAACACCTAGTTCACGTAGCATCTGTACGACAGTGAGGACTAAATCAGTCGCGGTGACCCCTTCGGGTAACTTGCCGTCTAACTTAAAGCCGACGACTTCAGGGATAAGCATAGAGATAGGCTGGCCAAGCATGGCCGCTTCGGCTTCAATACCACCGACACCCCAACCAAGCACACCCAGACCATTAATCATCGTGGTGTGAGAGTCAGTACCGACTAAGGTATCCGGGTAGGCGACAGTATTGCCATCAACGGTTTTATGCCAGACGGCTTTGGCCAGATACTCAAGGTTCACTTGGTGACAAATACCGGTGCCAGGAGGGACAACGCTAAAGCCATCAAAGGCCTTTTGACCCCAGCGCAAGAACTGATAACGCTCACGGTTACGTTCCATCTCGATATCGACATTGTCTTCAAACGCTTGCTTGGTTCCAAATCGATCTACTTGCACAGAGTGATCGATAACGAGATCGACATTACTCAGCGGGTTGATCTTTTCTGGGTTACCGCCTAGCTTTTTCATCGCGTCGCGCATGGCGGCTAGATCAACCACGGCGGGAACACCTGTAAAGTCTTGCATTAAGACACGTGCAGGGCGATAAGCAATCTCTCGCTTAGAGGATTTTTTCTCTAACCACTTGGCAATCGCTTGGATATCTTTTTGAGTGACGGTGTTATCGTCCTCAAAACGCAGCAAGTTCTCCAAAAGGATTTTGAGTGAGAACGGAAGCTTGGCAATGTCACCAAGACCGGCTGCCGCCGCCTCAGGTAAGCTGTAATAATCGTAGGTTTGGCTACCAGCTGTGAGTTGTCGTTTGGCACTAAATGAATCAATTGAGGGTTTTTGCACGCGTGATCTCCTTAACTTATATTGCACTTTATTTGCCCAAAATGGCGTCAGTTGTAGATGGGTCAAGAGTTTACCGCGAAATGTAGCACCAAGGCAAAATTCCCCCTTGTGTCTACACTTAAAGAGTGTAGATTGTTACTTATAACGACATAAAAATGAGTTTAATGAGAGGGTCTTCGCACGAGGCGAAGGTGATCACAAGGGTTGGTAAAACATGGAAGCTGTAAACGCGATAAAAGTACTATTGGTCGATGACAATCAAAAAGACGCAGACGAGCTGACCGCTCTGCTCCAGGGAGCGAGTGAAATATGCTTTGAGATCACGCATCTCAAACATCCACGCGACATTTTGGCCGCCTGTGAAGAAGAAGCGCAACATGTGCTCTTTGTCAGTCAAGCATTATTAGATAATTTTGGCGCCGAAGGTATCCATAAAATTCGCGAGGCATTTCCCGCGTTACCGCTTTTGGCATTGGCGCACCTAGACGAAAGCCCCCTACCCTTATTGCAAAACCAAAAACGTGGTGGCCAGCTTGCTGATGATGTGGTGGTCAAAGGTTTTATTGATAGTAAGAGCTTAGTGCGCTTGATCCATGCCGAGATCCAACACAAGCGTCTAGTCGCCTCCCTCAGCGATCTACTCAACCAACAAAATGTTTTATTTGATGAATTAACCGGATTGCCGAATCGCTTATTATTTATGGATAGGCTTAATCAAGCGGTGACCGCGGCCAAACGTGATTGCTCTAAGTTTGCGATGCTGGTGATGGATATCAATGAATGCCAGGCGCTCAATGAGCAATTAGGGCGCGACAGTGTCGATGGGTTACTGGCGAGTGTGGCAAAACGTTTGCAAGGTTGTATTCATAGTCCAGATACTATTGCACGCTACAGTGGTGATAAGTTTGCGGTGATACTCACGAAGATCGAAAACACCGCGCAGGTCGCGAAAGTCGCGCAGATCATCCAGCGTGTGGCCAGCGAGCCTTACGAAGTCGAAGGTGAGCCGATGTTTTTAACCGCGAGTATTGGTGCCAGTATTTTCCCAGCCGATGGTGGCGAGGCCAAGAAAATGCTAAACAATGTCGAAGAAGCCTTAGTCAACGCCAAAGAACAAGGCAATGAAACGATACAGTTTTATCACCCCAAGACGCAGCGTACGATTGAGAAACAATTACGTTTGGAAAAAGAAATGCGTCTTGCCTGGGCGCGCGGTGAGTTTGTCATTCATTACCAGCCGCTGGTCGAAGCTGACACGACTAAGACAGTGGGGATTCATGCCCAGATGCGTTGGAGTCATCCTGAACGCGGCTTAGTGGAACAAGACGAGTTTTTCAAATTGGCGAGTGAAACCGGTTTGTTGTTTCCTTTGACAGATTGGCTGATGCGCACGGTGTGTCGTCAGCAGCTCGAATGGCAAGAGCAAGGTTTACCCGCGGTGCCTATTTCAGTGAATTGCGGTGTCGAGCTGCTAAAGCGCGATGATCTGGCCGATTCACTCGATAAACTACTCAAAGACAGTGGCTTTGATCCTAGCTTTTTGATTTTAGAATTTGATGAAGCGGTATTGGCGGCAAATAAAGAGATAGCGGGTAGTCGTTTACACGCTCTCAAAGATATTGGTGTGACGATTACATTATCTGATTTTGGTGGCGCGAGCTCATCAACCAAGCTGATACAAAATATGCCTATCGATAACATCAAGCTTTCAGATGAGTTGCATTTAGGTTTTAGAGAGCAAAATGCCGACTACGTCAAAGCGACGCTAATGCTGGCCAATAGCCAAGGTAAAGCGGTGATGGCAAGTGGGGTACGAGACGAAGAACAAGCGAAGTTCTTACACGAACATGGTTGTCATGTACTCCAAGGCGATATGTTTAGCAAGCCAGTTGGCATAGAGCAAGCGGTGACTTTACTCAAGCAATCTGAAGTCAGTGCGCTTTTCCAAGAACGTGCCGATCTGGCAGCCAAACACCTGTCGATGAATGAGTTAGGCAGCAGTGAAGGGCGTGTTTCGCGCCTTTGAATGTTGAAGCATGCCACTCGCTATCGAACACGATCACCATGTGCGCATGACCAACCTGGGAGGTTACTCCAGATTGGTCGTGGAGATGCCGCGCTTTGACTAGTGGGAACTAGTTAGCGGCCAGCAGTGAAAGATGCCGCATATTGCTCAAGCTCACTTATCATTGCCTTGCGCTTAGTGGGATCGGCAGCGACTTGGCTGATGATACTCGTTCCAAATAATGTAAACAGTTGCTGTATGCCTGCATCCCCTTTAGCGCCGAGTCTTTCGTAACTGCCTCCATCACCAGCTCTCTCCGCCATATCTTGATAAACGAGTTGTATACTCGGTTCAAAGTAGCTGTCTTTCTCAATATAACGTGCATGTAATGGAACACCCGCAACTTTAAGCTTGGCTAGCTCTGTTTGGTAGTTCTGAGCATTGCTTGCTTGTTTAGTTGGGCCAAATATAGCGAGTTTTGTTGCCTCACTGATTAAGCGGTATCGTTTAGAGCATTCGTTGTAGTGCTTCTCGAGAGTACAGCTTTCACTAGTATACCCTCTACTACAATCCAGTGAGCCATGTGGTGGCATGTCACCGATTTGAATGACGGCAGTAGGGGCATGCGGATCGTCACTTAGCCCATTTGTCGCTACCCGTAAGCCCACTTCAATCGCCTCACAATGTTGTCCCCCACTGGCATAAATACCAGAGACAAATTCTGTGAGGGCATCCGGCGATGAGATGCTTTCCCAGCTTGAGCTCTCGACAATCTCATTGGGCCCACTAGAAAAGTTACGGTAAGCGGCTATTCTAACGAAGTGTTGCTTGGGATCGATATTATACCTCATGAATACTGTCGCTAATCCTTTCATTACTTCAGAAAGTGTGTTCTTGAGATTGTTTATCAAGCACTGCATAGAGCCGGTGGCATCGAATAGGATGAGCGTATTCGTAGATTGAACGGGACCGTCTGAGTAACTAGGGTTGACTGCTGCTAACAGCTCACTAACCGATGTTGCCTCTGTTGTACCCACACCCGTGTCCTCTGAATCGGTAACCAATGCTCGCTGCAATTGGCGCGAGGGTTCATGGTAGGTCTCAGTTGCTTTGGCAATACCATCGTTGAGTGCTTGGTAACGTGCCGCGAAAATGGCATTACGGCGTGCTTGCAATTGTGGGTATGGGGCTTGATCGGCTGTGATTGGATCAAGTTCAAGCCCGTCATGTCCCTCCAACGAGAAGTCTCGCTCTACTTCTTGTTGATTCACTATCAATGAATACGAACCCGCTTGTCCCTGGCGTGCCGTACGTCCTTTGATTTGACGTTCTTCTGCTTCTTGCTCGGATAAGAAGGCTTGGGTGACATGTAAGCCACCGTTGGCATTGACTTTAGCATCATAACAAACAAAGTCGCGACCACGGCCATATTTAGCGAGAGCTAAGGTAATAACGCCCGCTTGTGTGGCTCTTGTAATGGCCGCTTGTTGTTCTTCTGGTGTTGAGATTGAACTGTCTGTCATCAGTGAGCAAGAGTCTTTGAAATCTTCGAATTCACCAGACTGATAAAAGGCTTGTAAACTGTCTTCGTCCTTGAAAAAGACAATGACAGGGCGGTTTACACCTTCATCTCGCGACCCAACTCGTGCTTGTGAAATGTCTACGACAAGTTGTCTGTGATGTGACTGTTTGCTTTCACAGATTTTGACCGCCGCTTGTTCTCTAAAGACTAATTGGTTTTCACCATAAGCGGAAGGCAAGAAGCTTCGTCCTACAATATTGAAGTCGCGACGTACAATGGCTTGCTCTGTGGCACTCATCTCTTTTAACGTACCGGTTACCCCTAAGATAGCTTTAAAGCCAGACTCTTGTAGTAAACGCGTATATGAAAATGCACCACAGCCTACTTGCATACCGATGTACCGCTGTGCACTGTCACGAGTAAGTTGTGTCCCCCTATCACGCTCATGTAAGGCTGCCCACATGGTGCGGTAACCTTCGATGCGCTCTGCGCTGGTACCATCTTGGTAGTCATAGACAAGTCGATCCTCTTTAACGTGATAATGATGATCTTGTCCGGCTGTGTATTTCTGTAGATCGCCCAACATATTGGCGAGTGTATTGCTCAATAGGGCTTCGTATCTAGGATATTTGGCAAGCCACGCGCGGTATTGCTCACTTTTCTTGACGCCTGATAGTGTTAGCGTCACATCACGAGTGTGTTGGCTCCAGATAAACTCCACTAGGGTGGTAAACTCATCACTTTGGATGATCACTGTTGGACGATACAGTGAGCCATAGAAGTCCCGCTTGAAAAACACATCAACCTCATCGACAAGTAAGACACGATCACGTGTGGGTTGCCTGTGATCGGGTCGCTCTAGTTTTTCTTCTTCGCCAAGTGCAACGGCGGTAAGCGTGCGTAAATCATAATCCTGATTGAGAGAACGTTCTAAGAGTTGATTAAAGGTGCCATAACGAATCAAGTGCTTTAACCCTAGGAAGTTAAAGATCCCCTCGAAGTCATTGGCATCACGCCTCGATAAAAATTCACTGTAACAGGCTGCATCTACCTCGTAACCATGAAGAGCAAGTACCGCCGCTGTTAATGCCATGACGACAGATTTACCTTCGCCAGTTAATATTTGTGACAAGTGGCTGACTAGCTGTCCATGCTCACAGCCGAGCTGCAATAAGATCGCGACAATCTGCGCAGCATGCGGTTTTTTCAAGAAGTTTCTATCAGGGTTGTCGCCAGCGCTAAAGTAAGCTTTAGAGTCTCGCAGAGTCCAAATAGCGAAGAGGTGAGCCAAGATTTCGGGTAAACTTTCAGAGATATCACTGGCATGTGCTTCTGAGCTTAGCGGTAATAATGTCTGCAAGGAATCTCTTAATTCTGTTAAGTGTGTCTCCGGATCTTTTTCAAAATCCAGCTCTGGCTTTAAATATTCTTCGAGAAGAGCGTCATATTTGGCTTGAAAGCGGAAGTATTTGCCACGCAGAATGTCTTTTTGTTCTTCGCTTGCAGGTTCGGGTTCCGTTCCTGCACTGAGTTGCAGGTTTGCTAGGATATGCTCAATCCCATAGGCTTGTGTCCGAGTATTGCGAAGCGCGACGGCAATGCCTTTAAAGCACTCTTGTTCTTGGATCAATTGTCCGCCTAATCCTGTATCGTCTTGTTGTAGCGCGGTGGCAAGTAATTGCAAGTGTTGCGGGCCAACGGCTTGTTGTAAACCACTTAAGAAATTAGCAACGAGCTTTCTCACCCTGTTTGACAAGGAAGGCACGTCGTTAATAATTTTTTGCAGATTTACTAAGAAGCCAACAATGGCTTGACGGTTGTCTTCGCTTTTCACGTCATTGTAACCGCGAATCAATCCTTGGCTTTGGTGAGTAATTCGTTGCTCTAAATACGTGATAAGCGCGTTCGCCGCTTGTATGGCTGGTACGGTTGTCTGTGCGGATTCTGCTCCTCGATTGTCGAAGACTCTATTTATTTTCGCGGCGCCACTACCATGGGCCGATGTGGTCAACTCGAGCATTAGAGTATTTAATTCGTGGCTAGCCACACAACACTCTGCAAACACTTGCATCTCACGCAGTTGCGCTTCAAAGTTTCGCCAGTTCGTGTCAGGTGATAATGAATGCTCATTATCAAGCGTGGCTTTGGCCTGCAAAGAGAGGACTCTGAGTCGCTCGGCGGTAGATTTTTGGAAAACCCCTAGTCCAAAGTCTGTGTCTAGCGTAGTTCGCCCATCACGATAGTCTCCAATAAGAGGTGTTAGCTTTTCTTCGGCACTCGCGATGAAAGTGGCTACGCCCTGTTGTGCTTGGTAGTACTGAACCCTGAGCTCTCGCCCTTGAGTGGCTAAGTTGTCCTGTAGCAGACCTGCTTGCCGAATGTGTTGTTCTAGTACGGTAAAAACACTTGTGGCACTGTCGTGAAGGGTCAGGGTGGCTAAAGGCGTCGCTTTTTCGTCGTTACTACTAAGTGAAAAGCCAACTTGGACGGCGTTCTCAAGAGCCTTGCGTACAGCTTCCCAGCGCTTGAGAGTGCCAAGAGTAAGAACTAAGCTGTTCATTTCACGGGCGTTGAGGCTGCTATCGACTTGATTCCGTGCTTGGCAAAGATAAGTATGAATAGCTCGTAACTCGGCGTTTATTGCTGCTCTTAGCGGCTCGTCTATCAGGCCAGAGGTATGTGACGATTGACAGGCTTGTACCAGAAAATTAATTTCAGCAGCAAGTTGTGCTATCGATAGCTCAGGGTTGGCCCCCGTTTTTGCTGCGTCAAACATGTTGTGAATAGTTCGCGCACTAGCTTTAATTCTTTCTGTGACCGTCTCTATCGTAGACTCGTACAGAGTGGTTACCCGCTGTAAGTTCGGCAACAGTTGTGATAGCTGTTGTAATTTGTTTAGCTCTTCTTCGGGGTATTCTGATCTGGCTAATTTGTCATTGGTATCTTGAGCAAGTGAGGATAAGTGTTCACTGACGAAAGTCGATGTGTGGGGTAAGCTGAGTCTTTGCAGGACTTGTTTCATCTGCGTATGGGCAGCCAGTAGCGCGAGTCGTGTTGCTAAGGAGAGCGCAGTATCCGCATCGAGCTTGTCAAGCAGAGTATAACACTGTCCCTCCACTTGTTGGCGGCAATCATTATCGTCCGGTAGCCTTACAACTAGCTGAGCCTGTGTACGGATCACTTCCAGGAGTTGCTCTAAATTAAGACGTGACTCTGTAAACTCAGTGTGGGCAGTGGTAAGGCGTTCCCCACATTCTCTGACAAGCCTCTGTGCAACTGCATCCCAAAGCGAGGACGAGCTATATTCTTCCCATGATTCAAAGGCGTTATGAGTATGCAAGCCATCATAGATCGCACGCAGTGTGCGTTGGTTTTCTACTCTTAGCTCAGTGAGTTCAGTAAAACTTGTGCGAAGTGCTAGTGCCATTTCTCCACGTTTGTGCTGATGACTTTCCGGTCGCATGACAACAGGACCGTCCTTCTCTTCATCTAAGACTTCCTGCAGGCTAGCGAGAGTCTCAATATTCCAACTGTAACGGTAGGCTCTACGCTCAGTCTCAGCTGTGCCTATGATGTTTGCTAGCCATTGGTTGAGACTTTGCTGTGCATGCTGTCGTTCATGCTCGTATCCAGCCTTTACATCACTGTTTGCATATTGTTCGACGAGAGGTTGCAGTGAGCGCAGCGTTGCTATTTGCTTTTGTAGCGGGTTGAAATCGACACACTTTGCGGTGCTGGCAGCAGCAAGTCTTTCTGCTGTTTTATGACAGTCCCTTAATGCTAGACGTATTTTTTGCTGGATTTGAGCGGTGATAAGTGGGCGCAAAGGTGAGGTTGGTGGAAGCTCGGCTATTGCTGATGTTAACCTATCGAACTCACCCTCATTGATAAGCACGATAAGTGTCTTCGCTTCACCGACAATGGCATCGTTGGATTTAACCGATTGGTAGCGGTGATGTAGACCTGCAAAGTTTCTGTTGCGGAAAGCCGCTCCCTCGGGTAACAAGTCATCAAGAGGTAAAAGCATTTCGATAAAATCAATTTGCAAGGGTAAGCGTGCCTTGGCAATTTCATCTCCTGTTACTGCGCTACTGAAGAGTGCATCTAATGCTTTCTCAATGTCTTCGTACAACTTGCCGACTAATAGGCGCCAATCTTCGGTAACACTTGCTGCATTGTTATAGGTATCTGGAAGATCTGCTTGATACTCTTTTAGCTCGGCATAAGAGAGTCCAAGAAGTTCAATCACAAGTATCACTTGCTCACTATTCGGTGTGTTGCTATCAGACCTACGTAGTGGGTCATTAACACGGCTAGGATCAAACTCTTTAAGCAAGTTGAGAGTACGTTGGCATAGGCTATCTTTTCGTGCAGTATAGTCTCTGACAAAATTGTGTAGCCAGCCATTTGCATTACTTGCTTGTTCTCTTACGGGTGTTTGGCAGTGAGTCACCGCAAGTACGGTGCGAGCAACAGTCGTTAACTTAGTGATATCCAATGGCCCGGAAAAGGCGGCTTTACTTTCATCTTCATCAGGAGATTGTGAAGGCTGTAAAGTGCGAATAATGACAGAAGTTCTTTCCCCTCTAGGCGTTGTGCTATCGACTAAGTGTTGTGATGGATCATTAGTTAAGTCGGATACGCCCAGAAGAGTTACACTCAATCTTTGATTATAGGTGTCTAGTGTCGTATCTAGAAGCGTGCGAGTATCCTCGGTTAATGACTCTTGTAATGTTGTTTTTAGGAGTTGTAGCTCGTTTAAGAAAACAACGGCTTGTTCTATACTTTCTGTGGCGAGCAGGTTGAAGTCAAGACGGGCAAGTCTTGTGACATGAGCGTCGATCCTTAGTTTGATGTGGGTTTGTAGCGCGGTGACGCAGTCAGTGTGTAGATCAAGTTTCACTAACCACTCGATACCACCTGTACTCTCAAAATAACGCTGCATTTGCTGGTACGTGACTTCATCGATAGGCGCAGCTTGTGCTAGACGGCTTTGCCAAGGAGAAATGACACGTAGTAAAGCCGCTTTAATTGTCTCAGCGACTCTTGCTTTACTAGAGTTGAAATCAAAAAGATCGGGGTGGGGTAAACTTAACGCGTAGAAAACCTGAGTAACCCGCGGTGTTAGCGCTGCTATCGCGGTTAAGTTAGCGTCGATTTGATGACTATCGCCAGTCGTAATTAAATCACATTGCCGTTGTAGAGCCTCCAACATGGATTTGGCGAACGTTTTGACTGCCCCCGCTTCATTTTCAGCGACGTCGGGTGCGTCGTCAGCTTTTTCGTCGTCATCATCGGAATCGCTGTTATCGGAAGAGTCATCATGGGTCTTGACGAGCTCCATGCGTTTTTTTGTTCCCCACACACTTTCTACGATTGATTCAAGTGAACACGTATCTCCATTCTCTAAAGCAACTTGACATCCCTGGAACCAAGAAAAGATGTTGGGCTCCACAAATAGCTTCCCTAGCACACTCGATCGGAAAATGGCTTCTTTAACTTGTCCTTCAGTCAGCGTCGCTTCTGATGCCAGCATCTGTGTCATTGGGTGAACAAAGTGCCATAGTGCTGTGATGAACTGGTGACGTTGATCGTTAAATCGCTGGATGAGTGCCGCCTTATCTGCTTCAATAGCCTCCTTCTCATCCCCTACTTTGTGAGCTTGACCGACTCCAGGGAGTACCTCGTCAAAAACGGTAGAGAGTTTTCCTAATAATTGTAGGTGAGCCCAAAATCCTGCATAGTCACTGGCCGCTGCGCTTAGTGCTTCAAGCCGTTGTAATAGTCTATCGGAGAAAGCCAATATTATAGTATCGGCGTCTTCCTCAAGCGACGTTTGATATTGCGAGGAAAGTAATTGTAAGTTGGTCAAAAGAGTGATGAGCTTGCTGGTGATTTGCTTGCGATCGCCTAGGGTTTCTCTCTGGTTGGTGAGAAAGTTGGTGCACCTATCAATGTCTATCCCAGCTTTCGCTGCTATTGTTTCAGCTAAGCCGGATAAGATAGGGTCGTTTTCAGGTAAGTTGACACAAGGAGTCCCTAGCTGCTCGGCTTCGCGATTTTTATTCGCTAAGATACCTGGAACAGTGTGTTGCACCTCAAATGCCACATCATGTTCAATGTAGGTGCTGTACTCATCGAGCGCAGTTTTTGCTTGGGTGAATAGTGCACTGACATGAGCCGTATCAATTGTCTCAACTGCGGCATCGTCTGTTATGGCAGCGGGCGCTGCAGCGGCTGCCTCTCGTTCATGCGCTTTCTCATCGTCTTCTTGAGGACGCAACAACTCTCCTATGACATGAATGAGAACGGTCTTAATCGCCAAAATATTATGCGACTGACTTACCGTCCTCTGATCCAGTGGTGATTTCATATTGTGTTGAGAAAGTCGACGAAACTCAGTTTCTAATGTCGCATAAAGCCGTGCATAACGTCTCTGACATTCTGCCTGCGCTGTTTGTGTGACACCGGGTAATATTTCACTTAAGAAAACGATTTCCTCTAACTTTTGGTTAAGCCTACCTAGTTGATGAGACAGTTTTTTACGGGCGTTGGGGGTTGAGTAATGGCTAGCATCGTCCAGGTAATCAAATACTCGCCTGATTGCAGCGAGGTGGAGCTCAACTTGGCGGCGCGCTTTTTCGATATGTTTGTTTTCAGCAAACGCGCTAAATGCGCTTGGCATCGGTGTGAGGGACTCGAGTGCGGACCAGACCGCTTTCCTTTGCTGCTCCATGTGACGCTGTTGCACAGAATCTTTCTCTGCAATCCCATGAAAGAAAATGACGGATGGTGTGCGTTGACTTAGGCTAGTATGCAGATGGCATAAGATAGCATAGGCTTTGTCGCTTAATGATTTTGGTCGGTTGCTGACATAGCGCTGTAAAATGTCTGCAATTGTCTCTGGATTGATTGCATCATTGATACCTGTGATCACTAGGAGCAAGCTACGCAAGTGCTCTTCAATGTTTGGAACCAGCTTGGCAATGGATTCTAAGCTATCAAAGAAAGGTTGGCCTCGGCTAGCCGTAAAACTTGACACCTTTACCGCTGAGAGAAGTCGTATCGAGCTCGCTGGTGTGAGAGCTTCTCGTATTAAAAATGGGGTCAGTAGTGCTGTTTCTGCGCCATCAGTATCACCAAATCCTGGTGTGTCAGACAGGATATACTCTTTACCCTTAAGACTGGTGGCAGCAATGCTTTCCACCATTTTGGTTTGGGATTCTGTGCCATCACCAATGACAAACCTTGCTGTTTCACGATCACGGTGTGTCCAACGCATAACACCATGTTGGTACCTTAGTGTGCAGTTTCGTAGTAAATAGATCAGTGTCGACTTACCGGCACCTGTATCTCCAACTAAAACAATGCATTCTTGTTTTTCCGTGAGTTCACTTGCGTGCCTGCGAAGGTGTGAAGTCTCCATCATACTGGAAATATCAAGTGGTTGCAGATGGGTGCGAAAGAGTTCGTCCAATGCCTGTCCGTGTGTGGTGATATCAGCATTGTCCTGTATCAGTGCGTCGAGCTTTTGTTGTGCGGTGGTGAGCCCTTCATTGGTAAGCTGTGCTCGTAGTGTCTCTAAAGCTTGCTCGAGGAGAGTGTTGAGCGCATCGGCTTCTAATGTTTTATAAACTATTACCCATTTTTGATTATGAGGATCGTCCTCAGTGGGTGCCAAAATCCTCTCTCTAAAGCGATAGGGACCTCTGCCATGCTCATCAGTGGCGCCATGGCCGTGCTCGATAAAATAAAGCAAGGCTTGCAAGCTTCGCTCGGCACAGTCTGGCAAAATTTTCAAGGCGTTGGGAAGGTACGAGACTAACGTGTTATCGAGTTGTAGTGGGGTTGACTTGGATTCGAGAGCAGGAGCATCTGTTAACATATTGATACCTTATAAGTGGAGTAAATTGATAGATAATTGCGCGGATGGTATCACTTTGATGCAAAGCAGACTATATCCGACCGTACGTTAGAGTCGGTTTGGTAAGCCTGATGTTGGGTGGGGAATGACCTTGGGGTATAGACTTTGGCTCAGCTCAAGCTGAGCATGGAAATGCCTTCAGGGACGCTGTTGTAAGCATCTTTGCATAACGGGTAATGCTCCCTGTGATCATGTCGCTCATCAGAGAATGATCACAGGGATTGGTGCTAGACGTCGCTAAGTCGATGGTACAGGACTGCTTGGGCGAGTCCCATCTGCCTCTGCGAGAAGTTGCTGTTCTTTATGGTAGGTAGCATAGTCCCTCGTGGCTTGTACCAACTTGTCAATGTTACCTGGTTCCATACCGGAGTGTCCCGCCTCAGTGCGATGGACAGTGAGTCGGGCTTGGTGTTCACCGCCAATAGCCACGACAAATTGCTCTGTTTGATAGATGGGACAAATATCATCTTGCTTACCATGGACGATAGTGACGGGATAAGTCGCGTCTTTGATTGCTTTAGCCCCTTTGATAATTTGATTGTCCTCTAGTGAGAAGGCATCTGCCATAAAATGAATTTCCATCCGCCCCATTTGAGCGCCTTCGTCCGTGTTGGCCCAAGCAATTTCCTCGGCTGTTTCTTCTTCACCGGTACATGAATTAAGCGCTTCCCAAGCCGCAAAAGCCTTGGCGACAGGTTTCCAGATCTCAGGATCAGGGTTACGAGCTTGAATAGCGAGCTTTGCAATGAGGTTATCAAAGGTGCACTCTTCATCACGTGCAAGTCCTGCTAGCGCTTTTAAATCTTTCCACTCGTTAGGGTGATTTTTCGCGGCTGCTGAGTCTTCTCTTAAGAAAGCACTACAATCTCGTTCACGACCTAAGAAGATACCGCGTAAGATTAAGCCGGATACCATTTTGGGATATTTTTCGGCAAATAAGATGGGGAGTGTGGCGCCCCACGAGCCGCCAAACATCAGTGCTTGTGGCAATTCTAAAAAATCGAGTAGGCGTTTCACATCGTCAACAAGATGCGTCGATGTATTGTTTTCAAGACAAGCAAAGGGCGTTGACTTACCCGCACCCCTTTGATCATAAAGGATGATTCGATACTCTTCTGGGTCGAAATATCTCGCATAGCTATCTGGGCAGCCAGCACCTGGTCCTCCATGATGAACAACAACAGGTATGCCATTTGGGTTACCGAATTCACGGATGTTGAGCCGATGTGTGTCATCAACTGCCAGGAAAATTTCGGAACTAGGTTTACATTCTGGATACATGATATTAGGTTTGGGCATAGCTTACTCCTTCAAATAATATGATGACGTGATAATAGAGGAGACGTTCTTGCTAAGGCAATAAGGTAAAAGGAATTGATACAAGTTCTAGGCAAAGTGACTTATTTGTTGCCTATCGATTCACGAATTAATTTACTATCTCCACTAGCACCTCTTTTCCATTGAGTTGAAGGGAAAGTAGACAGTTACCAGCCGCCACCGCCGCCGCCGCCACCTCCTCCTCCGGCGCCACCACCACTAAAGCCTGAGCCAGAAGATGGATTGGCGGCACTGGCAATGGCAGAGTTAAAGCTACTGCTAAAACTACTGGCAAAGGCTGCTGTTGAGAACGAGGTGAGGTTAGAGGAGCCTGTTGATGTAGAGCGATACCAGGAAGGCTGATAGCCCGATCGTTTATCCTGATTGGAAATATTCGCCAGTACACGGTTGAATTTTTCACACCATTTTTGCTCAACATCAAGTGCAATGGCATACGGCAAATATTTTTCAAATAACTCAGGCGTTTTCTCTGGTGGATTGCGAAAAGCCATTTGATCTTTTTCCGTTGCCTCTAAGAACATTTTAAAGCCTAGTGTTTCACGCAGTATCTTTGTGCCCCGTTTTGTGGGGGCACGCAGCAGATAGCAAAATACAGTATTGATAAAGGTGAATGAACAAATTAACGTGACAATCAAGTACAATGGCTGATTGTCAAAATAGGCGATAAACAAGGTTAGCAAGGCAACCAGCGCAAAGCCTATCGGTATCACGTAGGTCAGCCACTTCTTCGCGTCAAACATAATGGTCGCTAAAAACGTCACTGCCGTGATAATGAAAACCGATTCAAGATTGTCAAACGATCCAGCTGCGCCTAAACTAATAGCAAACGCGAGACACATGATTAACGTCAACCCCATGCCAATGATGACACCAGTGAAATTATGCTTGAAATATCGTTTGCTGTACTCGTCTTTTAACACTTCTTCATATTGTTTCCTGGCATCAACTAGAATATCAGTGGAGTCTTTTTTTATGTCTACGCAGTCTCCGGCGGAGAAAATTTTTGAGTACAATTCTATTTGCGCCTTGCTGAGAATATCGGTTGGTTTATTGGTCTTGATGATTTGGTAATTGTTTTGTGAAAAGCTAAGAAAAGATTTTGACTCGGTTTCGTTTATCTCGATACATCCCTTAACGGCCATGTCAATAAGACCTGAGGTTAAGACTTTATTATCAAAATCCATTCCGCAAATATAGCGTAGGCTTGCGGGGGTATAGCCTTTTGGAGGGACATACAATGGGATCACAGTACCAAGATCAGGATCTCGTCCTAAAGCTCGCCACATGACGATATAATATAAGAGCAATACACCAATGGCGCCTAATGCTAAAAGAAAGGGCTGATAGTCTTGCAGAAAGTAAGCCCACTTGTCCGCAGCAGTTGGTTCTTTGACAAATCCCTTAGGCCAACCAACGACGAGTGTCATCTGCTTACCTGGTGAGAGTGTTTTAGTGGATTGAATGTTGATTTTGCCTTCAGGGGTTCGTTCTGCCTTGTAGCCTTTGCCGCGCTCACCATGGCGACCTGTGTAGGCGGTAATACGGGTGAGTTTCTCGGCGGCGCCTTGGGGGAGCGTAACTGACGCAGCCGCTTGCTTTATTGGAAATTTCCAGTCGGGACCGGTCACATTCCAATACAACTCATCATGCTTTTTATAAAACCCAATACCTCGGTTGATGGTATATGTGAGCGTGTAAGTGTGCACGCCTGCACCGACACGTTTGTTTTTCTTGCCGATATAGATGCGCACGCCTCTGCCGTGATTAACCACACGGTAATTGGTCGGACGGGAATCGATTTGTGCATCAATGACGTCAAGCCCTATTGAATAAGGTTTTCCGCCTTTGACATAGCGCGTAGGAATGTCACGATAGATCCCACGTTTGATGATCTTATTATAGCTTTTTACCGTGATGTGCTCAGTAATCATCATTTCGCCACTTTTTTCAACGGTGATCTGACTGTGAAAATTTAAAATGACGGGTTTGGCAGCATAGCTAAGAGGCGCGAGACAACAAGCCAAGATAAACAGAAAAAACAATGACAGTTTATGACGTAACATCGGTTCCCTCCAATGACAGCCGAAGTGAATTTCTTAGTAAGTGTTAAAAACTTACTTTGGGTACTTCTTTGGCGGTTTCATCAATTTCAAAAAAATCGCGTGCTGTAAATGTAAATTTCTTTGCGATAATCACATCAGGGAAAGACTCTATCTTTGTATTGTAATCACGGGTGGCACCGTTATAGTAACGCCTAGCGAGTTGGATCTGATCTTCAATCTCGGCGAGCTGCTGTTGTAGATCGAGGAAGTTTTGGTTAGCTTTGAGATCGGGGTAGGCCTCTATGTTGACAAACAGTTTGCCCAAGTTTGCACTTAATGCTGATTCTAGGTCGGAGCGCGTTTTCATGTCATTGGCCGATTGCGCTTGTGAGCGTAGCGCGGTGATCTTCTCTAGCGTATCACTTTCGTGTTGTTGATAGCCTTTGACGGTGGCGATTAAGTTAGGAATGAGATTGTGTCGGCGTTTGAGCTGGACATCAATGCCACTCCAGCCTTCATCGACTTGGTTTTTTAATTTGACCAAGGTGTTGTAGATACTAATACAATATAAGATCACAGCAACAATGATGAGTAATAGCGCCCAGCCCATAGCAAACTCCTTTTCAAGCACAGCACTATTAAGCTTAGTATGAAAATCACCCTACCGCTTTGTGCGAAACCGCACTATAAGCAATAGGGTGAACTAGGCTAGCTATAATCGGCCGCGAATAAGTTTGTTGCCTCGACTAGCTTGTCGATGTTGCCAGGCTCCATGCACGAGTGTCCTGCAGTTGTGCGATAGTAAGTGACATTGGCTTTGTCCTCGCCACCGATGGCTTCAACGAAGGCGTCGGCTTGAAGAATGGGACAGATCACATCTTGCTTACCGTGTACCACGTAAATGGGATAGCTGGCGTCACGGATAGGCGCGATATCATCGAGTAGCTGATTTGGCGTTAAGTGCAGCTTATCAGCCATGAAATGGATCTCGGTACGTCCTAAGGTCGCCCCACTGGGGGTACTGGCCCAGGCCAAATCTTCCTCTAAGTGCGACTTGTCCGTGCAGGAGTTCATCACTTCCCACTGAGTAAATTGCGTGGCGACAGGTAACCAAACAGCTTCATCGTCATTGCGGATCACTTTGGCAAGTTTACCCATGAAATCGCTAAAGCTACAGTGTTCATCAGCTGCAAAACCGGCCGTCTCTTTGAGTGCTTGCCATTCTTTTGGATAAAGCTTCGCCGCTTCACAGTCGTCACTTAAAAAAGCACTGATGTCTTGCTCTCGCCCTAAGAAGATCCCTCGCAAGATGAGCCCCGTGACTTTCTCGGGGTATTTTTCCGCAAACAAGATAGGCAGTGTAGAGCCCCACGAACCGCCAAACATGAGTGCTTTCTCAAGACCAAGGTGTTCCATTAAGGATTTTACATCTTCGACTAACTGGGGGCAGTTGTTATCTTTAAGACAAGCCGCAGGCGTGGATTTGCCTGCACCACGTTGATCATAGAGCACGACGTAGTACTTTTGCGGATCAAAAAAACGCGCATAATCATCCGGACAACCCGCACCTGGACCCCCATGGTGCACCAGGACTGGGATCCCATCAGCGTTACCAAATTCGCGAATGTTAAGCGCATGGGTACCATCCACTTGAAAAAAACTTTCTTTGTATGGAGATATTTCTGGGTATAAGCTGTTGGTCATTAGTCGCTCCTTAAGTAGCAAATTCGGTTTGGATTTGTTCTAGTGTTTTACCTTTGGTTTCTGGCAGGCCATATTTGGCCATTAACCAGTAACAAAAAGTAAAGCAAGCAAACAAACTAAAGGTATTGGACAGTCCAATAGATTGGATCAACTCCATGAAAGTCGAGGCTAATACAGCGGCGGCCGCTGAGTTGGCAAACAAGCACAACGCGACGGCACGCCCTCTGACTTTGGTGGGCAGTAGCTCTGAGATAGCAAGCCAGACCACGACGCCTGGCCCCATGGCATAGGCGAAGATATAGACGATGAGCCCGCTTAAGAATAACCAACCATCCATTGCATTAAGGTGAGCGTGATGCGCGATCACCGCTAAGAAGAGATCGGTGACAACTAATAATAAGGTACCGAAAGCGAGTAATTGCTTGCGCCCTACTTTATCGATTAAGCCGATGGCGATTAAGGTGGTGATAAAGTTAATGGTGCCAATACCGACAGTGCCGCCCATCATGAGTAAGTGCGAACTAAAGCCGGCTTTTTTTAAGACGATAGGGGCGTACTGTAAAATACAGTTTACACCAGTGAGTTGATTGCATATAGCAATGAAGAGAGCGACAAACAGTGGCCATGCTAAATTTTTAGAGAATAACTCGCGCCAACCGCCCTGCTCTTTGGCTAATTGCGATTGAATCTCAGCGACTTCGGCTTTGATCTCATAGGGTTTGTGAGTACGCTTTAATACCGCTAACGCTTGTTTTTCTTTTTTGTTGGCAAATAACCAACGCGGTGTCTCGGGAAGTAGACACATAGTAATAAATAACAACGCGGTTGGGATCAAAATCATAGCAAACATCGCGCGCCAGTTGCCAGAGGGAGTAAAAGCTAAGTCAACTACGTACGCGAGTACGATGCCAAAGGTTAAAAACAATTGGAAAATACTAACACTGCGTCCACGAATGGCGGCCGGCGCTGACTCGGTGAGATAGAGGGGCACCGTCACAGAGACCATCCCGACGGCAAGTCCTAACAGTAAGCGTGCACTGAGTAATGACGAGAAGCTTTGTGCTAGTAATATTTGACCTATGCCTAGGGAGAAGATCACACACGAAATGAGTATCATGGTACGCCGGCCAAAGCGATCGGCAAGGCTGCCGGTGATCAATGAACCGACTAAGCTGCCGCTTAATACGGCACCGACGATGATCCCTGTTTGGCTGGTTGTCATGGCAATAGAATGATGAATAAAGAGTAAGGCGCCTGAGATCACACCAATATCATAACCATAGAGCATGCCCCCCATACCGGCACACAGGATCATCACGCAGATGTACCACTTATCTGAGAGTGATTTCATGTCTTACAGCCCACCAACGAAACGCGCAATCGCGACAAACAAGGGGCCTATCACTAAGATTTCAACTAGCTTGATACCTAATATAATAAGAATTGGTGACAGATCGAAACCGGCGACTGGGGGAATAAGCTTTTGCGCTCGTCGCATTAAGGGATCAGTGATTTTGTAGAGGACTTCGAGTGCAGGGTTGTGTCCTTGTGGTTGGATCCAACTTAAGATCACGACGATTAGCACGGCGAAGAAAATCAAGTTGACAAAGCTGCTGAGTAAGTCGGGGATGGCGAGTAAGATTAGCCCTGGTAAGAAGGGTAGGCCCGTGGTAAAGGTCGCAATGAGGGTGAGCTTAATGACATCGACGAGAAATAACAGCACCACACCCGGCATGTCGAAGGCACGTACGCGCGGTAAGACTTTTTTTAACGGGGCGCAAACCGGTTCGGTTACCTTGTGGGCAAATTGCGCGAGTGGATTATGGAAGTTGACGCCGGTAGCCATCATTAAGATACGTAACATGATGACGAAGATGTACGCGCCGAATAGTACGTTAATGATGAGTAAGATTGCTTGTGTTAATGGTCCTGCCATTTTTTCCCCTCTTTCTGTGTGGTGCTTTTTACCTTTCCAATATAATGGACAAACCTACGCCGAAGGATGACAACTACAACCCATCTAGCGGCCCTCAGGCTATCAAGGATAGTCATCAAAGACAAACACTAGCCGCCTTGTGCGAGCTCTTTGGCGCGCAAGGTTGCAGCTCCGATGACATCGTCGACGATTTGCGCGAAATCATGCTGTTCAAATTGCGCCAAGCCTGCGGCGGTTGTACCGCCTTTGCTGGTGACTTTTTTACGTAGTTCACTTAAGGAATCTGGGCTCTCACTGGCAAGCAAGGCGGCGCCTTTCGCGGTCTGAAGTGCAAGCTGTTTGGCGCAGTCTTCTTGCAAGCCACGTTTTACCGCGGCTTGCACAAGGTGATCGAAGAATAAGAAGAAGTACGCCGGACCACTGCCTGATAGTGCGGTCACCACATCCAATTGTGTCTCTTCCTCAACCCAGACAACCGTGCCTACGGCTTGCAGTAGGGATTCTGCCTGTGTTTTATGGCTGTTTGATGCATGTGGATTGGCCGCTAATGCGCTGGCACCGGCGCCGACTAACGCTGGGGTGTTGGGCATACAACGAATAATGGGCTGTTGGTCTCCCAGCCACTTAGCAAAAGAAGCCATGGTGACGCCTGCTGCTACGGAAAGTAAGCACTGAGCGGGTGTGATGTGGGGGGCGAGTTGTTCACAGACGGTTTGGCAGACATTAGGTTTGACCGCGAGCAAGATGAGAGAGGCGTCCTCAATCGCTTCAACATTATCGGTGGTAGTAGTGATAGCTGGGTTGTTTGCAAATGGATCTAATGCTTTTAGATCGGGGCAGGCAATTGTTAAGCGCTCGAAGCGTAAGCCCTGTGCGATAAAGCCGTTGATCAAGGCGGTGGCCATGTTGCCTGCGCCGATGAGGGTACATTTCATTGTCTTTCTCCAAATAGTGCGCTGCCAACGCGAATTAGGGTGGCGCCTTCGGCGATAGCCGCTTCGTAATCATGACTCATGCCCATGGAGAGAGTATCCAGATTGTGACCACGGTCAATCAGATCTTCTTGCGCGCGCCACAGTCGGGCGAACACGCGTCGGCTCTGTACTTCATCTTCACATGGTGTGGGGATACACATCAATCCACGCAGTGATAGCCCACGAAGTTCTGCCACCTTTTCCGCGAGCGCAGGCAGTGAATCGAGCGAGATCCCGGACTTAGTGGGTTCGTTTTCGATATTGACTTGCAGGCAGATGGACAGCTGTTTTTGTGAGGCAACCGATGCTTTGGCTAGGCGTGTGGCTAGCTTTAGACTGTCTACTGTATGACACCATGCAAAATTCTCTGCGACGGCCTTGGCTTTATTGCTTTGACAGTGTCCAATAAAGTGCCACTCAATATCTTTGGGTAGCTGGGGCATTTTGTCTTGTGCTTCTTGTAAGTAATTTTCGCCCATGAGCCGTAGGCCCGCATCATAACCCGCCTGCAGTTTCTCCATGGGTTGCTTCTTACTGACCCCCAGTAGCGCAACGCTGCCCTGCACACGGCTAAAGCGCCGTTCGGCGTCTATAATGGAATGAAGAAGCGTTTGATAACGCTGTGCGATGTTTGTTGTTGTCATCATCTCTCTTAACTAGGAAGGAGTAGTGTTTCATGGATATTACCGAATTATTGGCATTTAGTGTAAAAAATAGTGCGTCAGATATGCATTTATCGTCCGGCATGCCGCCGATGATTCGTGTTGACGGTGAAATGCGTCGGATTAACTTGCCCTCGATGGAGCACAAAGAAGTCATTGGTCTTATTTATGAGATCATGAATGACAGACAGCGTAAAGAATACGAAGAAAGCTTAGAAGCGGATTTCTCATTCGAAATCCCTGGTCTTGCACGCTTTAGGGTGAACGCGTTTAACCAAGATCGAGGCGCGGCCGCGGTGTTTAGAACGATCCCGAGTGAAGTGTTGTCATTAGAAGATCTTAATGCGCCCGATATTTTCAAATCGATTTCAGATTACCCTAAAGGCATGGTGTTGGTGACCGGACCCACAGGCTCAGGTAAGAGTACTACGCTGGCAGCGATGCTTAACTATATTAACAACAGCAAATATGATCACATTCTAACAATTGAGGATCCGATTGAGTTTGTACACGAAAGTAAAAAGTCATTGTTCAACCAACGGGAAGTTCATCGTGATACTTTAAGCTTTAATGCCGCCCTGCGCTCGGCGTTACGTGAAGATCCGGATACGATTCTGATCGGGGAAATGCGGGACGTGGAAACTATTCGTTTGGCGTTGACTGCGGCCGAAACCGGACACTTAGTGTTTGGAACCTTGCACACTAGCTCAGCGGCAAAAACCATTAACCGTGTGATTGACGTCTTCCCTGCTGCGGAAAAACCAATGATCCGTACGATGTTGTCTGAGTCATTGCAAGCGGTGATCTCACAAACGCTGTTGAAAAAAACCGAAGGCGGTCGTGTCGCCGCTCACGAAATCATGATGTGTACGGGGGCGATTCGTAACTTGATCCGTGAAGACAAAGTCGCGCAAATGTATTCGGCAATTCAGACCGGTGCCGCACAAGGCATGCAAACCCTCGATCAATGTCTGAAAGGCTTGGTCGATAAAAATATCATCGGTAAGTCTGTCGCCAGAGCCGCGGCTGCGCATAAAGATAATTTTATGTAGAGGTTTGGTTTTTTGTGGCCTTGTGGCTGCCTGACAGTTGCTCTGTTATGAGTAGGTGTGGGTAGTGGCTTGGTTGCTGGGCGTGATGGTCGTTAGCTGATGGTGCCTTGGTGTTAGGTGTTGGCTGCAGCGCAGAGGGGGAGAGGTTGGCCTCCTTATCTACACTTTCAAAAATGAACTTGTAATTTTTATCTTAACTTCGAATAAAGAACAGGTTAAAAGGGCTTTGTGTTTAAACTGAATTTTATGGCTTATATATTTAAGCTCCTCGAGTAAATACCGATATGTTATTAAGGGAAGACTAAGCAGTTCATATATTGAGGTATC